>JBGSNT010000181.1:0-36272 GCA_041739575.1 Nodosilinea sp. | reverse complement strand
ATAGCGTTGCCCATGGCGACCACGAGGGTCAGGAATTTGCTTCAATTGCTCTATGAGGTTCATGGTCTAAGTCACGATTGGATTTGTTATCCGTAACTTAGACCACCTCATTTTCCTCTCAACAACAAGAAACAACCCTGGTGGCCCGATTCAATGCCGGGGATGCCGATGTCATTCTGCTGAATTGTTCGGGCTCGACCGGCATCTCGCTCCATGCCTCAGAGAAGTTTGCTGACCAGCGGCCCCGCCACATGATTGTGGCCCAGGCGGAGCGGGACATCAATGTGTTTATGCAGATGCTGGGCCGGGTGCATCGCACCGGGCAGGTAGCGTTGCCCAACTACACGCTGCTGATGGGTGACCTCCCAGCCGAAAAGCGACCAGGGGCAATACTCTGTCGCAAGATGGCGAGTCTGAATGCCAACACTACGGCAGCAAGAGAGACGGATATCTCGCTCAACACCGTGGTGGATTTTATGAATCCCTACGGCGAACAGGTGGTGACGGAGTTGCTGGCCGATGACCCAGAACTGAATGCCAAGCTGGACTTCCCGTCGGCCCAGGGAGATAGCGGTGGCTCAGATATTGCCCTGATTAAGAAGATGACCGGGCGGATTCCCTTGCTACCCATTGCCGAACAGGAAGCGGTCTACAGCCTGATCGAGTCGGAGTACTGCGACCTGGTGGATCAGGCGCGGGCGATGGGGGAGAACATTCTGGAGGCGGATCAGCTGGATTTGGACGCCAGACCACTGGCGCGGATGGAGGTGATGGCCGATGACAGCGAGACTGCGAGCGAGTTCACGGGGCCGGTGTATCTGGAGTTGGTGGAGGCCAAGAGTGAAAGTAAGCCGCTGACCCAGCTTCAGGCGATCAATGCGGTGCGGGAGTCGGTGGGGTTGGCGGAGGTGAATTCGGTAGAAGCCCATGACCCGGATGCTGTAGCTGCGCAGGCCAGGCAGCAGGTGGCGGCGACAATTCGCCAGTTGGAATCAGAGACGAACCAGTATCGGCAGGCGGCGATCGCCCAAAAGCAAGACAGTAAAGCGATTGAAAAACTGAGCGACCGCATTGAGCAGCAGCTCACGCATGTCTCTGGCGTGTTGGAAACCTTCGTGCCGGGTACACCGCTCCGGTTGGTGACCCCGGCTAGCAAGACGATTCTCTATGGGGTGGTCGCGGGGGCTGATGCGAAAAAGCGATCAGGCAGTCCAGCGGCACCCAATCGCTGGAAGCTCAGAATTCTTGTCGCGGATTCAGCGAGGCAGATTACAGTGCCCTTCTCCAAGTTCAACACCGGGCGGAGCGGAGCGCTCGATGCCACGGTGCAGACCGATGACTGGTTTGGCAATAGCGTCTATTCCCTGTTCGACATGCAGCAGGAGACAGGGCGGATCAACCGGCAGATCTTCACCGGCAACCTGATCAAGGCGTTTGAGAAATACTCCAACGGCAAGCTGGTGAACTACACCGACTACCGGGGCGAGGTGTGCCAGGGGCTGATTATGCCCAAGGGCTTTGATATTGAGTCGGAGCTGACCAAGGAGCCCGTGGCGTTTAAGGAGCCCCAGCAGGTGTTTCAGTTCCTCACGGAACTGACCAACCGACAGGGGACGGTGAAGACCCTGGATGAGCTGTTGTTGTTGAAGCCCCAGCAGGCGGGGGCGGGGTTCATTCTACAAGCGCCCAAGTCGAAGGAATCAGGCGGGCGGTACTACCTAGATGAGGCGCTGATTGCGGCAGCGGGGTCGGATTTTTATTCCGTGGCCGATCGCATGGAAGTCGTCATTCCCCCCGAGCGGCTGGAGCGGGTGTTGGGGGTGGTGATGCACCAGCGGAACTACACGCTGGCGGCCTTTGAGTTTAAGGAAGTGGCGCGGCAGTTGATGGGGGTGGCGCTGCCCACGCTGGAGAAGGTGGAGGTAGAGGCGGTTAAGCCCCCTGTTGTTTCTCAGCCGGTGGCTCCGACAGTAGAGACTCAAGCCAACGAAGGGACAACCTCAGCAGCGCCAGAACTCGTGCCTATAGAGGCTGAACCGTCCCCAGATGTACCCAATCTGCCCCTCATGGGCCAACTGGAGAAACGGATTCTGCGGTTTTTGAGGAATGCGGGGATTGAGCAGGAGGTGATGGGCTCCCAGGAGTTCCATCTGCGAATTGAGAATGAGCCATTCATTCCGCTAGTGGTGGAGCGGCAGGGGGATGAGTTGTATCTGACCCACTACCTGACCCAGGACGGGGATATGTTCATCGACTCGGAGATGGTGTTTCGGGTGCGAGGGGAGGGGCACATCGAGTTTAAGGAGACAGCGGTGCAGAGCCTGCGGGGTGGGGAGTTGCGGATGCCTGATCGCGCCTTTGCCCAAGTCTTCTCCAAGAACATCGTGCAGCAAGGGTTTGCTGAAGCAGCTCATGCTCAGCTTCAGGCTCAGGCGGAGCCCGAAGTGTCCCCACAGGAACCGGAGGATGAGCGATCGCAGATGCCGGGTGATATGCGGCAGTATCTGGACGTGAAAGACCAGTATCCTGATGCGATCGTGTTAGTACAGTCGCCGGATCAGCGGTTCTATGAGGCGTTTTTCGAGGGGGCTCAGCCCTTGATGGAGCACCTGGAGATGATTGGCACCAGCACGGAGTCTGGGGTGAAAGAACTTGGACGGGTACGAGTGGCGGGGTTTCCGGTGAAGAGTTTGCACAAGTATTTGGATAGGTTGGCCCAGCATGGGGAGGTGGTGATTGCGGAGGGGGAAGGGGCGATCACCATCCACCCCCATCATCCCCCCGAACCAACAGCTCTAGAAGAACCAACCCAAGCTCCTGTTGAGCCGATTCCTCCACCCCAGCCCCCCGCACCAGCGTCTAAGGAGCCTGAATTTCAGGTGCAAAATCTGTTTGACCTCGACCAGTTCAACGGGGCACATCAAAATGGACACAAGGAGCGCCAGACTGTCGATCCAGCCTGGAGTGGCTCGGCAGTAGAAGCTCAACCAACTGCCCCATCATCAGAGGTCAAGTTAGATCCGCCGACACAACCCTTACCAACCCCTACAGCTCCAGCAATAGTCCATCAGGGGCAAGCGGCAGCAGATGATCCAGCGCTGGAGACTGTGGCCGAACCGTTGCCTCGTTCAGCCTTAGACACCCTACGCGACTGGTACCGCGCTGCCCGCGATTTGGGCCATGACCCGCTGCACCTAGAACAGATCAAGCAGTTAGGCCTCTCAGCTAAACAAGCTAATGGCAACGGTTTTGGCCTCGCGCCAAACCTACAGCAGGCGATGGCTCAAGATCTGGCCCAATATCAGGCGTTGCAGCAGCGGGGAGAATACGTGGCCCAAGCCTCCCAGAAAATTTTGTCAGTAATAGGGCAGACCCGAGGCCCCCATACTCAATTTCGCGGCAAAGTCTATGAACTGAAACAGACCGCTGACCGGCTGACCGTCCGCAGGGTGACGCCTCAACCCCAAACCATTCTGGAAATGGCCCAGGGAAAGATTCAGCGCACGGTGGTGACGGCTGAAGACTGTCAGCGGTTTCAGCGGTTTGTGCAGCGCCTAGAATCAGACCGTGTTTCCACCCCGACCTCAGCAGGACTTGAACGATGATGACCCTGGCCCCCTTGCCCGCCGATTACCGCCCCCAGTCCATCGTAATTTTGTGCGATGGGCAAAAGGCCGTGCATGTGGAGGGCAACGAAATGCAGCTCGATGTGGAGTGGACGGCGGAACGCGAACCCGAGCGCCTGGAGATGTTTTGGGATGGAGTGTTGGTCTATGCCCTGGTAAACCAGCAACTCACAGTCAACCGCTTGGAGTTGGTCACGGGTGCTGTCCACCCTATGGAATGGATCTTTCAAACCCCAGCGGGTCAAGCCGATGAACCCAGCCCTTCGCACCACGTTTGACTGGCTGAGATCGCAGGGGCTGCCGCCGCTGCCCGTTGCCCCAGCCCAACACCCGAAGCGCTACCCAGCCCGCAACCGGGATGGCAGCCTGAAGCGCGACAAAGATGGGGCTCTGATGCCTGCCTTTACCGGCAAGAACCCCAGCTATTTGGATGGCCGTGGAATTCCTCACCTGATCCGGCATACCCAGTATCAGAATCGGATGCCGACTCAGACAGAGCTTCAGACCTGGTTTGCCCACCCTGACAACGGCATTGGCACCCTGGGCGGCTGGCACAACATCGTTTGGATTGATGCGGATGTGAAGCAGTTTGAGTCGCAGCAGGCATGTGACCAGCGGATCGTTGATTGGCTGAGCCAGTACCCGCTCTTACAGCAAACCTTTACCGAGCGCACTCACAGCGGTGGCTGGCGGCTGGCGGTGCGGGTTAACGAAAAGAGTTTTACCAACTTCTCGTTGGATGGGGTGGGTAGCCAGCATATGGGGGAGGCTCTAGGCCAGGGGCGCTTCACGGTGCTCTCGCCGACGGTTGGCCCGAGTGGCAATGCCTATATCAATGTGCAGCGGGTACCGCCGGTTTGGGTGGAGCGGTTGGATGCGATCGGGTTGTACCCAGTGAGTAGTCGAAGAGAGCAAGGCCTATTCCGCCAGTCTCGACCTCGAATCCAGTCTCAGCCTGCTCAACCGGGAGTTTTGCGGCTGGAGGATCTGGCTACAGCGAAGGCTCAGGCGGTGCTGCATGGGGATAGTCCGTTGGAATCGCGATCGCACTCGCTGACCTATGCCCTGCGGGAGTTCTACGGCTGGGAGAACTGGGTCAGCCAGAGCCGGGTACTGATTAGCGGCAATGCGGAAGAGCTGGCGCGAGCGGCGGGGGCTGCTTTGGGAATTGACGCCGACCGCGTCGAGCGAATTATGGAGAGCATTACTGATCCTGGCAGTTGCACCCCGGCGGTGGTTTTTGCTGGGGGCGAGGTCAGCGCTTGGAAGCGAGTGTGGAAGTTAGACCGAGGAGTCTATCAAGAGCTTTGCCCTGACAGTATCCAGCAGTCTATCCGGGCTACTGTCACGGAGAACCATCACGTTCTGGCCATGGGTAAACCTCAAAAGCGGCAAAGTGAAGTCATCCAGGCCTCAGCAGTCCATCAGTCTGCAATCTCAGCGGATCAGATCCAAACGTTTGTGCGCCAGGCCCGAGAAATTCTGGCCCATGCCCACCATCTAGGACAAGGAAAAGTGACTGGAGATGGCTCAGCAGCAGAGCCCAAATTGCGGGTGCAGGGGCAAATTTATCGAATAGCCGCTGAGGGACAGCAACTGACTGTACAGGCCCGTGGCCGGGGTGCTATTTTGCAGACCGAGGGGGATACGGTCACTTCGGAATGCCTGACTGTGGCTGATCTGAGTCGGTTTCAGGCTGAGGTATCGCGGATTCGGAATAGCCATCGATTGATTAAATCAGCACCGGCTAACTCGTCCCCCTGTCTAGAACAATGATCTTGATCTGGTTATGATTTAGGCGGGTCATGGAAGTCTGACATGGTTGCGTCAGGGCCACGCTAGAGATATTTCGTGAGGGCATCACCATCTTGGGGTTTCTTTCGCCGGATTGACTGGGGGTTTACAACGCAGGGATTGGTAGAGCACGTGGCGATGCATTTTAAAGGTGGCTTCGAGTAGGTCCACATAGACGGCAGCGGGTAGAGCTAGCAGGGGTGCCCACCAGGCAAGGGGCGTCCAGCCTGGGAAGAGTTTACCCATCATCGCCTTGCAGACCAGTGCCAGCGACTGGTGGCCGTCTGGCTTGTTATGAACTACGGTAATCAATTCCACTAGCCTTGATGCGTTCGAGAATGGCATCAAATTCTGCCTCTGTTACCCGAAAGCAACCGTGATAGATGGGGAAATTATCCTCGGTTGATTGGAAGTCGAGGGTTAACCCATTACTGACGTAAACGGGTGAAAAGGGGCCAATGGTTTCCTCTGCCCAGGGAACCCCAAGCAGCTCGGCTAAGCGCTGGGCCGACTTTACATGATTGCTGCAAGGCACAATGGTGTGATCAAGTTCTATGGTCATAGATAGGCTCCTAGCTCTACAAGATTGTGAGCGCCTCATAAAAATCTCCCAGCCTCAACTCGGGCATTATTGGTGTAGCGCCGTTGATACTTCACGGATAAGGTCCGGTAGGCGCGCGATCGCATCGCTAGCACCGTCACCACCAGCCCCCCCAAGCCCGTCAGGGTAAACAACAGAGCAATGCCGCGATCGCTGCCGGTGCCAAACCAGGGACCAATTAAATCGACCCCGGCCCCGGTGGTCATGAAGGGAATAAACAGAAAATGAGCGATCGGGCCAATCATAAAAGCCGTAAGCGGAGAGGCTGACTGCTCAATACTTTGGGCAAAGCCAAATACCCGCCCTTGGCGCTCCAGCGGAATCATGGTTTGCAGAATCATCTGTTCTGAGGCTTCGACCACCGGAATCAAGCACAGGTACACCAATAAACCCGCCGCCAGCAAAATAATTGACGGCTGAATCGTGAAGCCCATAGCCACGATCCACATGACAATGTTAGACAGAAACATGGTTTTTAGCGGGTTTTTACCCAACCCAAACCGGGCTACTCCCAACCCGCCGACAATAAACCCCAAACTCAAGACTCCCCAAACAATGCCCCAGACCTGCACCGAAACTAGAGACAATCCGTAGGCATCCATCAGCGACATAAAGACGCCGCCCAAGAAGTTGTTGAAGCAGTTGAAGAAGATCAGCGCAAATAAACCGGGCACCAGACGAATCACCTGAATGGTGCCTCGAATATCGATGTGGCTGGGTTTCGCCTCGGTCTGAATAATGCGCTGTTCAGGAATGGCGATGGTACACAGATGGAGTATGCTCAGAACGGTGAGGGTGATCGCCATTACCAGCATCCAGTACATGCCCAAAAAACCGATCGCCAGCCCGCTCACGATAGAAGCTGCCAAAAAAGCTACCCCATTGATAGTGCCCACCAGGCCATTGGCCTTGTCGCGTTCCGCTTTGGGAATCAGTACCGCTACCAGGGTGGGCAGGGCAATGGTGCGCAGGTTCCCGGCGATCGCCCCCACCAGCGCCACAACGATAAATCCCCAGAGAATGGCGCTAGACGCGTCGGCAAAAACCGCCACTGGCGTAGACACATAAATCAGGTAGGCGATCGCGTACAGTACTAGCGACCCAACACTGGAGATCAGCAAGGCCGTTTTTTTGCGGTAGCGATCCACCAGCGAGCCTAAGAAAAATCCGGAGACGGCGATGGTGACCAAATAGATTCCGGCCATCACCGAGGTAGCCAGCACCGACTGAGTTTGCAGGTAAACCCAAAACACGACCCCAAACCAGACCAAGGTGTTGGTGAGGTTCGCCACCAGTGAGTTAGCCAAAATGATATAAAAAACGGGTTTCATTCAATCCTACAGGGTATAAAACTGGGGTGAATAGCGCGGTTTTAATGGGTGGGCAGTGCCCACCCTACGGCAAACTAGGTTTCACAAGTTTCCAGCTACCGCAACCAGGGCTGGCGATGGCAAGACTGCGCCAAATTGGAAGAGCGAGCATCGCTGTAGTAGCGCTGGTCTATCCAAACTCTAAGGTCGGCCTCAGAAAAAAAGACGTGGTGCTGATCGGTGGTGCGATCACACACATAGAAGAGTTCATTGCCGCTGCGATCACGCCACTTTCGAATGGACAGTTCCTCGATTTTAATGAGGCGCTTTAGAAACCTTCGAGCTGCCCGAATAGGCCCCCAGCAATTTTTCTCTAGGTAGGTAAGCTTGCCGTAAAGCTCTTTTTTGTAGTACATATATTTTCTGTGCAAGCGGAGGCGAGATGGGTGGTAAAGAGTAGCGCGATCGCGAAAAGAGTTACGCGGCGAATTGGTATCCTTTAAAGTGAGAGTCGAAATTCAAAGAGGTTGAATCCCAGTACTTCTCGTCATGATTTTGCGGTTTTGAACATGGCATTGACCTACGGAAGAATACCGTCTTTTTGCAATTGCTTCTGGAGCGTTTTCGGCAGGCTTTTAATGTTGCAATGCCTTGGAGAACTACCCTCATAGCGCCAGGACTGAATTTCTCTAGAGTGATCAAACTCGACATCAATCTCACAGAAATCACGATTAACAATCGTGTTGCCTCCGCTAATTACCGTAGTTGTCTCGCCGCGATCATTCCGAAACTCATTCACAGAGGTTGGCTGCTTAAACTCCCGTTCTCGATCCGTTCTGTAGGAATAGATTGTGTTCCCATTGGGTAACGTAAGCGTTGTCGTAGGTGTACCATATCTACGAACAAACTCATTGATATCCCGACCAATCCAACTGTTCATTGTGCTACTCAATTGTTCTTGCGCTCCTTGATCGTCGCACCCGAACAAGCTCACGCTTGCTAAAATTAGCAGCATCGAAATCCAAGTCTTCATATTCATCCCTCTGTGTTGAAAAGTTTTCATGTGCGATCATTCATTTCAGTCGCAGTAAAGCCAGGTCAAAGGACTCAATCGATTATTCGTGAAGTCATTTGAAAGGAGAGTCAATCGCGTTGTGTTATCTGAATTGTACTGAGGTTCAATGCTTGATTTCTTTCAGATTCTTAGGGTGAAGAGCGAGTTCATTTCAGGATCATCTGATTAGATACTAGAGTTCAGAATTCATTTGCCGTGTAATCACAATGATTTCTACAAACAGTAAGACAACTATTAGCCGCAAAAGCGCTTGTAAAATGGCTTCTATCGTCCAGTTCTGGATCTGAACTTCCCAGATCATCCAAACAATATTGAATCCAATCATCAACCAGGGTAGAATTACCGCTGAATTCCGTTCGCGATAGAGGCGGATCGGCGTCTCACGCCAAAATGGGAAGGTGCTGAGGAGACAAGCAATGTAGGATGTTCCTGCACTGATGAACAGGCTGGTTTGAAGACCCGAAGGCAGATTTGGGTATCCAAGCGCGATCGCTGTCAGACAAACTCCCAGCGCCAGATACAGGAAAGTAAACAAAGTAAACCGTTTCATTTTCTTCCGGTAATTCTTGTCATGTTTTTCCAGTTCTAAAAATGCCCATTGACCTGTGCAACAAAATGCTTGATCAGGTTTTGGTGCTGAGGGGAAGTGCCAAGAGGAATGAGAATGAAATCTCCTGCTGAGTTCAATTATTTGCTACTCGCTGATACAGGCACTGGCCTGCTATAGTAGGATGCTTTTTAGAACGCTTGCTGACAAGGGTTCTGGGCAACGAGAAATCAAGGATTATACTTTTAGAAACCAGTGCCGCCAGGAGACAATCATTCAGCAGAACTTTCCTCAGGTATTAATTCTATGCCGTCAGTTTCATCGACCTGTACCGGATAAGATTGTTTTAGCAACTCAGCAACTTCTTGCGCGATCGCAATTAAGGCATAATTAACGTTAGAGCCATGGAGAGAATCAGTCTGAGGTATACCCCCATGCTCAAAACCATTCTTGTGCTGTAATCTTGAATGCATCATCGGATTATTCTCATTGTTATGCTGTTGCCCCTTACTGGTTTAATTCTAAGGACTGGTATACGGCTGACATTGAATCGCCTTCACATTTCGCAGATAGTCCAACTGTGGCTCGAAGCCAGTCGGACAGGAGACATAAACAATGTCCTGCGACTGACTAATGACTAAACGGTAGCTGGGTGGAATCCCTTCAGAACTTTCAACACCTTCGATCACTTCGATTCTGGGAATTACTTGGGAACTACATTGAATCGCCTCCACATCTCGTAGATAGCCCAACTGTGGCTCGAAGCCAGTCGGACAGAAGACATAAACATTGTCCTGAGATCGGCTAATGACTAAACGGTAGCTGGGTGGAATCCCTTCAGAACTTTCAACACCTTCAATCACTTCGATTCTGGGAATTACTTGGGAACTGACTTGAGCCAGGGATGGAAAAGAGAACAGTAGAAATACACCGAACAGAATTGCGATTGTGGTTGTAGTTGTGATTTTGGTTGAATGAATCTTTCGGTTCATTAGAAATCTCCTGTGGCTTGTGGTTGTGGAATGTTCTGTGGTTTCCAGGGAAGCGGCGATCAATAGGGGTTTGCGTGCATATCCAGAACTTCCCATGTGGTTGGATTGACTCACCCTGTAACTGGGATTCTGTATCGTCGCGGCACTAGTCTCTAAAAGTATGGTCCTTGATTTCTCGTTGTCCAGAACCTTTGTGCAGCAGGCGTTCTAAAAAACGTCCACTTTAGCAGTCCAGTGCCCTCAATGGACAAATAGGCTGCAAGAAGATTTGAAATCGGTTTAAGAATTGATTGCTCTTCTTAATTCTGATTAAGTCTATTTTTCACCCTTACTGCCTAACGATCAAGCTCACTGGACGCAAATAACCTTTGCCACTCAATCAATCAATTTGGCACCTTCCGCTGCAGCGACTGGTTAGACTCACGGCGCATCTCACCGGTATGAATAAATTGACTTATCCCTTCAACGAGTTCAGGCACAATTGGCAGCGTTGGGTCAGAATAGGAAGCATTTTGCTGTTCAGGGTCTAATGAAACAGCTTTTAAGACGTGATTCATCCCCTCAATAATTCTAAGCTTCGCATCCGGCTTAGCCATTTTCAGGGCTTGTGCCTCACTGACAGGCACTTGGATATCAGTTGTTCCTTGAACAATTAGAACAGGGACAGTGAGACGCCTAATCTCTTGGGCAGGGGTATAGCGAAACCAGGAAATGAGGTAGGGTTGGACGCTCGATCTGTAGAGCGCGTTGAGTTCTGGTGGAACAGATGTCACTATGTTACCTTGCTCTAGAGCAGCAAGAATCTGCTCATTCTGTTGCCATAATGCATCTGGCAAGCTAGGTCGCAGTTGATCTCGTAAAAGTTGTGATGCAGTTTGGGCAGGTCCGGCGATTGATACAAAAGCATCTGCTTCAGTTTTTTGGGTCGCCAGCATTCCAATAAGAGAGCCTTCACTGTGACCAATTACGGTGACACTTGAGAAACGAGAATCTGCCTGCAATTGCTGAATCCAAAGTGCAGCATCTTCAACATAGGTATCGAAACGCAAATCAGCTTCTTCAAGTCCTGCGGCTGCGCTTTCTCCAATCCCGCGCTTGTCATATCGGATCGAGGCAATGCCATAATCCGCTAATCCTTCAGCGAGGAGTTTGAGGCTATTATTCTGCCCAGCTAGAGAACTGTTTCCATTGCGATCAGTCGGACCTGAACCCGCAATGATCAGCACCGCTGGCTCTGGCACATTAGACGCTGGAATAATCTGTGTGCCATGGAGCGTGCCTGTTAACGTTGTAATGTGAACCTCGACAGGCATTGAGGCTTGTGTCGTGTAACCCATAGATAGTAGCGATAAAGGTAAAGCGATTAGACAAGCAACCAGACTGACAGAACGGCGAGAATTAGGAGACATGGCATGGGGTGATCTATGTTGAATTCGTCAGATATTCTAATTTGATGAGATCAGGGAGTCTAACGACCCAAACTCAGCAACCCAGACCGCGGTGACAGCGTGGATTGTAACCGGAGCGCGAGAGCCGGGGGTTCGCTGTAGGGCCTTGTTAGGCAGCGAAATTACCGCGCACCCCGGCTGACGCGACGAAACCAGGCCCCACTTGCTGCTCCTGCTAAAGCGATTGTGGAGTAAGCCGCTACAAAAGCGACTCCAACAAGAATTAACGGATCGCTGGGCAGAAAATAAAGCATATACGTCAGTTGACCAAGAACAATACCGGCATAGTGTGACCAAACATGTTTGGGCCGAGCAAGGCCAACGGTAAGGCCAACAATAAGAAGTGCTGCGGAATAATAAAGACCTTTCGCATCCCACGGCTCAACCTGCCCGGATAAAGATGGTGACACGGCCCAGATCATTGCGCCACCCACAAACGAGAACAAAAAAATTATCGCTAACTCTCTTTTCATTCTTCACCCTCGCTGCCTAACAGTTCTCTTTGTCTTAGTTCACTTGAGTGTAGTCAGTTCCAACACTTAACTTTTTGCAGATTCCTATGGAGTTTCTGATGGAGTTAGAGAACCGATTTCAGTATTGCTTTAGTGAGTTGCTTGAAGTGCTGTGTCAATTGAGGTGTGTTGCGGTCCCTTCGGAGTTGCGCCTCAGCGCTACTGATAGGTTTGTAAACTGACGAGATCACCCACGATCTTGCGGTGGCTCTGGAAAACGGGTTGGGGCCTTACGATTGAACACTTTGTAGGCGATCGCCAGAAACACGGGTACTATAACCAGCATCGATAGCGCCGTGTAGGTCGCGTGGAACCTGCTGATTGTGAACAGAGCCGGTGCGTTCGCGGCGCTTCCGGCTACGCCTACTAAGAGATTGCCGCCGATGTTGTTCGCGAAGTGTGCGCCGATGGCGAGTTCGGTGGTTCCGTCAATCAACGAAACCACGGTCCATACCAGCCCCGGAACGAGGAAGTAGTTGAAGAAGACCGTGAGCCAACCGCCCGCGCTTGCCTCCGGGTTGAGCAGGTGTGCTAGGGCGAAGGTCGTGGCTGGCACCAGCGCCAGAAACACGCGGTTCGTCCAAACAATGCTCGCGCCCTGCATGATATAGCCGCGAAAGAAAAGCTCCTCCGTAGTCGTCTGGATCGCGGTAAAGACTAGCGCCAGAGGGACGAAGAGTGCGAACGTTGCGAGGTCGAAGTTAAAGGAAAAGGTGTCGGGATAGAAGAAGTACTGTCCCAGTCCAGCGATCAGCAAAATTGGCACGAACCACGCCACAAACCCATGGCCGACACGCCGCCAGCTAATCTTTTCCCGCGCTGTGACCAGCGTTCGGGGATGACGCTGGTGAATGAGGGTGACGGCGATCAAGATTCCCGCGAGGAAGAACGGAAAAATTGCCCTGACCGCAACGAAGCCTCCCACGGGACCTAATGCAGCGTAATCCAGCCGCCTGAACGCCGCAAGCCCCTCCTGACCACTGAACAAGAACGCGATACGTGGGGCGGCGATGCCGCCGACCACCAGCCCCACAAAGAAGATGACGACTAATCCCAGAACATACCGCCACCCCCGATGCTTACCCCACCGGGCGGCCTCCACGTAAGTCACATCTTTCACTTCCATTCCGATTCCCTGATGTCCTTTAATTGCTTTAAACTTCATATTTGTCTCCTTGACTCGTGCGTGAATATAGTGCTTGGACGTTAGCGAATCTGTTTTGGGGTCATTCCCGTAATGCGCTTGAATTGTTGTGTCAGATGGCTGTGGCTGGAGAAGCCGACTTGTAGAGCGATGTCGGAGATCCCAAAATCCGTCTTCTTCAGCATTACTTTTGCTCGTTCCACTCGCTGTTTAATCACGTACTGATGGGGTGAAATCCCCATTTTTTGCTTAAACAAACCCGCAAAGTAAGTCGGACTAACGTTGATCACTTCTGCAAGTTCAGACAGTGATAATTCTTGATCGAGATGAGTCTGAATGTAGTCAAGTACTTGCTGCAATCGGCTGTGCGTTAAGCCTTTGTAATTGGCTTCAACGGTTGGTATTGTAGTTGTTATCATGGTTCAAAAATTGGCAAATTGTTCAACAAAACAGGCAAAAACTAGCGATCACGGATTTGATCGCTGACTAGCACTAACAAACAAGTCAGATGTGAATTGGGAGTAGGGGTTGGGGAGTTTAATGACTTGCAGCAATCATGGCTGCCATCAACTTCGTTGTGTTCCAGTGCCCGATATACCGACTTCCATTGATAAACAGGGCTGGGGCAGTCGTTACTCCGCTCTGTATTCCGCCTTCAATATCTTCATTGATTCGATCAACATGCACTTGTTTAGACAACTCTTTGAGAAATTGAGGAATATCAAGTCCCAAATCATTGGCGTACTCGACCAGATAACCGTTCTCCAATCTTTGTTGATGGTCAAATAAAGTGTCGCTCATTAACCAAAACTGTCCTTGGGCGGCGGCGGCTTCGGCTGCTTGGGCTGCCCGTTGAGCATGGGAATAAATCTGTGTTTGTGGAAAATGGCGGAAGATCAAACATAAGTAGTCCTCTCCAAAAGAAGCACTAAGCTCTTGTTTGATCGCTTTAATCAGCTTGTAAACGTCCGCACTTCTAGGGCATTGATAGTCTCCATACATCACCAGAACTACCTTGGCACTCAGAATACCTTGAATCCAATCTTGAGTTGAAGGTGGTACAAGTAAAGAACTGTGATTACGATCATCGCTCATCTTTTTGCATCTGCAACAAGCCTGGAACCTTGCTACGAAAGCTGGGAAAACCTTATGGTTTAGGTATTCCCAGCTTCAGCAATTTGAACCTAGGCTGAATAACTTTGAAATCGGTGATTGCTGCGTTAGCGTAGGTTCCGCCAACGGCGAGCAAATTCCTCCAGATCAAATCTAGAAATCCGGGATTGCAACCATTCGAACGCCCCTTTTTGATAGAAATATTTCGATGGCTCGTAGTAAATGGCTGCATCAGTCAGTTGAATGGGTGCATTGCCATCTCGACGAAGGGCTTGCCAAGTTTGAGGGCCAACGATGCCATCTGTAGCAATGCCACTCTGCTTTTGAAACTGAACTACTGCGGCGCGAGTCACATTGCCAAAGATTCCATCAACTGCAATGTTAATTCCTTTGGCATTCAACAATTGTTGTAGCCAAGTGACGGCAGCACCAGAATCGCCTTGGCGTAGCATTGGGTCTGTAGCTGTGGAAGTAGAAGTCATAGATTTATCTCCAATGTGTCAGAGTTGAAAACTCAATCAGCTTCATTGCTTTAGAAGAGCATGATTTGTCTGATTCGATGCACTTTTATTGCATACATTTAATGTAGGAGATCGCCTTTAAATCGTCTTCTATAGCGAGTTAAAACTTTTACAGTACAAATTGATAGAGTAACGATGCGATCGCAAATTAGAAGACTAGTTCTAACTTAAGTTGGAATCCGAATTTGATCGAAAGTACACCCTACAAACTGACAATGCCGCGTTTAACGGCAACAATCACCGCTTGGGTGCGATCGCTGACATCTAGCTTATTCAAAATCCGGTTGACATGGGATTTAACCGTACCTTCACCGATACTTAAAGCAGCCGCAATATCGGCATTACTCATACCCTGAGCTAGTGAGCGGAGGACCTCTAGTTCTCGTTCACTCAGTTCTGGATTGCTGAGCCGCTGTACCAACTTTGCTCCCACATCGGGCGGAATGTACTTCTGACCCCGATGAACGGTACGAATCGCATTCAGAAGCTCGTCAGGTTCAGTTTCTTTCAACAGGTATCCTTTTGCGCCTGCCTGCAATCCCCGGTAAATGTCTTCGTCGCTATCATAGGTGGTCAGTACAATAATCCGAGCAGATTTAGCCGTCGCACAAATTGCACCGATGGCGGCAACTCCCTGCACTTCGGGCATTCGGAGATCCATGAGCGTGACATCCGGTTGGTGTTCCCCAAATAGAGTGATCGCCTGTTCCCCATTTTCGGCTTGGGCAATCACCTGCATATCTGGGTCATGGTTAATAATCGTGGCCAATCCTTGCCGAAAAATGGCGTGATCGTCCGCAATCAGAACCCGAATGGTCGTGGCTTGGCTCATCGTGATGCTCACTTAAGGGTTGACGGTGACGATAATCTCTGTTCCTTGTCCAGGTTGACTCCTAATCGTGAGTTGTGCGCCGATGCGCTCTGCCCGTTCGCTCATGCCGAGTAAGCCAAATCCCTCAAAGGCTGGAATATTCCCGACCCCAAAGCCCTGCCCATTATCTTTCACGCGCAAGCAAACCTGATCGCGACCATAGACTAGCTGCACTCGAATTTTGTCAGCATTGGCGTGTCTAATTGCGTTGGTTAATGCCTCCTGCCCCATCCGCAGTAGGTTACTTTCAACTTCAGTGGGGAGAGCATACACTGCCCCCTCGATCTCATAGTGCAAAGTGGTATCCATTGCGGCAGTTCTGATTTGAGCGACGAGACGATGTAGAGCGCTCTGTAAACTGCCCTCCTCCAAAAGTTGAGGGCGGAGCGCTACGACTGATCGCCGCGCTTCGGTCAGTCCAGTTCTTGCCAATTCTTTGATCAGGCCTAGATGTGCCTGAGCTGCTTCTACATCATCCGTTAGTACCTGATTTACAGCTCCGACCTGAGCCAGAATGCCTGTAAACGACTGCGCGAGTGTATCGTGAATTTCGCGTGCCATGCGGTTGCGCTCTTCTAAAATTGAGGCTTCTTCTGCTTGCTTCTGCGCCGTAATATCTCGCACCAGCCAAATCACTTGATCGTGGCTGATTGGGGCAATGCGAGCCGAAAACCACATTTCTCGTCCATTTAGAAACGCACCATACTCGACCGTGAGGATTTGTCGGGTTCTCAGTACCTGCTGAATATAACCTAGAAACTCATCAGCTTCTTCCCTTCCAAGTTGATGCATTGTTTGACCAATCATCTCCTCAGAGGGGTGCCATAGCAGATTTGGGTCCAGCACCATTATTTCAAGGAATCGCCCTTCAGCAGAGAATACAAACAATGGATCGGGAATTGCCTCAATTAGATTCCGTAGCTTTGACTCTGAGACTTGTAGGGCTGCTTCTGCTTGTTTGCGATCGTCGATATCCGTAACAACTCCCAACGCTCGGATGGGTTCACCGAATTCGTTCCAGGCAACAACGTTGCCAACAGCAAAAACCCATTTCCACTGACCATCCTGAGTACGATGGCGATACTCTGCTTGATAGCTGGAAACTTCTCCAGTAAGACTAGCATGGTAAGCTGCAAGCACTGATTCTCTATCGTCAGGATGCAAACTCTCAATCCACCTAGATATGGTTACATGAAATGTTGCTGGATCGTAGCCCAGCATTAAAGGGTATCCTGGGCTAACCACAACTTCTTCAGTTTTGATGTTGATATCGTAGAGTCCTTGATTTGACGCGGTTAATGCCAAGCGCAGTCGTTCTTCACTTATTTGTAGAGCTGCTTCTGCTTGCTTGCGATCACTAATATCCGCAAGCACCCCTTCGATGTAGTCGTCGTCTGCACTCAGATAAGAAGAGAAAAGTCCCCAAAACACTGTCCCATCTCGTTTTCGCATCTGTGCTTCATAGCTTCGCACTTCCCCATCCCGCTTCATCACCTCAATGCCTTGTTGGCGATCGCTGGGATTGACCCAATAGCCTATAGTGTGTTCAATTCCAATAATCTCTTGGGGTGAATCAAAACCAAATAGATCGGCAAAACGCTGATTGGCATCAAGAATTAATCCATCACAGGTGCGGGTTCGGTAGATGCCAACCTGCGAGTTTTCAAAGATAGTTCGGAACTTAGCTTCACTGCGTTGTAAAGCATCTTCTACTTGTTTACGCTGGGTGGTGTCACTGCCCACCGATAAGATTTCAACGACATCTCCCTGATCATTGAAGATGGCTTGATTCGACCAAGCAATCCAAACCCGTTTACCGTCTCGACAAAGATTTTCATTCTCGGTTTGCAAGTAGGCTTGAGGTAAGGAAGCTTCAAACTTATGAAACAGATCGTGAACAAACGGCTTGAGATTACGTCCAGATGTTTCGATTTCTGGAACGATTGTTTCCAGTAGAGTACGCCCTAGAATCTGATCTTCCTCATAGCCAAAAAAGCTCAGTCCATAGTCATTCATATATCGAATTCGTCCTTGCCTATCTGTGCGAAGGATGATTGAATTCGCGGTTTTTAGCAGGTTGCGATAATTCGCTTCGCTTTGTCGTAACGCAGCAGTTCGTTCTGCGACCTGTTGCTCTAAAGTGTAGTTGTAGTCGGCTAGGAGCTTCTCGGCTTGTTTGCGCTCTGTAATGTCCTGAAAGGTAGCGATCGCATAAGTGATATTGCCCTGTTGATCAAAAACTGGTGTTCCCCGTGCCTCCAGCAGAATTGTGGCATGATCTCGACGAATTTCTATATCTTCAGTCCTGATGCGTTCGCCTTTTAATGCCCGCACAATAGGCAAGCTCTCCGCTGGATAGATTTGATCCGTTCCCGCTACATAAAGCTGATAAGCCTCTGAGATCTGCTCTGGTGCTATGGAAGTATCAGTTTCTTGACCGGTGAGCTGATTGCCGCTTTGGTTGGCATAGTAAGGGCGACCCGTCGCATCCACGATCCCAATTCCCACCGGAATCGCTTCGAGGAACTGGGTGATCTTGCTTTCCTTAGCTTGTAATTCTGAGTAAAGGGTGGCATTTTCGATGGCGATCGCTGCTTGAGTTGATAGTAGCTGCAAGACCTGCGATCGCTCTGGTGTAAATACTCCAGCTGCCAACCGGTTTTCTAAATACAATATACCGACCAGCTTGGCTTGATTCAGCAGCGGCAAACAAAAAATAGATTGAGGCTGGTTCTGTTGAATGTATGGCTCATTAATAAAAGCACCTTCACGAGTCGCATCATTTAAGGTGACAGGCTCCAGAGTCCGAATCACATATTGAATGATTGATTCTGGCAATTGATCGGCAATTGGAATAGACTGTAACACCTGAGTCGCACAAGCATTCTCATCGGCATTGAGTTCACAAGCCGCTTCAATCGACCATTCTCCTGAGCTTTCTAAAATTAAATATCCGGTTTGCGCTCCAGCATTCTCAATTAAGGTTTGCATCAGCGATTGCAGCAGTTGCTTCAGTTCAATTTCACGAGAAATCGCCTGTGAAGCTTTCATCACTGCTGCTAAATCGAAAGCAGTATGGAAGGAGCTAGGAATGGTTTCAGCAGCAATAGGAATTGATGCGGAAGCGGCTCTAGACGACTGAGAAAAGAACTGTGAATAGCGAGTTTCTAAGTCTTTAACTTTAGCGGTCGCGCCCCAGCGATCATAGCAATAGTGTGCTTCTTTCATGTAGAGCTGAGCAAATTTTTCCAGGCCTCGCGCTAGATAATGTTTTGCAGCTAATTCGTATGCTAACGCCTCTTCCTGGATATACTCATTTTCTCTGGCTCCTTGAATTGCACGTTCATAAAACTCTTCAGCATCAAGAATTTGCCCTGAGACTCGCGCTTTCTCTGCTTCGACTAGATGAAATTTATGTAGATAATTCATTGGGGCATGTTCTGCCCATTTCTGCATCTTTTCTTGGTTGGTGTTAACAGAGTTTAGCCAAGCTTCTTCTTCAGTGCTTGCAGATTCAACCAATAGGCTCAAAAGCACCAGAGAATCGTAGAAATGGAATATAGGGTCTGAAGCTGTTATCTCTTCTAAAGACTGCCTTACTAATACAGCAGTTTGTGCAGCTTGATGATACTCCCCAAATAGATAACACAATATAACTTTGTTTAAATAGAAGTAGCACATTTCAGTTCTGTCTTTAACTGCAATAGCGTGCGACAGCGCTTGCTCTTCATCATATACACTACCAATTAAACGGCTGGGATTCTCAGACCTACCTAACAGATTAAGGATTGTCTGCCACAATACTGCAATCCAATTAGAGGGGTTTTCCCGTCGGATTTGTCTGATTACTTTGCTGTAGGTTGCCGTTTTTTGTTCCAGTTCCGTGAGTTCATCACCGACAAAAAACGAGTGACAACATATATTATATGCAGCATAGCTGGCGAATTCAAAGTCTCCAGTTTCCAATCCGCTTTGATAAGCATCAACCAGAATTGGTATTGTTTTCCTAAAATGCACCTTCTGGTGCATAATGTTGGCACCAAATATCGCTAATGCTTTAGCATTCCTTTTTTTACTATTCAATCGTTCTGTCAAGCTGAGAGCCAATTGACCAAATTTATAACCCAGTTCAATGTCTTGAACAACGCCACCTAGAACAACTCCGTAGGCAGCATAACTCAGTGGTGACCAGGTAGCATTGCCGTATTTGATTGATAAATTTACCATTTTGCACACAATCAGTATCATCAGTCCTGGTGACACCATATTTGCAGCAACCACAATATTCACCAGGATATACATTACTGCCAGCGGTTCTGGTGCGGTCATCCTTGGTAGATTAATTAAGTCTTCAATTTCTCGTCCAGCGAGTAGTGCAGCCGTTTCCTCTAATTCTCTTTGAACATCTAATTGACTTGGGTTTTCTATTAAATTTATTCCCAGGAGCTTTGACACTTCCAATCCAGTTTTTAGTACTTCTTTCAGGTTGCCCTGTGACAGATATCCTTGAATTCTGCTGTCGTAAGCCTGCACTTTGTCAACTACTGTTTTGGCACGATCAAGTACCACTTCTACTAACCGCTCCATCTCATCAAAGTAACCCTGGAGATACGCCGCTTCTGCGGTTTCTGAATATAGCGCTAAGGTCAGGTCATACTCACTCTGCCAACTCTCTGAATTGAGGAGTTTAAGCCCTGTAGTGAAATACTTAAAAGCTGCTTCACAAGCCGTTGCTGCCTTTGCTTTTTGACCTGCCATTAAATTCAATCTGGCAATTTCAGTTCGTTCTGATCGAGCAGTGACTAGCTCAAGTCCTTGATTGAGATGATCGATGATTTCAAACAACCGATCAGATCGTTGCTCTGGTGAAGTTTTTTCGAGCAAATTGCGACCTATTTGGAGATGAATAACCTGTTTCTGTGATTCATCAATTAGGGCATAAGCCGCTTGCTGAACGCGATCATGCAGAAACTTATACTCTTGAACCAGCAAATCTTCGTCCAAGTCAGATAGAGGTTGAATTAGTCCCGCTTGTATTGCTTCTAATAAATCTTGGAAAATTGCTTTCGGTGATTTTCCGCAAACGATTCCTTCGGAGTTGCGCTCTGCGCTAAACACCAACGTTTCTAAATCAAACTCAGACCCAACACAAGCCGCGATGGAGAGAACTTGCTGTGTTGCTTCCGGCAATTTTTGCAATTGACGTAGCAGCAACTCCACCACATTATCGGTGATATCTTGAGCTTCAATCTCAGCTAAGTTCCACTGCCAGCTCAACTGTTGGGCATCAAAGGTTAACAGGTTTTCGCTATGCAGCAGCTTCAAAAATTCACCAACAAAGAAAGGGTTGCCCTCGGTCTTACGCAACACGACTTGGGCTAAAGAACGAACGGTATCAGGATTGCGATGTAATGTCTCAGCCACTAGTTGAGTCAACGGTTCCAGCGTTAAGGGAGTCAGGATGATTTCCTGAAGTACTGCTCCCTGGTTTCGCATGCTCTCTAGCGTTAAGACCAACAGATGCGTTGGAGTCAGTTTGTTATCTCGGTAGGCTCCGATCAAAAACAGATACTGGATTTGCTCATCAAGTAAGATGAGTTCGATTAACTTCAAAGTCGCAGAATCAATCCACTGTAGATCGTCTAAGAAAATGACTAGGGGATGCTCTTTTGCACAAAACGCCCGCACAAATCTTTGAAACGTGAGATTGAAGCGATTCTGTGCCTCAGTTGCTCCAACTTCGGGTATGGGCGACTGCTTGCCAATGATCAGCTCAACTTCGGGGATGACATCAATGATGATTTGTCCGTTGCTGCCCAGAGCAGTGAGCAGGCGCGATCGCCACAATTCCACTTGCTCCTCCGGTTCGATCAAGAGTTGCTGCACTAACTTTTGCAGGGCATTCACAATGGCGCTGTAGGGAATGTTGCGCCCAAACTGGTCAAACTTGCCAGAGATAAAATAGCCTTGGTTTGCTGTGATCGGTTTATGGAGCTCCTGCACCAACGCCGTTTTGCCGATGCCAGCATAACCGGAGATCAGCATCATTTTGCTGCATGAGGGTGTGGGGTATGGGGTGTGGGGTGTGGAGTGTTTCTCCTGATTCCCGATTTCCAAATCCCGACTTCCCGTCACTTTGTCAAACGCCATCAATAATGCTTCGATCTCCGCTTCTCGCCCATACAGTTTTTGAGGAATGCGGAACTGCTCAGAAACATCTTGCAGACCCAATGGCGTAGGTTCTATTTGACCCATTTCTGCCAGTTGTTGGGTACAGCGCTCTAGATCTGCTTTGATGCCCCAAGCACTTTGATAGCGATCCTCCGCATTCTTTGCCATCAGTTTCAAAATCAGATCTGAAACAGGTTGGGGAATCGTTGAGTTCAATTCATGCGGGGGAGTCGGCGGTCTGGCAATGTGGCAGTGGACTAGCTCTAGGAGATCACTAGTGGGAAACGGTAATTGTCCCGTCAACAGTTCGTAGAAGGTTGCGCCCAGTGAATAAAAGTCGGTGCGATAGTCGAGCATCCGGTTCATTCGCCCGGTTTGCTCTGGCGACAGGTATGCGGGGGTTCCTTCTAGAAGATGGAGACTTTTGAATGTGGGATTGGTGCGGCTGAAGCGAGTAGCAATGCCAAAATCAATGATTTTGACAACGCCAGTCCTCGGATTAAAGACAATGTTGCCAGGATTAATATCTTTATGGATGATATGAGCTGCATGGATTTTGCCCAGGGTATCAGTAATGGCGATCGCCATATTCAAAAAAACCGACAGCGGCATGGGACAGAAGTCTAATTGCTGCCGCATCCAGCATTCTAAAGACTCTCCACCAAAGTCTTCCAAAAGAATAACCAGCGTGCGCTGGTAGTCTTGCTGGCTGTATGCCTTGACTACGCCTTCAATATTGAGAAAGCGAGTAATTTCAAACTCCTGCCGATAGCGAGTTAAATCCTGAGGAGAGGGATAATCCTGCTTGAGAACTTTGGCAATTACTGCACAGTTATCTTGCTCTCTGATGCCCCGATACACCAAAGAAGCTGAGCTCTCGTAGATTTGGCTGTGGATAGTAATTCCAGGCAGGGTAATCATTGAGTGCTCCCCCGATAAAGGACTGTCATCCGTTTCCCAAAGTATATCGCTTGCAAACCAACGACCGCACCTGGGCAAACAACTCCGCACCCCATTGGAGCAAAAGCCATGGGTGACCTTGCGAAAAACCACGCTCCAGGGCACTGGACTGCTAACCGGAGATGACCCTTCAGAAGCCTTGCTGGGTAAGGGTTTTGCGCCATCCTCAGCAAATCAGGCAAAATCTTTGCGAAATAAGCGCTTCAGGCGCTTGTCACCTCTTTAGAGACCAGTGCCAGTTCGATGACGTCACAATGGAAAAAGTCTCCCAATTGTGCGCAAGAAAGATGTACTGATAAGCTAACGCTATTTGGGATTTTCTTCTGCAGGCAATGCATCGATGGATTGCAAGATAGCGCGTGTAATTCCCTCTCTTTTATAGAGGTCGTCCAATCGGCTTGGCGTATCGATATTGAGAGCGAAGAACACAGGGCCTGTTGGCCACTCAACCCATCCTACCCACCAGCCCCAGCGCCCTTCCCAGCCAGTTTTAGCCCGTAGAATCCAATTCTGCTCTGCTTCAACGATCATAATATCTTTGACCAATCGTTGGTGCTCAACCTTAAAAGGTAGTTCGTTGTGATACAGCTTCTGTAGAAAATAAATTTGCTCTTGTGCCGAGATTGCTAGCGCTCCATCAATCCAATAAGCACCTTCGCTAGTGCTTGGGTCTGCGTTTCCGTAATCAATTTGTGTTAGATACTCTCTTGCTTTCGCTTCTCCGATTTCGTTGGCAAATATTTCGTAAACCCAAACGGCTGAGTTTCGCATAGCTGAGCGCAAATCTTGATCCTGATTATGGGGAGCAAAGTCCCTCTCCACTCCATCCCACTCAAAAACTTGAAATTCATCCTGAACAACACCGGCGTCGAGCGCAAAGAGAGAATGCGGAATCTTAAACGTTGATGCTGGGGAATAAGCTCTGTCAGCACGTTCCTGGTCGTAGACCCACAGTTGCTGAGCATCTCCGCGCTGATCTAATACCACGACAGTTCCTGGAGCCTCAGCGCTGTCGAAGAAACTGGCCCAATCCGGCCGCTCTTGCCTGTCTACGCCGTCTAATGACCTATCATCTATGGCAGTTGAATCACTTACCTCTGGCTGCTGTGCAATCTGCGGAGTATGTAGTCTATTACTAAGCTCTGCTGAGATAGGCGAAGTAAGCAATATTCCTGAACTACCTATGACCAAAGAGATAAGTAAAAGGAAACGATGATTCATAATGCTATCTTGCTGCGGTAAAAGTTTTCGTTCTACACATAGGCGGCAGCGCTAGCGACACTGCTGCCGCCTATGCAAAACTCATGGAACAATTGCAGTCACGCGGATTTCAATCCGCATCGTTGGCAGTCCAAGAGCCGCAACTCCTACCTGTGTCCAAATTGGGGCATGGTTGGGCATGTAATGGCGATATAGCCTGACCATCACATCGTTCACCTCTGGGGGCAACCCGCCAACATGGTAAGAATTGACATGGACAACGTGCTCCCAACCCGCCCCGGCAGTGGCCAGGGTGCGCTCCACATTCCGAAACGCCTGGGCAATCTCATCTGCGAGCGACTCGGGAATTTGCAGGTTGTCATCCCAACCACCTTGACCTGATGTCTCCACGCGATCGCCAATTTTTACCGCTTGTGAGTAATGCAATTCATTCAGCATGTATTCCCCATAGCCGGGGGTAACAAAAAACTCGGGCTTATTCATGGTCTTTCTCCGTTCAGCACGATTGTC
This sequence comes from Nodosilinea sp., assembly GCA_041739575.1. Lineage (GTDB taxonomy): Bacteria > Cyanobacteriota > Cyanobacteriia > Phormidesmidales > Phormidesmidaceae > Nodosilinea. The sequence continues at coordinate 11,856 of JBGSNT010000181.1, read as the reverse complement.
GATAGGGGGTTCTAAATCCTTAGGTTTGGCGTTGGGGCAACTGACTAGAAGATGCAGCGATCGCATCTTCTGGTTGCAGCGCAATGCTTTTCTCCTCATTGTGTAGACCGATTGATCTCAGAGGTGTATGGTTACTTCTAATCAGAAGAACGACACGTCATGACGCCTTCTTTCGGGCCACTGGCATTGGGATTACTCCCCATGGCTCGAACGGTGATCGTGGGTTCATAGCCGGGATAACAGCGAATTAGAACGGTGTCTTCGATTCTGGTTACATTCAATACATAAACAGGTCTGCCTCCTAAAACAGCCTGAACAAGTTCAGGGGGAAGAGCAGCAGTTGCGACAAGTGTTGACTGATTTAGAGGGGCTACAGAGATTTCAGATAGCGCAGGTTTTGCCCAAAAAGACTGTAAATAAACCAGCACCAATGCGGTCATCGTAACTAACAAGACAAAAACTTTAGAGGATAGCTTGAACATGATTGATATCTCACCTTTTCTATTTGTGGCGTTAAACAGGTATACGCTCCTTATTGATTGAAAACCTTTCGCTAAGTAGTCCGTCATCAATAAGAGGCAGCTACTACATTCCAATGGGGAACAAGACAAGGGTCCAATGGGGAACAAGACAAGGGGCGACGATGGGCAGAACGACGGCACTGTATTGCCCTATCGAGGGTGATGACGCAGCAGCCATTGCAGGTAAATTCCGGTAACGATGCCGTAGCTTAGCCAACCTGCCCCGTAGCTCAATGCTGTCGTGAATGGTGCTGGTAGTAGCCCTGGCAAAATGTATGCGACAGTTGAGCTACTTGCTCCTTCTAGCGCACCTCCTAAAGCGCTGACCAAAATCCACCAATGCGCTTTACGGACAAATCGTCTTAAAATCGGAAACTGAGCAGCGCCAAAAATAGCCAGTACAATCGGCTGTGTGACCAGATTCGTCCAAAAAACTGGCCATGCGCCCAGCGTACGTAGGAGGTCAATAAGCGGATCAAAAAGGGTGTTGTAATGACTCACCAGCAATAACCCCAAAGTCCATCCCAGTGTGCTAGCCACTATCCACCAAAAGGCTTTAGGAATGTACTGACGCAAAACGAGCCATTGGGCTATTCCAATAAACAAACCTGTAAACAATATGGTTGCTACAAACTGAAAACCTGAAGCTTCCAGTGCTCCAACGATTGCCCCCGCAATTGTAGTAGCCAATGTCCACCAGAGCCACAGGCTAGGCGCGATCGCCAACTGTCGTGTTTTATCTTGTCTTTCATGCTGCATCATAATGCTCACCCCAGAGTTGTACTTCAACTCCATATCTGTACTATTTGCCTAGCCCGTGTGAGAACGGTTTTTATCGACAGAACTATGAATCGAGTGATTCAGAAATTTCTAGGTTGTCATCCCAACCACTTTTTCAGATACCTTCACGCGATCACCAATTTTTAGCGCTTGCGAGTAATGCAACTCATTATTTTTCGAAAACTTAGTTTCGTTTCGGTGCAGCAGGTTGATTGGGCTGCGTTTAGCTAAACATTGTTGCGTAGTCGCAGGCGAATGTCTTAAAACTGCGCGGCTCTTTACCAATTGCGTCCTGTATACCAGACGAAACCGCTGCTGCCTCATTGCGTCGATAGTGGGCGTAATCCTCAATCAGTCCATCGGCTTGCCAAGCTGGCATCCCAAAGCCAACCACGGCTTCACGCATCTGTTCGGGTGGGATATCGACAAACGCAATTTGACGCTTCAGGGCAGCAGAGAGATATTCTGCCATCTCGGTATGTGTTAGCGCCTGCGAACCCGTGAGATCGTAAATCTTTCCTTCATGCCCAGCTTCGGTCAGAGCAGCGACAGCAACGTCAGCAATGTCGCGGACATCTACGACGCTCACCTTCGCATCACCGATCGCAGCATAAAAGGTGTTTTGCTCAACGATCAACGATCGGAAGTTTAACAAGCCCTGCATAAACAGATTGGGGCGCAGGAACGTATACGCTATTTGAGTTGCTTGGATTGCCGATTCGACAGCCGCATGGTAGCGCAAAAAACGCACGGGTGAGTCAGCGCTGGCGGCGAACTGCGACAGTTTAACGATGTGCTTGACACCGCTATGTTTCGCTGCTTCGACAAACGCAAGTTGTTGTGCTTCGGTGTGTTCTGTTGAGTTGGTGACAAGGAAGGCTCGATCAACGCCTGCTAGGGCAGAGGGGAGTGTTTCGGGGAGATCGAAATCAGCCTCGACCATTTCGATGCCCAGATCTGCAATCGCTTTTGCTCGATTGCGATCGCGCACCATCGCGCGAGCTTGAACGTTTTGCGAGGCGAGACGCTTGAGTATCTCCAGCCCGTTATTTCCAGTTGCGCCAGTTACTAGGATCATTTGAATCTCCTGATTAGATTTTGAGCATTCCTCTGCTCTACATAGCAGAAGTTTTTGAAACAAATATTCGACAAAGCTTTCCTGCCAAAATTGTTGGCGTATTCCTCAAGGCGGGAAGTTTTCCCCAGGATAGAATTCTGGCTCCTGAATTCTGGATTCCTACCCAACCAGGATTTCCCGGCTTAAATTACACGTCAAATTGTTCGAACTATTGTTCTATACAACCCCTAACGATTTCATCTGACATTGACTGCGCCCTTTAAAGCATCCTCTAAAAGAGTAAGACGCTATCAAGAATGTTTTTTGCTTTTCTCTGGGCTGCAAATAATCAGCAGATAGCACGGTAATTTTAGCAGCAGCGCGACCACAATCCAGCAGAGCCAGGCTAGATTTATTAGCCCATGCCAGGGTCCCCGCCGATTTTTCAAGCATCGCCATTTCTTCAAATTCTGGGTTTTCATCATAGTTTATCCTGTATCCAATCCAATCTGAATCCGCCCAAGGCAAGTATCGAATTCTTCCTTCTTGTAATGCATGAATCTCGTTAACTGTTGACTAAATAGCTATGAAACTGTAATATTTATTCGGCAAAACTAAGATCAGCTGATGGAAAATCACGCACTAGCATGAGTTCGAGTGGTGACCGACTAATTGCCTGAGCATAGCCAGCGCTTAAATACGGCAAGTATTCATCTTGGTCAGCAACATAGGTCTGCATAAACGCTAAGCTACTCACCTTGAGATATTGTCGAGCAAGGACTGGATCAGGACCCGCCAATTCACTGGGCAGAGTCAAATTTTCGTGAATAGACACTTCAGAAGCCGCATAGATGTGAGTTCCTGCTTGGATGACCATGAGATATTTATCGATTCCCTCTAACCAAGTAAAAGGGCGAATCTGCTCCAAAAGCGCAGGAGCGATTAGGTCATGGCTTCCGGCAACAAACATGACCGGAACTTGCATTTGCTGAAATCCATAGGTTCCGAATAAACTGCTCCCCATAGAATTCACTGCAAAAACGGCTTTAATGCGTCTATCCTGAAGCTGTTGAAAGGCTGTATCCTCCAATTTCAGCGCGGTGCATTGAAGCAGCAGCGAAATATTGACAAGGTCAAGCCCATCGCTAGCCAAGGTACAGTCTGCTTTTAACTGCTCAATATTGAATTCTGCTCCCGCCAGTGCAAAAGCCATGGAGCCGCCAAAGGAATGTCCGATTATGCCAACTTCTTCTAAGTTAAGGCGAATAGATTGTGAAGGGCTAGATTCATTGAGTTGCTCTAGCTCATCAAGTAAGAAAGAGACATCTCTAGGGGCTTCAATAAATTCCTTAGGATCAATAATTTCGCTAGCTATTCCTCTAAAGAGATTTTGAATTTTTTGAGTATTAAAGCCATGGTTATCCAATAACACAACGCTAAAGCCATGACTCGCCAAGTGCTCCGCTAAATCTGTAAAGCTATTGCGATCTGCTCCTACACCATGAGAAATCACTATCACGGGAACGGGGGTAGAAGACGAAGTTTGCGGTTGATATAGATTTGCTGCAATCCTGCGATCGCGCCCTTGATCGTACACATTTAGGCTTTTTGAAGACCACGTGAAGGGACCTGGCTGCTCTAGGTTTGAGTCCTGAGTAAAGTTGACTGCAGCAGTTGTTTCTAGCTCTAACTCAGCCTGCTTTTCAATCAGAGCTACCACCTGCTCAGTCCGCTCAAATAGCTGAGCGATCATTCCAGCGATTTGGAAGGCTCGTGAACCATCAATTCGAATAGCTCGAGTTGGAAAGTGCTGAATTACGTTTAGGATTGTCAATTTCTCTGAATCAGCCGCTGCCTGCACGATTGCCGAGCGCAAAGCATAGAAGCCATTAAGTCTAGAATCCGTCTGGATTAGAGATCCCAAATATTGCAGTAATACCTCTCCAAGGGAAGAATATAGAAAATTAGAGAGGGCAACAGGGCTTAAATCTACTGGAGTCAGCAAAATTTCCTGGATTTTCTCCCGCTCTTCTACACCTACTCTCTGCAAATAGAAATTAAGTTCATCACTAACCTGACCTTCTTTGGCAAAGGCTTCTAAAGAGGTCACTGAAACTGTTCTTTCTAAGAAGCCATGCGAAAACGTAATCTGTTCAGCGGCAAGCGATGGCGAGGCCATTGTGGCTAACAATAGACTGCCGCACATCGCTTCAAATGCACGCCACAAGTGAGGGCTACGTGTAGCCATAAATGAACACCTCGATGTTTGAGTAACAAGCGTCAGACTGGTGGGACAAGGAGTTGCGCCTCGGCGCTCATCGCAAGTTTGTGTATTGCCCTACCGGGGTTGATGACGCAGCAGCCATTGCAGGCAAATTCCGGTAACGATGCCGTAGCTTAGCCATCCTGTCCCGTAGATCAATGCTGTTGGTAACGGTGCTGGTAGTAGCCCTGGCGGCAAAATGTACGTTACAGTTGAGCCGCTTGCTCCTTGTAATGCACCTCCTAGAGCGCTGACCAAAATCCACCAATACGCTTTACGGACAAATCGTCTCAAAATCGGAAATTGAGCCGCGCCAAGAATAGTCAGTACAATCGGCTCATAGACCAAACTTGTCCCGAAAATACGCCATACGCCCAGCGTATTTAGAAATGGAATAAGCGGGTTAATAAGGCTTCCGTAATAACGCAGCAGCACTAGCCCAAAAGTCCATCCCAGTGCGCTAACCACTATCCACCAAAAAGCTTTAGGAATGTACTGGCGCAAAACGAGCCATTGGGCTGTGCCAATCAACAAACCTGTAAAAACTATGGTTGCTATAAACTGAAATCCTGACGCTTCCAGTGCTCCGACGATTGCCCCCGCAATTGCAGTAGCCAATGTCCACCAGAGCCAAAGGCGAGGTGCGATCGCCAACTGTCGTGTTTCATCTTGCCATTCATGCTGCACCATAATGCTCACCCCAGAGTTGCACCTCAACTCTATATCTGTACTATTCGGTGTTCTGATTTAGACCCTAATGTTCAGAATTCACTTGCCTGATAATCACAATGTTTTCAGCAAACAGTAAAACATTTATTAGCCATGGAAGCGTCTGTAAAATGGCTTCCGTTGTCCAGTTCTGACTCTGAACCTCCCAAATCATCCAAATCATAGTCAATCCAATCACTAACGAGGATAGGATGACCGATGAATTGCTGCTGCGATAGAAGCTGCTTGTCCTCTCCCGCCAAAATGGATTGAAAATACAAGCGATGTAGGACGCTCCCGCACTGATGAACAAGCTGGTTTGAAGACCCGAAGGCAGGTTTGGGTATCCAAATGCGATCGCCGTCAGACAGACTCCCAGCGTAAGATACAGGAAAGTAAACAAAGTAGATCGTTTCATTATTTCTTCTCCGGCGAAGCTTATTCTCGGTACCAAACACGCACACATTGAAAGCAATTGATTGCAAGACCCTGACTGATCATCACTGGGTAGAAAGCATTACTGCTATTCACTCCGTAGTCACCATCGCCAGTGCCTTCAATTCGATCAGGTAAAACAACAGTTTCAACATTGATCACCTGTATCGTTGTGCTTTCGATCCACTGATTTACAGCACTCACAACCTCCGAGAAAGATTCATACTCGGAAGGGCCGCCGAAGGGTCCCCGTTCAGTAATTCGAGGCGCAAAATCTTTGTACTTAATCATTTGATTCACCATCTTAAAATTACAAAATTGACAATCGATTCAAGCGATTCAAGAAACCATCATGATTTGGTCTGTTTAGCGCTACAACAACCATTGGGTCAGCGGCTGAACAGGTAGCTGAGCGAGAACGCCTCCCAGATCGCGCCGACGATGAACAGTGGGAGCGCAGCCAGGCTCAGCCAACCGAGTTGTTGCAGCCCACGGACGTAACCCTGATGACGGTTCCGAGCACCGATGGTTGCGGTAGAGATCCAGGCTCGGCCGAGGATGTACGCGCCTAACATCAAGAGGGCGTGAGCCTGGAATTCAATGAGTAACGTCAGCGAGTGCGGAATCCATACCACCGGGATCGATGTGGTGGAGGCTAGGCTCAAACCGATAGTGAATGCCCTATGCGCGAATATGGCGATGCCAGCGAAAGGAACGATCAGCGAAGGGAGCACGATCGACAGCACGCCGACCCTGATGACGTTGACTCCCAGGATGGTCAGCGCGAACAGCCAAGGGTTGTTGATTAGCGACCGGACAAGGTCTCCCGTTCCGTTGTCTTCTAGGGTGGCCAACTGAGCTGCGCCCAGGTCGGGGAAGACCATCGCCGCTACCATTCCGATGATGACTAAGCCATAGACAATGGCGTTAATGATGAGGTAGGCGCGAAAATTGGCGCGAATGATCTGGAAGGGTTTGCGAAGCAAGCGGATATGTCTTGCTTCATGATTTGGGTGAATAGGGCGCTTTGTGGCGATCGCTTTGCGTGACATGTTTTTATCTCCAATGTTTGGTGATGGATGTAGTGATGATTAAGAGTGAGAACCGCCGCGTAGATCAACGTTGTCGTTGATGCAAAACTCATGGAACAATTGCAGTCACGCAGATTTCAATCTGCATCGTTGGCAGTCCAAGCGCCGCGACTCCATTTGTGTCCAAATTGGGGCGTGGTTGGGCATGTAGCGGAGACATAGCCTGACCACTGCATCGTTAGCCTCCGCGTGCATACAGCAAGACCCAGCAGAGGATGTGGGTCAGCGGTCTTCCGTCGGCAGCGCGAAGCTCGGGGCACCGGGGGACAACTGCTCCGTGTACGCCTGCCGATAGATGTCCAGCCACGGCGCGCGATCGCCAGGGATGACGGTGTCGTTGGCTGGGTCGTCCAGGGCAAGCTCGAGCCGGGCGTCGCTGACGGTGATTGTTTCAAACGACGGTGTATCAATCCAGTCGTTGTCACCGGCCACAGAGGGCTGAATGGTGCCAATTTCGACGGCCAACGCGTGACCAGCCTGCAGCGTCCAATCGGTTGATCTGAGATCGAAGCTGGTCGTGCCGGGTTTCACCACCGCCACCTGCCGGTTGAACGCAACGGCGCTGCCGTCTGGGGCGACGTCGTACAGCTCAACCATGACGTTGCCGTGGCCCTCGATCTCAAGCGATACCCGTGGCGTGGTAGTGATCCGAACCGGCTGCCCAAGTGGCTCAGACCAGACGAAGAAACGGTTGGGAGCCTCGGTTGCAGGCTCGGCGAACAGGCCGTCGTCCAGGTACGACCCGCTGCCGAGCGCGATGGTGGCGGCGTACTCCACGATGGGCCAGGTATCCTGGGCGCGCCAGGCACCGGTACTGTCCTGCACGACGTAGGCTGGGTAGTCCACGGTCGGTTCGATGCCCTTGAGGTACTGGTCATAGAAAGACATCACCTCGTCGAACCAGCCCTCGCGGCCCATTTCCAATTTCCCATCGGCAGTACGGTCATTGCCCCGGTAATGCTCCCAAGGGCCGAGCCAGCCGTGCTGCGGCCCCTGGTGGTTGGTGAGGAACTCCTCCACTGCCTCGGCTTCGGCCTTCCAATCGAGGAAGCCCTGCGTGAACAATAGTGGTGTGTCGGTGCCCTTGGCGTGCCACGCCAGGTCACGGAACTGCCAGTACTCCGAGTCCGGGTCAGCGTCCTGGTAGCCGAGCGAGTTCAACAGCAGGCACAGCGGGTTCACCTGTTCGTAGGCGGCATTGGTCCGGTAGCGCTCGTCGTCGTCGGGCAGCTGCGGCAAGATAGCAATCTCGTTGTAGCTGCGCGACACATCCACGATGGTCGAGCGGGGGACGCCGTTCGACCAGACGCTGCGGTGCAGATCCCAGATCGGCGCCTGGGCGACGACGGCTTTGAGCGCGTCCTGGTCGAGGTTGTTGCCAACTAAACCGGTGATGGCATCATAGGACTTGCCATACATGCCGACGGCACCCGTAGACCAGGGCTGGCTCGCGGCCCAGTCAATCGCGGCCTTCACGTCGGCCTGCTCACCGGGACCCATGAAGTCTAGACATCCGGTGGAGCCGCCGAAGCCGCGCAGGTCGACCATCACCAGGGCGTAGCCGCGGCTGAATAGATCGGTGCCTTCGATCAGGTCGTTGAAGCGGTTCGAGGGGCCGGTGTGCGCGTGGTTTTCCAGTGCCATTTGGCCGGAGTGCCCGAAGTACGCTCCGACCGACAGGATCACCGGCACCTGCTCGCCTGCGGATAGTCCTTCGGGCAACAGAACGTCGGCGTGCAGTTCAACGTCGGAGCCGTTTGAGGACGGAAAGTAGTGCTGCGTCCAGGCCCCGCCTTGGGGAACGCGGTCGTTCTCGGCGTGGGTGACCGCTCTGTCGGCGGTGGCAACCGCAGCAGTCGCGGTCGCCTCTGACTGTGTCAATGCGGCAGGTGCCCCAGCGAGGACAAGCAACATCACTGCTGTGCCTGTTAATAAGCGCCTGATGTAGGTCTTGGGAACGCGCATAATTCTCCTCCTAATGGAAGCTGTTGGTCTTGAGTCGTACGTGAGTCGGTCACGATTTCGTGGGTTGTTAGAAGAAATTTGAGACCTGATGGTGGACTCTTTGCCGTCCAACTCATCTGGCAGCGTGCCTGGGGCGACCACCCAGCGCCCGCTGGCTGTTGTGGTACACACAACCAAGGCATCAGCCGATGAGGGCCAGCACGGCATGAACCGTCAGGTGGGCGATTATTGCGGTCTCTAGCCCGTAGCGCCAGAATAAATACCCCGCAACCACTGCAAATAAAGAATTTTGGATCAGCAAGAACCCAACTAGGGCTGGGGTTAACGGCAGTTCTAGGGCGATCGCAGCGGGCAAATGGGCCACAGCAAACATTAGGGATGAGACGGCAATGGCGACTACCACCCATTGGGTCTGGGGTTTACCCTGGCGCTGCTGCCCAAATCGCCAGCCCAGCCATAGCAGCAGCGTCATCAGTCCCCAGCGGATCAAAATTTCTTCGGTGATACCGCCGTAGAGAAACCGCACTAGCAGCGGCGTAGGCTCAGCCGCCCCATAGGCGGGTGGCAGCAGCGGGCGAGACAGCAGGGCGATCGCCGTCATTAGTGCGCCGCTGATCAACCCACCCACCACGCCGGGCAACAGTTGAGGAACCATGGCTTGCCGCCACGATCGCCCAGCGGCCAGAGCCTCTGCTCCCGGTGCCCTTAGCCCGAGCCGGTGAGTCAAGAGCACACCTATCAGCACCGCCACCGCTACCAAAACCATGGGCTGCACCAGCATCAGTAGTCTGACCACGGCGGCAGGTGGGGCACCCTCTGGGAGCAAGGGCAAAGGCAGCAACACCAGGGACATTACCCCAGCCATGCCTGCTAGCCACAGCAGCCCAAACAGCCGCAGCCTAGCGTTTCTATGTTTAACCATGGCTCTATCCTCAACGTCATTCCAGAATTGTTTTCAAGCCTTCGCGATCTTGGGGCTATAGGGTGCAGGTCGCCCCTTCGTCGGGCAGTTCGAGGTTGATGAGGTAGTCAGCGACGATGTCGTTGACACAGGCGTTGTCGTCGGTGAGAGCCACACCGTGCTGCTCGCCCTCGACGGTGAGCAAGGTGCCGCCGAGTGTCTCGGCGAGGCTGATGCCGCCCGAATGCGGGGTGGCCGGGTCGCGGGTGACCGAAACAATCAGGGTTTCGGGAAGCCCTTCGATGTTTTGGGCGTAGGGGTAGCCGAGGGTGGGCTGCACCGGCCAGTGCTCACAGATGTTGCGGGCCGTGACGGGTCGGCCCGTGTCCATAAATGGTGCCACCGCGTAGATGCCCCGCATCATGTCCGTTTGCTGCTCGGGCGTGTAGCGCTCCTCGTCGAGGCAATCAATGGCGGTCAGGGCATCACCAAAGTTGCTGTAACTGCCATCGGGGCTACGCTGGGCAGAAGTATCACGCATCCGCATCAGGATGTCGCCATTACCCGCTTTCAGTTCGGCGATGGCCTGGATGAGCACCGGCCAGAGTTCCTCGATGTTAAGCGCGAACATCACACCGGTCACGGCTTCGAGGTCGCTTAGCTGGCGTCCATCGGCGGTAGTAAGCGGTTCGTCAAACAGGGGCTGCACGAGTTGCTGGAAGACGGCGGTGGCCTGGGCGGGGTCGGTTCCGAGTGGGCAATCCGGGTTCTGGGCACAGAACGCCGCGAAATTCTCGAAGGACTCCTGGAAGCTTTCGAACTGGACGAGGCGACGCTCGGCGGTGCCGGTGGTGGGGTCGACCGGTCCATCGAGCACCAAGGCCCGCACGTTCTGCGAGAAGGTCTCGGCGTAGATCGCCCCGAGCCGGGTACCGTAGCTGTAACCGACGAAGGTCAGTTGCTCGTCGCCGAGCACCGCACGGAGCACGTCCATGTCGCGCACCACATCGCGGGTGCCGACGTGGGCCAGCACGTCCGCCCCGCCAGACCGCTCGGCACACTGCTCATATAACTGACGGGTATCTTCCTCGGTGTAGTTCTGGCCCCAGAGCCCGGTATTCCTCACGCCCGGCTCGGACTCGGCATCCGTCAAACAGTCCAACGCTGGGGTCGAGGCCCCAACCCCGCGTGGGTCAAAGCCGATCAAATCGAACCGCTCGGTAATTGGGCTGTCGGCCAGACTCGTGGCCAAGTCGTTTGCGAGGCTCATCCCAGCAAAGCCAGGGCCGCCGGGGTTGGTCAGAATCGAGCCGATGCGGCTGCCCGGCTCACCCCGCGCCGGGACGCGTAGCAGGGCGATCTGCGCTGTCCGCCCGTCGGGGTTCTCGTAGTCGAGCGGCACCTCCAGTCGAGCGCATTGGAAGGTATCGTTGGCGAATGCTTTGGCGTCGGCATCGGTGGTGGCGTAGTCCGCGCAGGGGCCGAACGTTAGCTCTTGGGTGTAAAAGCGTTCCAGCCCTGCGGGAATCTCCCCCGGTGATGGTTGCTCAGGTACGGGCTGGCTGCAGGCACTGAGGGCCAGCAGCGCCGCCCCAGTCATTAGCGAGCTGCGGACGTAGGTTTTGCGAGTGAGCAGCGTTTTCCTTGCGGGGGCCGTTGGCTCTGAGTCATGGGGGGGTAGGGTGTGATCGCGTGGGGGATTAAAAGAAATGTTTGTCATGGTAATAAACTCCTTGAGTCTGGTTCTGATTGCAGTTGTTGACCCTTCAACCCATGCCAGCGAGCACCATCACCGGAACCGTGGGCAGGTTAAAGACAACGTGAACAACGACGGCGGGCCAGACCGATCCACTGCGGCGCAGCAGTTCGGCACCGACAAGACCCATCACCAGGGCAGCAGGAAAAACGATATTGATGCCGTGCATATAGGCGAAGATCAGGGCACTGCTCACAACCCCGAAAACCGGTCGCCCGTGACGCAGCAGCACGTTGGCGGGGCAGCAGTGCAAGGCGGAACAAAGAAATATTTGGTGCAATGTATCAATAAGCACCCTTGAGAAGAGATAAAAGGCTCTGCGGCAGTGCCCAGAGCCCGGTATCGTTACCGGTACGAATTCAAATCGGGAACGATGACT
>JBGSNT010000148.1:0-9590 GCA_041739575.1 Nodosilinea sp. | reverse complement strand
GCGATCGCCCCGGCAACCTGCTCACCCTCATCTGCCGGGGTCGTATCCAGCAGGTTCATCAACCGTCCCAGTTTGGCGTAGGCATCCCACAGGTCGCGCCCGTCGCCGGTCGGGTCCCAGCGCAGGTCGTAGGAGACTTCGATCTCCGGGTCATCTAGGGCGGCTACGCACCACTGGCCGTCGCCTTCTTTGGGTTGCCCCTGCCAGGCCCCGTCCATCACCAGCGCCTTGAGGCCGTCGGCGTTGATGAACTGGTTAAAGTTGCCCTCGCTCTTGCCGATCGCAGGCACGTAGTCGTAGTAGGGGCTGCCATCGTCGCGCAGCAGCACCTCGGGGGATTTTTGGGTGTTGGTGAACCAGCCCACCATGTTCTGCCAGCTCGCCATGATGCTGAGGGTGATGGGGTGCCGGGTGGGGTTGTGGGCTGTCCACTCAAACAGGGCGACGGGGTAGCTGGCCTCTTGGTAGTTGTCGGGCCAGACGGGTGTGATCTGCTCGCAGGTGATCTGGGCGCGAAAGACGTTTTCGTAGCGGTACCAGCTGCGGGGATACAGGGCGTGGTAGCTGCCGGTGGCGCGAGCCTTGGTCGAGGCGGGATACCACTGCCAGGACGACAGACTATCCTCAGACGGCTGGGTGCCGAGGGCGTAGGCCTGGGTTCTGCCACCCCCCTGCTCCCACAGGCTGAACTGGCAGCCGGGAAAGCGTTGGAAAACATGCTCGCCGCCATCCATATGCCAGAGGTTAAAGTCGCCATCGGGCGATCGCCCCACACAGCCCGCCCCCAGCCCACCCAGGGGCACCCCATGGTCGGGGCCATCGTCGAGGTTGCTGGCGTAGCGCACAACGTAGTGGTGCTTCCAGGGCTGGCCGAGGGGTCGCTGCCACGCCTGGGGGGGGATCTGGGGAAGGGATGGGGTTTCAGTCATCCCAGAATTTTACCGGAGCGGGTTAACTTGTAGACCGTCTGGCCCCCTGGCGGGCCTCGATTGACCCAGGATGAGCCTAGGTCTTCGATGCTTACAGGAGGCTTGAATCCCTAGGTTTCGGCCTAGCCCACCCCAAAGTTCGGTATCCCCCTCCCCCGGTGGGCAGGCACTTGTGGAACAATTCTGAGTAATCGACGGGATATTACCCCCCTGCCGTTGCGCGTCGATATTGTGTTTAGGAGGCTTGCTCCCTTGAAACGAGGACTCTGGATATCCCTAAAGCGGCTGCTGGTGGTGATGGCGGCGGCGGTGATGATGGTCACTGGCGCGATCGCATCCCCCGCCTATGCTCAGTCGGCGGCCACCGAGGCGATCGGCAGTGAAAGCTTTGTTGCCGCTGCCGTGCGTCAGGTTGGCCCGGCGGTGGTGCGCATTGACACCGAAAAAACCATTACCCGCCAGGCCCGAGATCCCCTCTATGAGGATCCCTTCCTTCGCGATTTCTTTGGCGGCGGCTTCCCCCGTCAGCCCCAGGAAGAGCTGCTGCGGGGCCAGGGGTCAGGGTTCATCATCGACGACACCGGCAACATTCTCACCAACGCCCACGTGGTCAACGGGGCCGATCGGGTGGTGGTCACCCTCAAGGATGGCCGCAGCTTTGACGCCATTGTCGAAGGGGTAGACGAAGTCACCGACCTGGCCGTGGTCAAAATTGAGGATGATGCCGAAGATGACGTGCTGCCCGTTGCCGCCCTGGGCGACTCCGACCAGGTGGAGGTGGGCGACTGGGCGATCGCCGTGGGCAACCCCCTCGGCCTCGATAACACCGTCACCCTGGGCATTGTCAGCACCCTAAAGCGCACTAGCAGTTCCGTGGGCATCCCCGGCAAGCGCCTGGAGTTCATTCAGACCGATGCCGCCATTAACCCCGGCAACTCGGGGGGGCCGCTGGTCAACCAGCGGGGTGAAGTGATCGGCATCAACACCGCTATCCGCGCCGACGCTATGGGCATTGGCTTTGCCATTCCCATCAACAAGGCCAAAGAAGTAAAGGACATGCTGTCTCGCGGCGAGACCGTCGCCCACCCCTACATTGGCGTGCAGATCGCTAACCTCACCCCTGAACAGGCCAGACGCAACAACGCCGACATCAACTCTGGCCTGTACCTGCCCGAAGTCGATGGCGTATTGGTGATTCGCGTACTGGAGGGCACCCCTGCTGCTGACGCGGGTCTGCGCCGAGGCGATGTGATTGTGCAGGTTGACGACACCCCCGTGCGCAGTGCCGATGGGCTGCAAATCAAGGTCGAAAATACCAAGATTGGCGATACCTTGGAGCTCAAGATCCAGCGGGGCGATCGCCCCATGACGGTGCAGGTTAAAACCGCCGAACTCCGCGAGCAGGCAGATTAACCAGGCAGACACGTCGGTCTGCCCCTACCCGTTTACCCATCCACCCTACCTAGGAGACTCTCAATGGAATACACTGAAGACACCGGCACCCGCAAAATTCTCTCCGCCGTTAGCCACGGCTCGATCTTCTTCAATGCTCTGATCTTGTCCATCGGCGTTCCCATCGCCATTCTGCTGGTGTCCAAAGATTCAGTCATTAAAGAAAGCGCCAAGGAGGCGATTAATTTCCACTTGAATATGTGGTTCTGGTGGACTGTCGCTGGCATTTTGGCCTGGCTGCTGATCGGCATTCCCATGCTGGTTGTGCTGGGCATTGTGAATTTCATCATGCCGATCTTCGGTATCGTCCACAGCATCACCAAGCCCGACACCGTGTTTCGCTATCCTCTGATTCTGCGGTTGTTTTAGAGCACCGGTACAGTATCCAAAAGCCCCCAGAATTCTAAAAATTCTGGGGGCTTTTTGCAGTGTGGGTCTTGGCGATTTAGCCTGGATGATTCACGAAACTGGCAATCAGCGGCTGTCATTCCCGTGGCAACGGGAATCCATGTGAGGCAACTTACTCCAGAGTGGATTCCCGCCTCCGCGGGAATGACGGACCTTTCAGTTGGCTCATGAATAATCCAGGTCAGGCGGCGCGGCGGCGGGGACGCTTGTGTTCAGACTTTTTCTTGTAGCCGACGGCCTGAGCTTCGTCGCTGTCAGCGCCAAAGTGGCCCCGTACGGCTGCTTTCATGGCCATGACGGCGTTGTGAAATTCCCACTCGGCCAGGCGGGCTTTGTCGGCGGCGGCTTTGGCTTTGGCCAACAGTTCGGTTTCTTTCTGCTGCAGGGCCTGCATGGTTTGCAGGGCGGCTTGCAGAAACTCGGGGGTGGCCTCGGGGCGGGCGGTGGGGAAGCTGGGGACGGCCCCTGTGCCCTCAAAAGACTCGATATCTTGCAGAATGTAGCGGTTTGGCAGGCGGCGGCTGGTATCGACAATGGCCATAGAGGCACCTCTATAAAGAACAAAGTTAACGGTTTTGACGGGTTTGCAACGGTGGGGGATTGGTTTTGGCGATAGCATCAGAGTCGACCAGACGGCTCTGGGCTAAGCGGGGCATGGCGTTGCTGTCGATAGAATTGCCCGATGGGGTTGCGATGCTCTAACGGGTTGGCAAATATGCGTCAAATGGCTTAGCGCTGCGGCGATGCAGGCGCAGGTAACCAATGAGATTGATATAGAGGTGCTTTGCAGCAGGGCAACGCTACACAGCTGTGCCACTTCTCTACACAGCTGTGCCAGTGAAGCTAATCGCGGGGTCGATACGCTTCACAGCGGAGTCAATAGGCTTTACAGCTGTGCCAATAGGCTACACAGCTGTGCCAGTAAAGCTTATCGCGGGGTCGATAGGCTTTATAGCGGGGTCAATAGGTTTTACAGCAGGGGCGATCTGCTTCATTGCAGGGGCGATAAGCGGTTTTGCTGGGTGGAGGCATAGTTTGGGTAGGGGCAAACGGCCGTTTGCCCCTACGAGAGGCGTTTAATTTTTGATTGATGCCCATCGCCGCCCCCGACGGCAATGGGTAGGCGATCGGGGGCTGCGGCGTTACTCAATCAGCACGGTTTTGGTGAGAATCGCCATCCACATCTCGACTCCGCTCGATGCAGGCGTCTCGACTCCGCTCGATGCGGGCATTTCGGCTCCGCTCGACGCTGGCGTCTCGGCTCCGGTCGCTTCGGCATCGGTCGCTGAGCGGAGCCGAAGCGACCGGGTCGTATCACCTACCGCTGCGCTGGGCGGCGCGGGGATGGGATCGCTCCAGTCGTTGGGGTCGGTGTAGCCGAGGGCGTGGAGGATTTTGATGGTGCGGTCTATGGCGGCGAGGCTGCCGTAGAGCATGTGGCGCACTTTCTCGGGGGTTGGAGGCTTTAGGGACCGGGTCTCTCTGTCGTTGCCCCCGGCCCCTGACGAAAGCGGCAGGGACCCGGTCCCTTGAGCCCCTTGGTCGTCGCTGGCATCGGGTTCGAGATATTCAAACATCGGTTCTGTTTCCTTTACGTGGGTACGGAAGAAACAGAACGCGAAAACCCTAGCCACCCGCAGTTGAAGTGCAAACTGGGGGGGCTAGGGTACCATGACCTTAGCCTCGCAATCTGCCAGGTAGACTTGCGGGGTCAGCTGTCTGTCGGTGTTAGCCGCACCGACCGGCAGCGCTAAAGTTTTCGAGTTCTGTGGAATCGCCGCACATTGCTGAACGGCCTAACGATAGAGAATAGTGGTACAAAAGCTCCACGTCAACCGTATTAAAGTTAGTTGTTGAAGGTAGAATCAGATATCCAGCGGGCTTCTCACTCCCAGTCCACCTCGATTCAAAACATGGGTGTAATCATGTGTGGGCTTGACATCTTTTTCCAGTCTGTATCGTGCTGATAAACCTCTCGATACAAAAATATTAGAGCGCTGAGCGCTTGATTTTGGGTGGATGGTGCGACCTTTTGCTCAACTGCAAGGTGAGTGAGAAACGCTTCTACCTCAGCAGCGCCCATTTCTCTGGATGGCCTCATCTGATGAAACGCTATGAATCGTTTGATCCAGTGGATATAACTTTTCTAGGTTTCATAAGAGTAGTGCCTGACCCGAAGCACTTGGCGAACTTGGTCAAAAAGCTTAGGGGTAGATGCCACGGCAACGTTTGTACGGAGAACAGCATTGTGATCAATAGTACATGCTTACGTCCTCTGGTTTTGTGAAGTTATACGGAAAATTTCTAGGTAACTCTCCCTGGCAGGGATAATATGCGGCAAGTATCCGTATAACTGCCTGTAGAGAGTGAATTATACGGAATCCGTCAGTATAACTACCCTAGAGGGGGTAGTTATATGGAAAGTGTCGGCATAATAAGTTGTTAGGCAGATCTCACAAATATTACAAGCAAGCTACCAACAACACCCATGAGCAGGTAGAAACCAACTAAGCGCTTCTGCCCACCCCGAACGAAAGACACACAACACCCATGAGCAGGTAGAAACCAATCATTAAATCAATGTTGCGAACAAAGACGTGATTACAGAGCTTTCAAGAGTACCCTCAAGGGTAATACCGAAAGCTTAATGGTTTATTGCATTGTAGAGAGAGTATTAACTTCATTTTTAGCGATTGATTACTGTTCCTAAAAATGTGCTTATTCGATGTCCGTTTAACTAGCTTTCAATCCGAAGGAGAAACAAATGGCACAAATCATCAGTTGCTGGAAGTTCAACGAAGGAACAGGAACAATCGTTGAAGATTCTTCCGGAAGTAACAATTCAGGAAAACTTGAACAGTTCCCTGGATCTGTCCCACCTATTTGGATTGATAGTCAAAAATCAAATTTGTTTGGACTGAGATTCAATGGATTTAATTTTATCGAGATTCCAAACAGTCCATCGTTAGAGCCAGAGACGCTAACTGTTACAGCATGGGTGAGAGGTAATCGCCCCCAGCCTCTTGATTGCATCCTCTCTAAAGGTGCCGATTCTACGAGTGCAGCATCCTTCGCACTATATTCAGGCAATAATAGTGGACTAATCTTCTACATTTATGATGGAGAGAACTATTATTCCTCGCCTGAAATTCCTGCGCCCGATGAAATCTGGAATGATGAATGGTTTCATGTCGCTGGTAGCTACGACGGAAACAACGTTAGACTCTATATTAATGGCTTGGAGATTGGTTCAGGGACGCCAATCTCTACCTCAATTAAGTACGACCTACCCACTAATCAATCACTACTCATTGGGTGTTATTTCGGAACATCTGGCTTTGTTGGTGATATTGATGAAGTAGTGGTTTGGGATGGTGCTCTTACAGCGGATGAAGTTGCTGAGCTTGCAAAAAATGAAGCTAAGGCAGATAACTTATGTGGTGCTTTACCCACGAAAGACTCCATAATTCCTGTAACGATGTTGTTTCTGCGCCGCTTTTTAGATGGAATAGCAGCAGCAAATCCATTTGAAACAGCAATGCAAAACTATTTGATAAATTTGCCAGCAGCAAAACTGGAGGCTCTGAAGTCTGGGCTAGCAGTTTATGATAAAGTACCTGCCATCAAGCGAGATTGCATTTTTGAGACGCAGTTTGATGCGGGAAATGATGCAAATCTGCTTGAACCAAAATTTATCTTAGAAACAGTGCTTGAACAAGCCATTCGTTTTGGTCGTTCTAGACTTTTCGATCAAAGTAACGGAATTCCTACTCCTGGAAAAGTAAGACCTTGGACGAGAATCTTCCCTAGAGATCCAGACTCCAGAGGAGACAACACATTTACTGCGCCATATCCTTGGATTTGTGGTATCAATCCAACTGCTGATAATCAACAGTGGTATCGGAATACGGATATCACCATTCCTGGCAACATTCCTTTAGATGCGTTTGCTCCGTGGGATCAGGATTATCTATACTCGAAGACCTGTTCACGAGAGCCGGATCTCAATCGTCCGGGGACAGTGGTGGTAAAGTGCGACTATACCACCCCTCCATCTAGCAATAGTCCATTCGGTTTTGGGGGATTCTGCAATGACCATCCTCGTTACAACTTTTTTAGTAAAGTGCAAAATCGAACGGTTTGCTTGACCATTCCGATCTCTTCTCCCGGTCAAGAGGTGAGTTTGCGTGGACTTAACTTTTTCTCCAAAGGTTGTAAGGTTAAACTCAGGAAACTAGATGCACCAGCTTTTCAAGACTTAATTTTGGACTGTGAAGTGATGGGCGATCAGAAAACGCCTGAGCAACGGGATGGCAAAACAGTTGCGACCTGTGAAGTGAAAGATATCATAAGGTTTCGGATTCCCGATGCAGTAGATCGAGGCTTCAGCACTATTCCTGTTCCACCGGGTCGATATTCTATACAGGTTATCGCGCCAAATGAGATGAGTTATGTGCCCATTCCAGGAGCGATTGCACCACCTGAGTTCCTTAGTAATGAGGTCTGGCTTAACCTACAACCAAATCCAGATACAGTTTTTGGCTTATGGACAGATGAAGCCTTTTGTCATAGAGAAACATCTGGTGGCGGCGGTGACGAGCCGTGGTTTCAGGCGTTCGTGTCACGGTATGTTCCTGATGGCTCACAAACTGTACCACTCTTCAGCTCTGTTGAAATTATGAATACGGAAGATGTAGATGACAATGAGCCAATTGTTTTTCCGCGATCACAAATCTTCCGCGACAAACTCAAAAAAGGCGAAGTTTTTGCGGTTAGTGTCATTGGTCTAGAAGTGGATAGTGAAGATGCTGCAAAAGCTCAAATCAAAGCATTTGGTGATGCTTACGTAGAATATTGGAAACAGTTTTATACTCAATTAGGCTCATCAACGGCTGCTGGGGTTGTTGGCAGCGCCCTCACAACTTTGATTAAAACGGGTGTCATGAGTTCCACAGGTTACGCTGGCGGAATTGCATTGATTGCGATCGCGGCTCTGGGAATTTTTTATGCGCTCTGGGCACCCGCAGATCCGATCGCCTATGATTTTATGGTGTTTGATGCAACCAAACTCTACAACTTAACTGATCCGACTCAACCTCTTCCGACTCTGGGAGAAGACGCTTGGTTCGCCTATCAAAATGTTTATGCGGTCTGGGTTCCAAAATTTAAGACGGTTAGCGATCCAGGTGGTACTCAAGCCATCTATGCAGAGGATCACTTCTATAGTAGTCGAGTGGAAAAGAGTAACTACCAATTAGTGTATAAAATTGGGCGACCAGGTATTTAGCGCTTTTCCGTAGTCTCCAAAAATCTGCCTAACAACCCTGCTGGAGAGGACTGGCAAGAAATCTTAGTTATGATGCAAGGGTTACTAGCCGCCGCTCAGCAGGAACGTTATCTTGCGCCCCATCTAGATGAAGGAGAGCGATCGCAGATCCCCTGTAGGTCAGATTAACGAAGGAAAACCAACAATTCCCGTGCAATTTATTCCCACCCCACCGGCACTTGAAAAATAATTTCTCCATCAGCACCCCAATCATTCGAGTTGAATAATTGCTTCGATTTTTAATAGGTGCTGGCGATTAAACATAACCACAGCGAAGTGGTGACGCGCCAGCAGAACCCAACAAGCCCAATTCTTCTTGTTGGGTTCCACTGCGTTTCAACCAACCTACGTCTAGTCAATACTTGCGATCGCTGTAAAGACTATACTGTAAGGCAACCTCAGCCATAGCCGCTCAAGCAAAAGCCCTATGTTAAGCCTGACCTATCCCCACATCGAAAAAAACGAGCACCAGCCCGCAAGATTGCAGCGTATCCCCCGCCTTCGCGTTGCCCAACTTATGATTTATTACCTCGCCTACGGTTGGTCAACCGAAGAACTTTGCCGCCAGCACCCCTACCTAACCCCAGCCGAAGCCCATGCCACCATGGGCTACTACTTCGACCACCAAGACGAAATCGACCAAGAAATTTCTCAAGAATGGCAAGATACTCAAGCCAGCATAGCCCAAGCCCCCAAGTCGCCATTCTACACTCGCATGAAAGCTAAACAATTAAGAACACAACATCAATGACTTCAGTTATGGACTACCGAAATTACATCACAATTGAACCCAACAAACGAGGCGGCAAACCCTGCGTACGCGGCTTACGCATCACCGTCTACGAAGTGCTTGAGTACTTGGCTTCCGAGATGACCGAAGCCGAAATTCTCGATGGCTTTCCCGATCTGACGCGAGAAGATCTAAAAGCCTGCATCGCCTATGCCGCCGATCGCGAGCGTAGGTTTATGACCGCACCCTACCCATGTCAAGGTGAACAAATGAACTGATTCTTGATATACGGTCGTTTCAGCGATCGCACCCAAAATTGGGAGTCGCAATCAAGGTCGCGTGGTTTTTCTTTTCTCAGGAATAAAGTAAGCCAAGGCTCGCAACCCTTGTTTTTACGTTAGCCATCATGCTCATTTGGTAGTACAAACAGTCACCTTGATAGGGGTAGGGTTAGTGCCGTTACCCCGGCAAACTTCCTAGAGTCCATTGGAGCACTGTCATGAGTACGTTAAGCATCCAGATACCCGACTCCTTATATAAAAGCTTGCAGAGACTTGCAGAGCAGGACGGGGTTTCGCTAGACCAGTTTATTGCGCTGGCAGTTGCTGAAAAAATTTCAGCACTAACGACTGAGGGGTATTTGCAAGAACGCGCAAGCCGTGGTGATCGAACGAGATATGAGGCTGTGTTAGCAAAAGTCGCTGATGTTGAAACAGAATTACATGACCAGTTGCCGCCAGCATAA
>JBGSNT010000141.1:0-5514 GCA_041739575.1 Nodosilinea sp. | reverse complement strand
GGCACGTTGGAGCGTCCGCACCAGGCTACTCCCTGTCGAACTGATGGTCTCCAGTTGACGTCGTTCTTGGTCCGTTAACTGAATCTCAACCCGCTTCATGGCCTAGAATACGTTTCATTACTTTCTGTCTAGTGTACTAGTGAAAATACGTAGCCATCTTCAGCGTATCTTTGGCACTCTGGCTCTATTTACAAAAGTTATGTGAAGGGTTCAGGAAATTCACAGCCCGCTGCCAAAACCGTTCGGATTCATGGTCAAACCTACGGATAGTGAAGTGGAGCAGGGCCGTTTACCAAAGAATCAGTGGAGTTTACCCATGGCTAATCGAGCTATAGAGGCCGTTTGGTTACCCGCCTACCGCCTAGGGGTAGCAACTGTCGCAGGCCTAATTATGGCTGGTTTGCCGGGGCTAGATAGGGCTTGGGCCCAGCGCATGCCCGGTGCTCCGGCGACATCTACACCCTTAAACACCACAACCCGGTCAAGAGCGCCGGTGACGCCGACAGCCGCAAGCCCCAGACTCTCGCCTCAGATCATCAACGAGCCCTATACCCTGGGGCCGGGCGATCGCCTACAGGTGGCACTCTTTCAGCTGCCCCAATACAGCGGCGAGTTTGAGGTGCAGATAGACGGCACCCTGACCCTACCCCAGGTAGGCAACCTCAGCGTGCAGGACTTAACCCTAGAGGCCGCCACCGCAGCTATTTCGGCCCGCTATAGCCAGTTTTTGCGCCGTCCCGAAGTTACCCTCAACCTGGTGACTCGTCGCCCGCTAGTGGTTGCGGTGGCCGGAGAAATTAATCGCCCTGGCGGTTATACCCTCCCCATTCAGAACACCGCCTTTCCAACCCTGACTCAGTTGCTCATTCAGGCGGGGGGCATTACCCGCAGCGCCAATTTACGGGAGGTAGAGGTGCGGCGACTGCGCAACGGCCAACCCCAGTTCTTTGCCGTTAACCTATGGAATTTAATCGACAAGGGCGACCTGGGCCAAGATATTACCCTGCGCGATGGCGACAGTATCTTTATTCCCTCTACCCTGGTACCCCTAGAAGAAGCCCAGCTTTTGGCTGAGGCCGGTATTGCCCCCGCCACTACCTCGCCGATCGCCATTGCGGTGATTGGCGAGGTCTTTCGCCCTGGCCCCTACACCCTCCAGGGCGGCGTTACGCGCACTGGCGATGCGGGCGTACCCGGCGGCGAAGGCGGCCGTGCGGGCAGAGATAATGCCCAGCAAGTCACCGATGCCATTCAAATTGCCGGGGGCATAAAGCCCCTGGCCGACATCCGTCAGGTGCAGGTGCGTCGCCTCACCCGTACCGGCGGCGAGCAAGTCTTTACCGTCGACCTGTGGAGCCTGCTACAGGTCGGTGCCACTCAGCAAAATGCACTGCTGCAGGACGGTGATACGGTAGTTATCCCGACGGCAACCGTAGCCCCAGATAATCTAGATGCGTCTAGCCTGGCGGAGTCTAGCTTTGCGCCCAACACCATTCGCATCAATGTAGTGGGCGAGGTGGGGCGGCCCGGATTAATCGAGGTCCCCCCCAATACCCCTCTTAACCAGGGCCTTTTAGCCGCTGGCGGCTTTAACCAACGGGCTAGAAAAGCTTCGGTGGGCCTGGTACGGCTCAACCCCGACGGCACCGTCATTCAGCGAGAAATTCCCATCGACTTTGCCCAGGGCGTTAGCGAAGACAACAACCCTACCCTGCAAAACAACGACATCATCATTGTCGGGGAATCAGGCTTAGCGAGTTTTTCTTATACCCTGGGCTCCATTGCCGGCCCGATCGCCGACTTCTTGTTTATTCTTGGCGCACCTTTCAGAGCGATCAACTTTTTTGATTAGGCCACTGGGGCACCACAGAAGCACGCCCCTAGCCCAGGGCTCAGAAGCTTGGAGCACCACTTAGCTATTTAGAAGCTATTTAGAACCATTATTTTTATAGGAATCAGGGATGAAAGCACAAACTCTCCAAACCTCTGCCACCCTCCCTATGGCCGCTGGGGCAGACCTCACCACTGCCGAGGGAGGGCTCGACCTAGGGAGCCTGCTGTCTACCCTCAGGCGCAGATTTTGGCTGATCGCGGGGGTAACGGCAGCTGTTACCGCTGCCGCAGGAGTCAGGGCTTACCTCAGCCCGCCCACCTACTCCGCTGCTTTTGAAATCTTAATTCAGCCCCAGAGTGCTGAGACCGAGGTTATTTCTTCGCTATCTGAAGTGCCTAAAAGTAGGAGTACACCTCTTACCCTGGCTGACCAGACCAAGATTTTAACTGGCCCCGGGGTATTGCAACCGGTGGTTACCGACCTGCGGGCTAAGGGATTAGTGGGCTGCGTCCCGCCCAACCAGGCCGGGGCAACGGGGCTATCAGAGGCAGAGCTCGACAGCCTCTGCTACGCACGCATTAAAAGCCGTTTGGGCATTCAGCTCACCAAAGATTCAAGAATCTTTCAGGCGATGTACCGAGGCGACTCATCCCAGGATGTTGAGTATGTGGCTAATTTAATCTCCCAAACCTTTTTAGACTACGGGCTGGCCTCTCGGCAGCGTGACCTGCAGCAGGGTCTAAGCTTTTTAGCCGACAAAATTCCCGATGCCCGCCAGCGGGTGGATGAACTGCAGACCAACCTGGAAACCCTGCGCCAAGGGTCTAACTTAATTACGCCGGAGGCGGAGGGCGGCAAGCTATCTAGCCAGATCTCTGGCTTTGAAAATGAGTACCGCTCGGTGCTAATTCAGCTAGAAGAAAATCTCACCCTCTACGAAGAACTGCAGCGCCAGCTCACCCAGCGTCCTCAAGATGCTTCGGTTTCGTCAGTGCTGAGCAACAACAGCCGCTATCAGGCCATGGTACAGCAGTTGCTGGAGCTAGATAGCCAAATTGCCCAGGCCTCGACGCTGTTTCTCAATACCAGTCCCGAAATGCAGGTATTGCAAGAGCAGCGCCAAAATCTTTTAGTGCTGATGGCCCGCGAAGGTGCCAACGCCCAGCAGGAGCTATTGGGCCAAATTGACGTTTTAGCGTCTCGAGAAGAGGCCCTGTCGAGCACCCTAGACGGTTTAAACATAGATGTGGATCAACTGGCGGAGATAACCCGCCAGTTTACCGACCTAGACCGAGAGCTCACCATCGCCAACACTAACCTCAGCCAGCTGTTGGCCCGCCGCGAAACCCTGCAAATTGAGGCGGCCCAGCGGGAGCTGCCCTGGGAGCTGATCACCCCGGCGACCCTGGCTACCGACGTGGCCAACCTCACCAATAATTTGGTGCTGGGGGGGCTGCTAGGCCTGCTGCTGGGGGTAGGGCTAGCCCTGGCCCTCGACTCTCAAAAGGATGTGCTTTACACCCCGCGCGACCTGAAGCGGGTAACACCAGTACCGATTTTGGGGCTGATTCCCCACAATGCTGCAGTGGAGCAGGGCTACGACGAGCAACATTTGCTATCGCTCTACAAGGTTATGGGCGAAGCACTCAATGGCACCGGTAAAGGCTCCAAAAAGGGAGCATTGCCCATCGAGGATATGTATGCTTACCGCGAAGCCTTTCGATCGCTGGTGGCAAACCTGCAACGGCTCGATGCCGATCGCCCGCTCAAGTCGCTCGTGATTAGCTCTGCCGACAACCAGCTGGCCGACTCGACCACGGCAGCCTATCTGGCCTGGGCCGCCGCCGAGTTGGGCAACCGAGTATTGCTCATTGATGCCGACTTTCGCTTTCCGCACCTGCACAACTTTTTAGACCTGCCCAACCAGCAGGGGCTGGCCAATATTTTGGCCGGGGAGCTGGATCTCAAGAACGTGATTAAGCGATCGCCCACTGAACCCAACCTGTTTGTGCTCACCACTGGCACCACCAATATTGATCCGGCCCGTCTGCTGTCGTCGGTAAAAATGAAGCAATTTGTCACCAAAACCGAGGCCTACTTTGACCTCGTCATCTACGACTCGCCCCCCTTTGCCGAGTACGCCGACGCTGCGCTGCTATCGGCAGAGACTAGCGGTCTGGTACTGGTATCGCACTTGGGCACGGTGAAGACAGCCCAGCTCGAGCAGGCTCTCGAAAAGCTGTGGATTTCCAAGATTCCGCTGATTGGGCTAATCGCCAAGGAGGCTGCATCAAAGCTGACACTGCTGCCAGTTTAGGTCACAGTGCGACCTAAACTGTTACCTAAACAACATTGCTGTCGCACCAGCATGGCTACAACAACAACATTTGCTTTTGGCAATTCTAGCCATTGATTTCGATGCCAAGATGAAGCTTAGGGGTGAAGAGTTCAGTGTAATCACCCGACAAAGAGATTGCTTCTTAAGTATTCTGTAAACTTGGCCACTAGACCCTGGTAGTTCTTCGGAAAGGTTTCTATACTGAACGTGTAAAGCACAGGTTACTCAGTCGCCCATAGATTTTTCAGGGCGTATGTACATTGAGTAGAATAGCCACTGTGCTGCATCTATCAGCATCTACCAAGAGTGTATCTAAGTTGTTTTCGGCCATTGCCCCGTGGCGGTGTGGCGAGCGACGACTATTTCTATCCACTAAATCAATGCACTTGAGGTAAATCCATGACGTTAACATCCACTATGGCTAAGGCCTGTGTCGCCTTGGTCGCTGGCGTTGGCACTGCCGCTGCCGCTGTTCTTCCCACTCAGGCTTTCACCATTAGCGCGGGCTCTCCTTTGAGCAGCGGTCTGATTAATTTCAGCAGCTTTACGCCTACGGCTGGTGCCATTCCCAGTGCTGCCAACACAGTTAATGGCTTCACCGACGGCATTGCCACCTACGGTGCCACTCCAACTTCGGATGGCGTTGTGGTGTCAGGCAATCGAGCCAATGTCTACGCTGCGCCCACCGGCAGCACTGGTCCTTACCTGACCATTGGTTCGTTAGCTCCTCGTCCGGCTGATGTGGATATCACCTTTAACAAGCTCATGGATGGCTTTGGCCTGCTGTGGGGCAGCATCGATACTTTCAACAGCATCACCTTCTTTACCCAGGGTGCAGGGGCAATTACGTATACAGGTACCCAGGTGGGCGCGGCCCTCGGCATCACGCCAAACGGTAGGACCACCAGCTACGTCACCTTCAATGCCGAAAATGCAGATCAGTTCTTTACGGGGGTGCGGCTGGCTTCCTCTGGCGTTGCCTTCGAGTCGGATAATCACTCCTACCGGATTGTGCCAACTCCCGCCTTGCTGCCCGGCCTGATTGGCATGGGGGTAGCAGCCCTACGCCGCAAAAAAGACGAAACCGCCGAAGAAACCGCCTAGTTTTCTCCAGCGGCGACAGGTATCTCTGACACTGAATATGTCCTCTTAGCCTCTCCGACAGAAGGGGTTAAGGGTGAAGTTTAGGATGAGAGGTACTTTCTGGACAGTCATAAGTTTTACTTGGATCCAGGCTTAGAGCTAGGCTGTCAGAGGTAGTGTATCTGGGGGTTTCTGAGGGATAAGCTTGGCGGCTAGGAATTTAGGCAGAAGTAGAGAGGCCGGACTTCTGAGAAAAATC
>JBGSNT010000139.1:0-3880 GCA_041739575.1 Nodosilinea sp. | reverse complement strand
GATTTTTCTCAGAAGTCCGGCCTCTCTACTTCTGCCTAAATTCCTAGCCGCCAAGCTTATCCCTCAGAAACCCCCAGATACACTACCTCTGACAGCCTAGCTCTAAGCCTGGATCCAAGTAAAACTTATGACTGTCCAGTTTAGATATTTAGCTTAGGAATTTAGTTTTTGCCCTGTGACAGCCTCTCTTCTTCAAGCCCCACCCCTGCATCGCACTGTGTTAGCCAATGGACTAACCGTTCTAGTTTTAGAAAATCCCGTATCTGATATCGTCTCTGCGCGGCTGTTTATTCGAGCCGGCAGCGTCTTTGAATCCCCCCACCAGGCAGGGCTGGCCAGCTTTTTAATGGGGCTGCTGACCAAGGGCACCGATACGATGTCGTCAATGGCGATCGCCGAAACCGTGGAGTCGGTTGGAGCCAGCCTGGGCACCGATGCCGCCGCCGACTATAGCGTCATTAGCCTCAAAACCGTCTCCGCTGACTTCCCGGAAATCTTTGCCCTGGCCGCCATGCTGCTGCGCCAGCCCAGCTTCCCGCTGGACGAAATTGAGCTAGAGCGCAAGCTCACTCTGCAGCAGATTCGCTCCATGCAGGAGCAGCCCTTCACCCTCGCCTTCAACCAGCTCCGTCGAGACATGTACGGCGATCACCCCTACGCCCTGCCCGGTGTGGGCACCGAGGCCACCGTCGCCAACCTGACCCAGCAGGATCTACAGGCTTTCCACCGTCAGCACATCCGCCCCGACAACGTGGTGGTCACCATCGTGGGCCGCATTACCCCGGAAGCCGCCCAGGCCCAGGTTGAGCAGGCCCTAGGGGACTGGCAGGTGCCCACCCCCACCCCCGCCGCCCTCACCCTGCCCGCCGTCACCGCCGCCCCCACCTGCTCGATGATGGCCCAGGAGACCAATCAGGCGATCGTCATGGTGGGCTATCCAGCGGCCTCGGTAAAGCATCCCGCCTACCCGGCGTTGAAGCTGCTCAACACCTATCTGGGCAACGGTCTCTCCAGTCGCTTGTTTGTTGAACTGCGCGAAAAGCGGGGTCTGGCCTACGACGTGTCGGCCTTTTACCCCACCCGCCTGGGGCTGTCGCAGTTTGTGGCCTATATTGGCACAGCCCCCGAAAATACCGCCACGGCCCTAGAGGGGCTGCGCTTTGAGGTGGAGCGGCTGCAGACGACGGTGCTGTCTGACGACGAATTACAGGCGGCTAAAAACAAGCTGCTGGGTCAGTATGCCTTGGGCAAACAAACCAACGCCCAGATTGCTCAGCTGCTGGGCTGGTACGAAATTCTTGGCCTGGGGGTGGAGTACGACCAGCAGTTTCAATCGATGGTGGCGGCGGTGACGGTGCTCGACGCCGAAGCCGTCGCTCAGGAGTTTTTCCATACTCCCTACATTTCGCTGCTGGGGCCTGAGGCCGCTGTTGGCCCCGTAGCCGCCGCTCAGGCGTGATCTATCGCCAGCGCTCCAGACCATGATTTAACCTGGCCTAACCGATCTAGCGATGGCCATAAACCCAGGATAGCAATTGCCTCGGGGGGAGAACCGATCACTTTGTAGGTTGAGGTAAGGATAGGCCTGCCAGGGGAAATCATCAACACAGTGATGGTGGAAGCGGGAAGACTTTTTGCATTTATTTCTGTCCTGTCCTTGAGGATCTGACCCGATGCACGATGAGTCCGACGGCTGGGTGGACGGATCTTGGCCGTTGGCCAGAGGTCATTGAGGCGGCGATCGCCGTTTCAAGCCCATACAGTTTCAAACCCATACAATTGTCCGGTACCGCAACCTGACAGCGTCTATAGCTGAATCATACAACCAGCCTATAAGCTAAGAGTTGCAATCGATTCAGCCCCTTTGATTTGCTATGAAACTTTCCTTCCGTGCCGTAACGGCCCCCTTACTCGCCTCCAGCCTAATCGCTGGTTCCCTTCCCTTCCCCCTTGGTAACGCCCAGGCCCAAGAATCGGTGTCCCCCCGCATCGCCCAACTGCCCCGCACCCCCGACCAGGTAGTGGAGTGCGAACTGCTGATTGTGGGGGGCGGCTTGGCGGGCACCGCAGCGGCCTACGAAAGCCTGCTCATGGGCCACACCGTCTGCATGACCGAGCTGACCGACTGGGTGGGAGGGCAAATCTCCTCCCAGGGGACCACCGCCCTGGATGAGTCGCGGGAGCAGCGCAATCTGCTGTTTTACTCACGGGGGTACAAGGAACTGCGCGATCGCGTCGAGCGTAAGTATGGCGAACTCAACCCTGGCAACTGCTGGGTAAGCGCCTCCTGCTTTTTGCCCGCCGATGCCAACGCCATTCTGATGGAGATGCTGGCTGACGCCCAACGACAGGGGGGCGGAGAGCTGAAGTGGTTCCCCAATACGGTAGTGAAAGACCTCAACCTCAACGCCGACGGCACCCATATCGATGGAGTGACGGCCATTCGTCACAGCCCTGCGCCGGGCACCGAACCCCTCAACACCGACTTTCTCTCTGAGATCATAGAAGACGCCTACACCTACGATGACTCGGCCCGGCTCTCGAAGGAGATCATTCAGTTTGTGCCTGCGGGCATTGAGCTGGAGGGGGTTGAGAATGTCGCCCCCAGCCCGGTGGATTGGTTCGTGATCGAGGCCACCGAAACCGGCGAGCTGATCGTGCTGGCCGATGTGCCCTACGAACTGGGCATAGACCCCCGGTCCCCCCTCAACCCCTCCTCTCCCGTGCTGGAGCGCGATCCCTACTGCACCCAGGGCTTTACCTATACCTTTGCCATGGAGCGCACCGCTGAGCCTCAAACCTATCAGGTGCCCGAGTTTTACTCTACCTATGAGCCCTACTACAGCTGGGAGAAGGAGCGTGACTCCCTGAAAACCGCCCAAGACCACTTCGACTTTGTCTTTACCTATCGACGGCTGTGGAATGCCTCGCCCCGCACCGAAGCCACCATATCTGGGGTGCCCCGCCCCGGCCCCGGGGATATCTCGATGCAGAACTGGACCTGGGGCAACGACTACCGCCCCGGCACCGAGCTCGATAACCTGATTCTCACCGAAGACCAGCTCCAGGCCAGCGGACAACTAGAGCCCGGTGGCTGGCTGGGTGGTTTACGCACCGATACCCTGCGCAAGGGCGAAGAAAATGCGATCGGATTTTTCTATTGGCTCACCACCGGCACCACCGACTCGCAGATCGATGACGCTTGGAAAGACCCCGATCTCTATAATCTCTACATGAGCGGGCTCGACTCGCCCATGGGCACCGTCCATGGCCTATCGAAGTATCCCTACATTCGCGAGGCCCGGCGCATTATTGGTCGCCCCGCCTATGGCTACGCAGACGGCTTCATGATCAGTGAAATCGACTTCTCGTGGAACGACTTTGGTTCAGAGTTTTACCAGCAAAACCTGGACCCCAGCACCTATACCTCCATGCGGCGCTACTTAGCCGGGCTTTCAACCGTTGATACCTTTGCGCTAGATGCTGACCCTAACGAGTTTCACATTCGGGGGCGATCGCGCATGTACCCCGACACCGTCGGCATCGCCCAGTACGCGATTGACTTTCATCCCTGTATGCTCGACTACCCCGCCGAGGCTCCCGGCAACATCGAGCGCCCTGGAGTGCGCCAGGCCCACGGCCAGGCCTACCCGGCCCAAATCCCCCTGCGGGCGATGATTCCCCAGCGGGTCGACAACATGCTGGTGGCCAGCAAGAGCATTGCCACCAGCTACAGCGCCGCCGCCGCCTACCGGGTGCACTCCTTTGAGTGGTCGGTGGGAGCCGCCGCTGCCCACACCATCGATTTCTCGCTGCGCAACGGCGTGCTGCCCTACGAAATTGTGGACAACCTGCCCAGCTATGAACCTCTGCTCGACCA
>JBGSNT010000090.1:0-69993 GCA_041739575.1 Nodosilinea sp. | reverse complement strand
GAAGAACTGGTTTACCAACGCTGTCAGCGATTGTTGCAGCAGCAAGACCTGATTCGAGGGCTCACTTTTTACCATTGGTGGCCAGGGTACGATAGGGGCACTCACTTCGCTTAATCATGTGCATTTAATCCGACTTGATATAACAGGGGAATTAGCGCCCACAAAATCTCGAATGAGTGGTCTAAAATACACTGGTCAAGAAAATGACCATAAAAAGACAAAATAAGCTCAGAAAGATGGCTCCTATCGTAAAGAAAGGGGCAATATTCATCTCGTCTAGATGGGCGTTAATCTGCTCAAAATGGGCTGGATCAGTCTTCAAAGCCATGTTTTTCATAGTTTCATCTCCTTTGACCGCCAAGCGGAGATCAGAACAAAGCTCTACTAAATCTACTTAAGATCGTAGGAATTAATTTAGGTTTTGTGATGCTCGGGTGTTTTTTCTTAACCTAATTAAGGCATAATTTTTGCTGGCCAAAATCTATTAAAAGGTTTGGGAAAGAAGAGCAAGGCGGGGGGGATCGCGCCACGTTTCTAGGATCAATGGCACCCCCTAGTACTGCCCCCTGTTTTTCTTAGGTATGCTTGAGAGCAACGCACTGGACGAGGTATCTCGTGCCCAATCGGCCTGACCCCATGATCAAATTCAATGCCAAGTATTTCAGTCTGGCAATCCTACTGTTTCTGATCGAAACCTTAATCGCCATTTTTCTAGACGATCGCATCATTCGTCCCTTCGGCGGCGATATTCTCGTCATCCCCCTCATCTACTGCGCCCTCAAAGCCTTTTGGCCCCTGCGCCCCCGCCCGGCAGTACTGCTCGTCTTTGCCTTCGC
The DNA here is from genome assembly GCA_041739575.1 of Nodosilinea sp. Classification (GTDB taxonomy): domain Bacteria; phylum Cyanobacteriota; class Cyanobacteriia; order Phormidesmidales; family Phormidesmidaceae; genus Nodosilinea. Next base: position 69,157 of record JBGSNT010000090.1, on the reverse strand, counting down.
CTGTCTAATCGAAGCGCTGCAATACCTCAACTTGGTCGATCGCCTCGGGCTGCGAGATAATCGACTGCTTGCTACCGTCCTCGGCACCACCTTCGATGGCAAGGACCTGCTCGCCTATGCGATCGGGGCGGCCCTAGTGCTGATTGCAGAACATCGACTGCGCCGCCCAGGCCAGCCCACCTAGGGGAGTAGGGCCCCAGGCCACGGCGGCCAGGCTTAATACGAAATCCGATTGGGTTACCCCCAATTGGTTAGGGCAAACACCGTTTGCCCCTACAGATCCGTCTGGTTTTGAAACGGGGGTATTGGACTCGGACTCGGTATGAGACCTCCCCCAAAGAACGACAGCCGCGGATTCTAACCTGCGCCCGCTCCTCCCACGGGGCTCCCAACCAGCCGGATATCCCCTTGCCTAGACCCTGGGGAGATTACACCAGCGACAGTTCAGGCCTTTGGCCCGGCTGCACCAGGCTGGGCCGCTCGGCGGCGGGCTTGGTAATAAACTCCACCACCTTGCCCAAATCCTTAAACATTTTGCCCTCAACATCGCGGCGGTAGGCATCTACCACGGCGGTAGCGCGAAAGTAGCGCAGGGCATCCGTCAGGTAGCGCACGTGGTATTCTTCATCCTTTAAAACCGACTCCACCGCCGCTCGGGTAGCCGTCAGATGATCGGGCAGGGCCTTAAGAATGCAGCGAAAGCCGCGCACCCCCAGTTCTTCCGCCAGCAGTACGCTAGCCAGCAGGTGGGGTAGGGGGGCAGCGGCCAAATCGTCGACCTGGTGGTAGCGGCGCATGGAGGCTTCACCGACGCTGGAGAGCGACTGCTGGGCCGCGGCACTCTCCAGGTCAATAAAGTAGCCCTCACGCTCAACGGCTTTGGTAAAAATGTGGGCGTGGCGCACCTCATCGCTGACGTGGCGCTGCATTTGCTCGTCGAGCCAGAGGGGAATTTCGGCGGCCTTGGCCTCGCGGATATGGGCAACGGTGCGGCTGCCTTCGGCCTCCTGCAGGGCCAGGGAGGCAAATAAATGGGGACGTCGCTGGGAGTTGGCGGCGCTTTGGCTGTAGTAGATGGCGCTAAAGCCAACAAACAAATAGTGTTGCAGCATGGCCGGAGAGGTTAGGGGCATGAATCCTGCTGGTTATTGTAGAAACTTCTGGCGATCGCTGCCGTCTGGCCCCACAGCAAACAGCCGCAGCGATCGCGATCGCCACGACTGGAGTAATTCGTCCAACGGTTACGGTACCGACTAGACCAGCGCTAACAAAGTTGAGGTCAACCTTAGGGCCTAGGCTAAGTCATCCTCATCCCCATCCTCTGCGGCTGGCGCAGCGGCGGCGGACGGCACAACTGGATCAACGGCGGCCGCGGGGGCCGGAATGGCCGGTGGCTGACTGGGGGGAGGAGGAGTCGTAGCAGCCGGGGTAGGCTTGGGCTCCGGTTCTGGAATGCCGAGTTGCTGACGGGCTTGGGCCAGCAGGTAGGCAGTACTGGTCTGCAAGGTGTCGAACAGGGCCTGGCCAGTGGAGGTCATGGACTGGGGTTCGGTAGTGGGACTTTTTTCGCTAAGACCGATATACCAGGTACGCGTGCTGCGCCCCAGCCCAACGGCAGTGCGGTAAAACCACTCGCCACCGACAAAGGTCAGGCAGATCACCAGCCACAGCAAAATGCCAATTTCGCGAAGAATATCCCAGGTGCGGCTGAGGGTCTTCGCGTAAATTTCGCCGGTATCGCCAGTAAATAGCAGCTGACTAACGATATTGGCCTGTTCTTTAATCTTGTCCATAGGTGTTAACTCGCTAACGGCTGAGCATAGTTAGGGAACGAATAGCCTTCCCTTAGATAGTAAGTTCGGGGACTATGGGGCAGCTATGGGTAGATTAACCCTGGGTAAAGGCAAGACTAGCTGGCCTCGCTCCAGATTTTTTTGAGCACCTGGTCGGGGGCAATGCCATCCAGAGAACCCGTGGACGAGGTGAGGGACACCAGGCGATCTGGCTCGGCCACCTGGGGCAGCCCGGTGCTGTCCCCTGTAAAAAGGCCCAGGGTGTAGACATTGAGGGCGATCGCCAGCCCCAGCGGATATCCCTCCACCGCCACCAGCAGGTTGGCGGCGGCGATTAGCGCAGCGGTTTGCCCCGGCGTCTCAGGCCGCAGAATTTGGATACTAGGGAAGGCGCTGACGATGGCGGCAGCCTGGGGGGCAGCGTCATCAACTTGTAGTAGTGCCAGGGGCAGGTCGGGCTGGCGCTGCTGAAAGTCTTTGAGGATGGCTACCCAGCTTTCGGTGGGGTAGGTGGCCCCACTGGGGGTGGGGCCGGGGTACACCAGCACATACCCGCTGCTTAGGCCGGCCCCCTGGCGGATCGCGTCCACAGCGGTCAGATCCTTGCGGGGCACGTTGATGGAAATGGCCGGGGGAGTGCCGGTTACGTTAATCAGCTTGAGCAGGTCGCTGTGCCCGGCCGACGCAGCGGTACGGGGTGCCGTTGCGGTCAGAAAACGGTCATTGGCGGGCCCACCGTAGCCCAGGCGCGTGGGCACCCCGCTCAACCACAGCAGCAGGGCAATGGACCAGGAGTCGGTCAGGGTGAGAGCCACGTCAAACTCGCGATCGCGCACAATACCCAGCAGGTTGGCCCAGTCGGCAGGGCTGTTGGATGCCGCAAAGTTGTAGGGCACCACCTCGGCAACCCCCTTAGAAAGCTGATAGATGGCTGTGGCACTAGGCGCCGCAACCACCGAGATTTCAGCATTGTCGAAGCTATCTTTGATCTGGTTAATGATCGGAAAGAAGCTCAGCTGAGTCTCCGTTTCCCCTGGAACAAGAGCCAGTACCCGCATATGTCACGTCCATGCCTGTTCGCAAGCTATTGTAGTGGAACCTGGTCAAGGTTTAGGGGATATCTGGCTTACAAAACGCATTAAATTTCACCGAAGAGGGTAGAATTTCACCGATTTGCCCAGTCCGTTACGGTTTTGCCCTGTGTCTATGCCCTCCGTCCATCTGCTCATCCCCGCCGCTGGCAGCGGTCGTCGCATGGGGGCCGATCGCAACAAGGTACTCCTCGATCTGCTGGGGCAGCCGATCATTGCCTGGACCCTCCAGGCCGCTGCCCAGGCAAAGACCGTGGTTTGGATAGGCCTGATCTGCCAGCCCTGCGATCGTCCCGCCCTTGAGGCCATCACAGCCGCCCTTAACCTGCCTAAACCCCTAGCCTTCATCAACGGCGGCACCAGCCGCCAGGAGTCGGTCTACAACGGGCTCCAGAGCCTTCCAGCCACCGCCAGCCGCGTCCTGATCCACGATGGGGCCCGCTGCCTCGCCACCCCCGAGCTATTTGACCGCTGCAGTGTGGCCCTGGACTCCTGCCCTGGTCTAGTGGCGGCGGTGCCCGTAAAAGACACCATCAAAATTGTGGACGCCGACCACCGCATTGAGGCCACCCCTGATCGGCAGGCCCTGTGGGCCGCCCAAACCCCCCAGGGGTTTGACGTGGCCCTGCTCAAGCGATCGCACCAGCAGGGTATCGACCAGGGCTGGAGCGTGACCGACGATGCGGCGCTGTTTGAGAAGTGTGATTTGCCTGTACAGGTGGTCCCCGGCGAGGAGACCAACCTAAAGGTGACGACACCAATGGATCTGGCGATCGCAGCCTTTATACTCAAACAGCGCCTGGGTTAACCCCGAGGGGTGCCAGGCGCTGTTTGAGCTTAACCATCAGAATTTTGGCTTTAGAGGTCGCCGCCGCGCAAAAACAGCAGAAACACAATCACCGGCCCCGCAATGACAATCATGGCAAGCATGGTCAACTGGGCGATCAGCTCAAAGTTAATATTGCTCAAAAAACTGCTCAGAAAGCTCATGAACCCTCCCAACACAAGGCGACTGGACTAAAATGAAACTCGCTTTCGGTGCTCATTTTACCCGCTAACGCCGCACCCATTTTAGATAACTTAACAAAATTCTAAGGCAGCACCCGTTGCCACCACCGTTAGGCCAGCGCAGGCCAGAGGAAAAGATATGGCAACCTGGCAATGTGTTAAGTCCTGCGGGGCCTGCTGCTTTCTAGCTCCCGATGAGCGCCCCGACCTGGAGCTGTACCTCACCCCCGACCAACTGGCCCTGTACTTGAGCATGGTGGGCGAAGACGGCTGGTGCGTCCACTACGACAGTGGCGATCGCCGCTGCTCTATCTACCCCGACCGGCCTAGCTTTTGTCGGGTTACCCTTGACACCTTCGAACCCATGTTCGGCATTGGGGCCGACGAGCTAGACGATTTCGCCATCGACTGCTGCCAGGAGCACATTGCCGACATCTACGGCGACGACAGCCCCGAGATGGATCGGTTTAACCTGGCCGTGGGGGTTGAGTGAGAAGAGGGCACCGCCCAAATTTTGCCCAAACGGTTGGTTCCAGCGGCGGCGGTCGGGCTTGCCCGCCTGGCGATGCGACCACTGTGGCCCGAAAAAGGCGCTGACTAGCGACCTAGAACCGAATCTGATCGATGACCTCTCGCAGGGTTTGGGCCGAGTGCTGAAGCTGCTCCTGCTCCAGGGCATTCAGTGTAAAGTTGAGCCGACGGCTTACCCCGACGCGTCCCACCACGGCGGGCATGCTCAGGCACAGATCCTTGACCCCCAAAATTTCATCCACGATACAGCTCACCGTCAGCACCCGGTTTTGGTCGCGCACAATCGACTGCACAATCTGCGTGACCGCCAGCCCTACAGCAAAGTTGGTGTACCCCTTGCGGTTGATAATTTCGTAGGCAGCGTGCTTGGTCTGCTGAAAAATGTCGTCCATAATCTGGCGATCGGCCGCCGGCATGCCCTCGGTGTAGAGGGAGGTGCCGCCCACATTGGCCTGGCTCCAGAAGGGCACTTCACTGTCACCGTGTTCCCCAATGATGTAGGCATGCAGACTGCGGGCGTCAAGTCCCATCCGGCGGGACAGCAAATACCGAAACCGTCCCGTATCCAGCACCGTACCCGACCCCAGCACCCTAGCCTTGGGTAGCCCCGACAACCTCCAGGCGGCATAGGTGAGCACATCCACCGGGTTCGATACCACCAGCAAAATGGCCTCAGGGCAATGGGCAACAATATTGGGGACGAGCTTTTTGAGAATCTCAACGTTCTTTTGCACCAGGTCGAGGCGAGTTTCCCCCTCTCTTTGAGCCGCCCCAGCGGTAATAATCACCACATCGGCCCCAGCCGCATCGGCCATGGTGCCCGCCTTAATGGTGGTAGGCTGCACGAAGGACATCCCCTGTTCCAAATCCATCACTTCGCCAATCAGCTTCTCCTGGTCAAGATCGATCAGCACCATCTCATCCAGCAGGTTCTGAATCATCATCGAGTAGGCACAGGCCAAGCCCACTTGGCCAGCCCCTACGATGACTCCCTTCAGGGGGCGCAGCGGGTCCACATGGAAATTGGGCTGGGGATTGGCGGTAAAAAGACTGTCAAACATAGGGCATCCTGGATGGGGGCCAGCGCTTTTCATCAAACCATTGCACCGTTAGGTTGTCCTGTCATTAAGACAGCAGCCCAGGCCCAAAATCCACGGCCAACATGCCGGACCAAAATCTGGATAATTGGGCCGATTAACGGTTAGCCACCATCGTCTCCAGCCTTATCTTCAGCGCTTGAGTCATCGCCTGCGCACCGGACTTAAGCGCTTCCGGGGAGTCTTGCCCCTGCAGGAAGGGCACTACAGCCAGCGGTTCACCGATGTGAATTTGCGCCGGACAGCGCCAGTTGGGGCAGGCCTGGCCATAGTAGATATCCACCGGCAGGACCTGTACCCCCAGTCCGGGCTTAGCCACTTCGGCCTGCAAAGCCAGCCGAGCTAGCCCTGGCTTGAGCCCATGCACGCGATCTTCGCGGCGAATGCCTCCCTCGGGGTAAATCACCAGCATTTCGCCCGACAGCAAGAGGTCAATGCCGTAGCGCAGGCTGGCTACGGTGGGCCGCTGCACGTTCACCGCAAAGCCCCCAAGCCGTCGAATGAACCAGCCCTGAAGCCCTTTCACCTCGTCGGCGGTAACCATAAATCGCAGGTCACGCCCGGTCACTGATCGCCCGGTGGCGAAGGGCAGCAAAATCGAATCCCAGCGGGCCCGGTGGGTGGGGGCCAATATGACCGGACCGCTGGCGGGTAGGTAATGCTGTCCGGTGATGGTGATCGGGCCAAAGTAGGTCGGCACCACAATATGTTGCCCCAGCCAGTAGGCCAGGGGGGTCAGCACGGGCGAACAGCGGGACTGCACTGGCGCGATGGCTGAGGATCGGCCCTCCTGGGCCAACGCCCCAGCCTTTGACCAAGCCGTAGACGATTCAGGAAGCTCAGAGGATTTCATAGGGAGGTTTATTACAGGGGCCATGGCGGTTAAGACCTATTGTGCCGACACCAGGCCCACCCAGTATGCCCGCCGCTGGACCTTGTGCAGCCCGCAGTCAGAAACAATTGAGGTCTCAACCTGGTCTATGGAATCACCTTATCGCCCCCGTTCCCTCCCCAAGCCCAGGTCAGGACAGTTCCGACGGTGTCATGGCGTAGGGGTTCGCCGGCGCTGTTCATCGCGACGGCGCTGAAACCACTGCTGGAGCTGCTGCCGACAGGGTTCGGCTAGCACACCAGTGACCACCTCCAGCCGATGGTTCGAAGTCGGGCCATCGGGCAGGTTGAGCACCGATCGCACCGCCCCCGATTTAGGGTCGTGGGTGCCGTACACCAGCTGCCCCAGCCGACTGAGAATAATTGCCCCCGCACACATCGGGCAGGGCTCCAGGGTGACGTAGAGGGTGCAGTCGTTGAGGTGCCAATTGCCCAACTGGCGGGCCGCTTCCCGCAGGGCCAGCACCTCGGCGTGGGCGGTGGGGTCCTGGTCTTGCTCTCGCCGGTTGCCCACCTCCGCCAGCACCATCCCCCCCGGCCCAATTACCACGGCTCCCACCGGCACATCCCCAGCGTCCCCCGCCGCCTCGGCCAGTTCCAGGGCCCGCCGCATCCAGCGGTGGTGGGGAATGTCTAGCTCATTCCCCGGGTCGAGGGGAGGAATGTCGTAGGGCATGGCAGGGGCAAAGGCGACTGGCCGAAGTACCTATAGTAGACCGGCACCCCGCCTGTAGACACTATCACCTTGGTTAGAAAATGGCATGGTAGCTTAACGACTGCCCAGCGGTAACGGATCGAGCATTGAGCGGCGTCGAAATGCGTCTTAATAGATAGTTTAGGTAATCGGACCTACTGACTTAGGTGCATCCAACAAAAATATCCAACATTCGGAATCTCTCTAAAGGGCGCAGGCCCTGCGCCCCTGCCTCGGGGCATTTTCTTTCTCGAAAATCTCCCTAGATATAGGCCGAGATATCTTCACCGCACTCGTCGGCTAAATAGCACAGCGCCCGAAACCGGAGCTCGACTAGCTCGTCGTACAGGGGATTTAGTTTGCACAGGGGCGGAATATGGGCAATGGGACGGCCCCACAGGACAATATCTCGCTCGAAGGGGCACTGGGCCGGAATCAGTTCCGCTACCCGGTGGGCCCGGCGGGGGGTTTCAACGCGGAGGTGGCTCACCCACTGGCGAATCGGACGAAACGGGTTGAGGGCAAAGGTTTGCCCAACAGCACGAAACGCCTTGCTAACGTTAGACATCAAGCTTTTCATAGTTAACCTCTCACAAGCCCACGGGTTGAGACGGGTTGAGAAACAGGCCAGGATTTGAGCTGGACTTGGTATGAAGGCTCAAGCACTGGCGAAACAACAACAGACCATAGCGCGATCGCAGCCTACAGCGCGATCTTTTATCCACCCTAAAGAATTCCCTCGGGCATCAGGTGAAGTATCAGCAAAGCCCCCCTAATCTGGGCTCAAGCTCCAGTAAAGAACACCTTCATCAGCTCGGCTATACATTCCGGAAATCCTTGTAAAACAATGGTTTAGGCCAAAAATAATGGTGAATTGAGCTAACTAAAGTCGAGTGGTTTTACTGAATTGACCTGTACTTAAATGGTGGTGAAAATTAGTTGTTTTTGCGGGCAGGCCAGGACAGTTTTGCAACTGGGCCAAGGTCTCCACAGCCTCTCCCTAGGCAAGCCCTCTCGGGCATAGAAAACTACCCAACTCTGATACCATCGGCAGTGATCGAGTGGAGAGTCTTGGCCATGACGAAATACGTGATGTGGGGCAGCTACTGTGAAAACGTGCTAGAAAAGCGCGCACCCTTTCGGGAGGCGCATCTAAAGGGGCTACAGCAGCAAAAAGATAGCGGCGTACTGGTGGCCCTGGGGCCAACCCTGGACAATACCAAGGTGTTTGGCATCTATGAGGCCGATAGCGAAGCGACGGTGCGGCAGCTGGTCGAAGGCGATCCCTACTGGCAGAACGGCATTTGGACAGAGTATGCCATCTACGGCTGGAACCAGGTGTTTTAGCAGGGCCGACATCGATGGCGGCCATTACCCATTAGAATATCTTCGTTCGGGGTGATGCCCACAGGCATGCCCACGGATGCCCATAGAGTAGTTCAACAGAGATGCCGTGGCTAAGTTAGCGCCTACCCAGATCGAACAGCTCCAGAACATTGGGGCATACCTGAGCCAGGTGCGCCAGCAGCAGGGACTATCCTTGGAGGTGCTGGCTAACCAGATCTTTATTCGTCCGGCGTTGCTACAGGCACTTGAGTCGGGTCAGGGAGCAGAGTTACCTGAGCCAGTGTTTATTCAAGGCTTTATTCGCCGTTACGCCGAAGCCCTGGGGCTTGACGGTCAAGCCATATCCCATGAGTTTCAGGTCACTCCGGTGGATGTGTTGCCCACCTCTGAGCTGCTGACCAAGGCGGATACCAACGGAGCTGTAGAGCTTGCCCCGCCGCCGCCGGCTACGGTGCTGAAGCAGACGGCACCGGCTCAGGTGAAGAACCGTTCTGACCGCAATTCTCCCCTCCCTCTGCTGCTCAGTTTGGCTGCCCTGGCTGCCGTGTTGGGGTTAGGCCTCTGGGGGTTGTTTGGTCGCAGCGGTGGACCCACCCCCGCTAACACCACCAATCCTACCGAGCCAGCCGAGCCCATGGCAGAAACGCCTCCCGAACCGGCGGACTCTGAGTCGCCTGCTACGGAGGAACCTTTAGATTTGCAGGAGACTGGCGCTTCTGAACCGCTGGAGGCACCAGTGGTGGTGAGCGCCACCCTGAGCGATCGCGCATGGCTGAGCGTGGTGGCCGACGGCAAGACCCTCTACGAAGGCATTGCCGAGAGCGGCCTAGAGGAGACCTGGACAGCCCAGCAGAGCCTGGTCCTACGGACCGGCAACGCGGGGGGGGTGGAGGTCTCGGTGAATGGCGATCGCCCTGTGGTGATGGGCAGCCCCGGCGTGGTTAGAACCATTACCATTACCCCCGACTCCGGCGTAGAGACGGTAGAGTCTCCTCAGTAGTACGGGCACCCCCTTCCAGTTCTTCTTCTCCCTAGGATTGCCCATAGCCACCCAATTGAGGCCGCAGTCTACTCGCTCGACGACCAAACTATTGGGTCTCCAAAATCATGGGCCTACAATAGAAGCGAACCCCCTACAGCTCACTTTGCCGACCTATGACACCGCCCACCGAGCTAGAGACTGCCACCACCGAGACGGCCAGCCCCATCGGTGCCGCTGCCGCTGACCTCGACGACGTGCCCTACGACGTTGAAATGTCGCTGTTTGATCATTTAGAAGAACTGCGGCTGCGGATTTTTTACAGCCTGATTGCCGTGGTGTTGGCGATCGTGGGGTGCTTCTGGCAGGTGAAGCCGATCGTTAGCCTGTTGGAGGTGCCCGCCCAGGGGGTGAAGTTTCTGCAGCTTTCGCCGGGGGAGTACTTCTTCGTCTCCTTTAAGGTGGCGGGCTACAGCGGTCTGGTGCTGGCCAGCCCCTTCATTCTCTACCAGGTGGTGATGTTTGTCCTGCCGGGGCTGACCCGGCGAGAGCGACGGCTGATTGGCCCGATGGTGCTGGGATCGAGCGTGCTGTTTTTTGCCGGATTGTTTTTCGCCTACGTGGCGCTGATTCCGGCGGCGCTGAACTTTTTTATCAGCTACGGGGCCGATGTGGTCGAACAGCTGTGGTCGATCGATCGCTACTTTGAGTTTGTGCTGCTGCTGCTGTTCAGCACCGGCCTAGCATTTCAAATTCCTATTTTGCAGCTGCTGCTGGGGCTGCTGAGAATTGTCAACTCGAATCAAATGCTGAAGGGTTGGCGCTACGTGCTGCTGGGGGCGGCGGTGCTGGGGGCCGTCCTGACCCCCTCGACCGACCCGGTGACCCAGAGCTTGCTGGCGGGGGCGGTGTTGTTTCTCTACTTTGGTGGCATCGGCCTGGTGAAGGCGATCGGGCGGTAGAGGGGCTTGGGGGAGCGAGAATTGGTGCGATCGACCGGCGGCGATCGGCAGGGTGTTGGCCAGGACCAGCAGGAGGATAGCCAGGGCGATCGCCCGGTAGATTGTCAGTCGACGCCTTTGCATCGTAGGGGCCTGAACAGGGGGATGGGTTTAATGCCCCCATCATCCCGGGAGGGGCTGATACTCCCCTGAAACAGGCCTAAGCGTTGAGTTGACAAGTTCTTAGGGAAGCGTGGCCAAATTCTTAGCGGGTTTTCAGCATTAGCCCCTCAGCAGGCTGATTAGCAGGGTCGCCAGAGAGATGGCCAAACAGGCCCCCAGACTGAGGTAGCCGAGCCAGATAATTTGGTTGGCCTGGCGTTGGGCCTCCGCCAGCAGCAGGTTAGCCCGATCCTTGGCCTCTAGCTCCTGGCGCACCGTCTTAGCATCCCACTCCTGGCTGGCCGAGAGGTAGCGATAGTCTAAATCGCTGAGGCTTTTGTGGGCCGCCCATTGCAGGGCGTCTTGCAGGGCCTGGCCCATCAGCAGACGCGAGTCATCCTGGTACTTGGCGGCAACCCAGGCCTGCAGCATGACCGCGTAGGGACGCTGATGGGAGAGGCACTGGTTGACCCAGCTATCGTTGAAAACCTCGACATAGATGGGGTTGGTCACCTGGAGATGGCCGTCGCGGGCGATCGCAATGCCCGACAGCTTTAGCTCAGCCTGGTCTGCGCTGCCCTCGACGGGGATGCGACCCTGGGCCACAATCCGCTGGTAGAGGCCGAGTAACCGGCCCGATCGCCCCTCGTCCGCCAGCAGCCGATCGCGAATAGTGCGTAGGTGTTCGGGGTTGTCCTGGGTTTCCCAGTGGTGGATCAGGTGCGATCGCACTAGGGCTGCCACCGCCCTAGATTCTGCCCCGGCGGCGATCTCACCGGCCCCGTGGGCAGACCCATGGGCAGCCTGAATTAAACCACAGAGCTTTTGGGTCAAGAAGGGTTGCCCGCCGGTCCAGTGCAGCACTTCCCCCAGCGCCTGCTCAGGGCGCTGGGCCAGGTCCTTCAGGCCAGCAGCGAGGGGGAGGGCCTCGGCCAGGGTAAAGCCCTCTAGGGCGATCGCCCGACCAAGGTTAAAGGGGGTTTGGTGCTCCTCAGCCACCAGATCCTGGGGCGTGGCCACTCCAAACAGGGCCCAGTTGAGGCGGCAATAGGCCGGGTTTTCGACCCGCTGGTTGTAGCAAAAGCGCACCAGCCGAAAAAAATCTGTTGGGGAGAAGCTGAGGCCCCTGACGCTATCAATTTCATCTAAAAAAATAAACAGCAGCCGGTTAGACGGGGTCGCTAGCAGCACGGTTTCCAACCAGTGGCTGAGCTTTTGCACCGGTGGCAGAGGCCCCAGCCCCTGCCACCAGGTGGGCAAATCGGTCCCCTCGGGCAGCCCAAACTTACGCCCTAGATCAAAGGCCAGCCCCAGGTACCACTGCTCGGGGGTAAGGTGTTGACTGCCAAGGCGAGTCATATCGATCGCCGCACAGCGCCCCATGCCCTCGGTCTCTAGCCGCAGGCGAGTGCGCAGCCGCAGGCTCGACTTGCCCATCTGCCGCGAGGTCAGCACGTAGCACAGCTCGCCCTGGAGCAGCGATCGGTAAAGGATGCGATCGGCCTCGCGCTCGATATAGGTGGGGTCGTCAGCGGCGAGGCTACCGCCCACCCGGTACTCAACCATAGGTCGAACTCGAGGGAGCCGGCAGAAACATGGAAAAGTACTGGCGATAGAGTTCGCAGCTGGGGGTGACTAAATTTTTGCTCAGGTTGACCAGGCCCAGGCTTTCGAGCCGGTAGGCGGCGATCGGCTCCAGAGGCACGGGCTCAGCCGACTCGATGACGTAGCGAAAGGCCCGCTGCAGGTCGGGGTGGGGGTACAGTGCCGCCAGCAGTTCTCTCAGGTGGTCGCCGTAAATACCCGACTGGGTGGGGGCCTCGTCCATCAGTTGCTCCAGGGTAATGTCTCCCCATGCCAGGGCAAAGAGGGCCCGGCGCACCAGCCCTGGCCGATAGCTCACCATCTGTAGTATCTCCAAGAGTTTCTCCAACCCTTCCTCGCCTTGGGCCCAGGACAAGTGGTGGCGGCAGGCCAGGTCTTGCACCTGGGCCAGGGTAAAGGGAGGCAGCCGCAGGGCCAGGCCCACGTTAAAGGGTGACTGATGCAGCTGCAGAGGCACATACACTTCAGTCGCGTGGGAAAGCACCCAGCGCACGCGGCTCCAAACCTCTATTTCGCGGGCATCTTCGTACCACGATCGCAGCAGTGGCAGAAACTCGGCAGAAACCTGAGGGTACTGAAACAGCTCGTTGACCTCGTCTAGGGCAATCACCAGGGGAACCGTTACCTGGGGTAACACATAGGCTTCCAGGTAGGCGGTACAGCTCACCTTGCTGCCGATAGCCCCTTGCCAATGATTGTCGAGGTCAGGGTTGAGGCCCAGCTGATGGCTAATGTTGGCGCAAAACCAGCGCAGGAACCGGTCTAAATCGGTAAAAATCTGGTGATCGGCCCGGTGCAGGCTGAGGGTAACACAGCGCATCTGCCGAGCCTGGGCCTGGGCCAGCAGTCGTCGCAGCAGCGAGGTTTTGCCCATCTGACGGGGAGCCTTGAGGCGGATCAGGCTGCCCGATCTCAGCAACTCAGCCTGGGCCTGGGCCTCCAGGGGCGGGCGTTCGATATAAAACGGGGAATTCAAGGGAACCGGCCCGTTGGGCAGTTCCCAGCCATACCAGCCGGGCTGATCTAACTGGTCCGAGGCACTCCCAAAAGCCGGAGCAGAAACCTCAGCCGCTAACGGGGCCGGCTGACGGCGGGCATGACGCTCCAACACAGCCCGAATATTGCTCTTGGAAACCTTTTGATTGAGTGATTCAGAAAGACTCTGCCATAGCCGAAACCCCACATCGCGGATGTAGCTGTGGTCGTAACCGCAGCTTTCGGCAATCTCAGCATAGGTTTTGCCTTCCCACACCTGGCTAAAGACGGTTTCTTGCAGATTGCTGAAGGTGCGACCCGGCAGCAGTTGATCTAGCAAGGCTAGAGCTTCGTCGGCGCGCATATCATTGGGAAAAGGTGCTGACGCTATCATAGTGAACTGAATTAGGGCACCTTCACTCACTCGCCCGGCCTGATCCGGGTAGATCAGCCGGTTGGCAGCGGCTGGGCTGGGCTAGCGGCCCCAGCGACCCATAGGTCCACAGCACCTTGGCATAAACGCCCAGGTAGTCTGAGCTAGTGTAGGAGGGTCGGACAAGGGCCAGGGCAGTTTGCATGGGTATTGTGACAACGATGCCCTGGAGACGATCGAGGCAGTTAACCAAGACCACCAAGGGGGTAATCGTAGCCATTAGGGCTAAGCAGACTGGGTGGGTAAAGCTCCCGGCCCGACTGGCCTGTGGGACAGGATTTGGGGTGTCCTCTGGAGGGGGCAGAGGTGAACTTGGCAAGGGCAGAGGAGCCCCCAGGGTGGGGTTAACCATAACTAAATCCATAGGGGAAAAGGACAGCTGGGCCGCAGGGATTGTCTACGGAGAGCCCTCTTGACCTTGGACCGACGGCGGGCCGCCACTGCCGTATCGGGCCTGATAGGACGTGGCGTCTAGAGCCTGCCACTGCAGCTCCGAGGGGCGGGCACTGCGGGCAAAGGCAATCACCTCATTCACTATCCGGTTCAGGTGTTCGGCCTCTTCTAGGGCAAGGGCCAATCGCTGGCGAACGATTTCGGGTAGCGGCATGCGATAACACAGCCGCAGGCCGTTGAGAATGACGCTGAGGGGGCTACGCATGTCATGGACGAGGGCAGCGGTATTTTCACCTATTTCGGCCAGGTAGAGCAGGTATTGTTGACTTTGGACGATGGGCGGCCCATCGCCGGGCCAACGAGACCCTGGTCTGTCGGAGTACCCTGGGGACGGCGTAGTCGGCGGCTGACTAGGGGATGGCCAGCGAGGGGCAAAGAAAGGACTACAGCCGGGTTGGGGTTGATGGGGAGACTGAGGCATGGGGTTGTTCTATAGAGCTAGAGGGCTAGCCTCGGGCAGGACCCAGGGGAAAGTGACGGAGGGGAAAACAGCAATTACGGTCCCTGGCCAAAGCTGAGGGATAACGCTTAGTCGAACAGGGAAAGGGCCTCCCACAGGGCAGACTGGGTGTAGGTGCCGGTATAGCGCCGCCCGTTGATAAAAAAAGTAGGCGTGTCTACTACACCGCTGGCCCGACCGCTGGCGATGTCTGCCTGCACCCGGCTGACGTGGCGATCGCCTGTTACCTCCTGCAAAAACTGGGCTACATCTAGCCCTAACACGGCAGCGTATTCCACCAGGTAGCCATTCCCCAGGGCCTGCTGGCGAGCGTACAGATGGCGGTGCATGGGCCAAAACTTGCCCTGACTCGCCGCGGCTTCAGCGGCTTCGGCGGCGTGCTGGGCGTGGGGATGCACCTCGCTGCGGGGAAAATGACGAAACACCAGACAAATCTGGTCGCCCATATCCTCTAGCAACTCCATCAACAGGAGATGGGCCGATCCGCATTTGGGGCACTGGTAATCGCCATACTGCACCAGGGTAAGGGCGGCGACTGGTGACCCCCAGCAGTGATCTTGGGGGCTAACCGGCGACACGAGCGTAGATACAGGAAGCATCATGGCTATGGGAGAGACGGTGGGATGCTGCTGACTCAAGCCATTTGAAAGCATTGCGCCACAAGCTTTAGACCATGGGTGCAGTAAAACAGTCTAGGGTTCTAGACAAACGCCGGGAGTCCTGGTCGCAGGCTTTGCCCTAGTGCACGTCGCCGTCAGGAAACGCCATAATGCGCCCTGCCCCCACGGCAACGACGACATCGAAGGTAGCGCAGTAGGCAAAGGTGGTATCGGTGGCTTTGTTATAGAGATTCACCACCATGCCTGCCCCACCGGGCTGCACCGATATCGGTTCTAAATCGCCAAAAAAGAAGCGGCGCAGTTGGTCGCCGCTGCCAAACTGTCCTTTGTGCTCTTGCACAAAGGCGACTTGCTGAGCAGAGGTTAGTCCGGTTGGGCTGGGCATGTCTTCGGCCCTGGCCGGGGTTATGGCCACTAAACCGGTGATGGCCAATCCAGCGATCGCGGTATTGGCCAGTAAGGCGTTAATCTTCATAGGAGAAATCTCTTTTAAGTTGTGGCTAGAAGTTATTCACAACTGTAGGAGGTGGGCCACCGCCTGTCGCGCCTCGCAGGACTAAGATTGCAACTAGCCCTGGGGGTGGCCCTAGACCTGACCAAAAGACCAGGATTGACTTTGATCTGAAGCCTAGAGCCTGGCTAGTCCACGCTTGAGACCGATGGTGACAGCCTGAGTGCGATCGCCCGCCCCGAGCTTATCTAAAATATTGCGAACGTGAAACTTCACCGTACCCTCGGCGACGCAGAGGGTCTCGCTAATGTCGCGGTTGGTATTGCCCTGCACCAGCAGTTGCAGCACCTCTAGCTCGCGATCGGTCAGTTCTGAGCTTTGGAAGCGATCGGTTAGCTTTTGGGCCACCTGCGACATGATGTACTTCTGTCCGCGATGCACCTGGCGAATGGCGGTAAACAGCTCTTCGCAGGGGGCATCTTTGAGCAAATAGCCCTTAGCCCCGGCCCGCAGGGCGCGATAAATGTCTTCGTCACCGTCGTAGGTGGTGAGAATGATAATGCGGGCCTCGGGCCATTCGCCGCAGATGGCGGCCACGGCGTCGGCCCCCTCCAGGCGGGGCATGCGCAAATCCATCAAAATAACATCGGGCTGGTGGGTGCGCACTAGGGCGATCGCCTCCTGGCCATCGGCGGCCATCGCCACCACCTGCAAGTCGGCCTGGCGCTCAAGCAGCGCCGATAGCCCCTCCCGCAGAGCGGGGTGGTCGTCGGCAATCAGCACGCGAATGGGGGCGTTTGATCGCTGGCTCTGGGTTACGTTTTCAGGCGGCATCACCACAGGTTTACCCTCCGCTTAGGTTCAACAGGACACAAATTTGAGTACCCTGATGGACATCGCTGCAGATGGTCAAATATCCGCCGATGCGCTCGGCTCGCTGCTGCATGCTAATCAGCCCAAACCCTTTCAATTCTGCAGATTGAGCCAGGGTAAAGCCAATGCCGTCATCCCCCACTAAAAGACGCAGGGCCGTAGGTTGGTAAGTTAGCTGTACCGACAGGGTGTCGGCCTGGCCATGCTTGCAGCTGTTGTTCACCGCCTCCTGAGCAATACGAAACAGCTCTAGTTCTGTTTCTTCGGGTAGAGCAAAGGGGTCGCCCATCACCCGAAACTGAGGGGCGATGGTGGTGCCGTCGGTCATTCGCCGCAGGTAGTCGGATAGGGCCTCGGGCAGAGTTTTATCCATCAGGGCGGGGGGCCGCAGAGCCTGCACCGCTCGCCGGGTATTCGACAGTCCTTCGCGGGCCAGGTCGCAGGCGCGATCGATATTAGCCAGGGCGTCGGCCTGGGGACCAGCAGGGTCAGCGAGCACCAGCGAGGCCGCCTGTAGCCGCATCAGAATACTGGTAAAAAGCTGGGCCAGAGTATCGTGAATATCGCGGGCCATCCGGTTGCGCTCTTCCATAATGGCGGCGGACTGAGCTACCTGGGCCAGGCGGGTGATCTCTAGGGCTAGCACCGCCTGGTTGCCTAGGGCAAAGGCCAGCTCGGCCTCTTCGGGCATAAACACCCGCCGATACTGAAACCGCATGACCAAAATGCCCCGCAGGTCGTTGCCCAAAAATAGCGGAATTTTCAGCACCGCCTGAATGCCTCGCCGCTGAAAGTAGTCGCGAAAGTGTTCGTACACGGGCTGGGTGGCAAAGTCTTCGGGGTAGTCACTGATGATTTCGCGCTTGCGGAGTCGGGTGAGCACGTCCTCGTTGCGAATTTTGCGGGCGATCGCTAGCGATGCACCGGGATGTGCGATCGCCCCCTCGTGCTTAATTTCACCATCCTCGTAGGAGACAAACAGACAAAATAGCCCGTTTTCATAGCGCCAGAGGCCCGCTTCGGAGGCCATGAAGCGATCGGTACAGACCATCAGCAGGTGGCCTAAAAAATTATCTAAATCAGGTTCACTGGCCAGCTTACTCAACGACGCTTGTAAAACCTGGTTGGCCTGAGCCAAATCTACGGTTGGTTTTTGGGCCGGTGGGCTAGGGTCGAAAGCGGTACGCACATGCTGCAAAGCCTTGAAAATTCTGGTGTTCCACATCGCAGTTTTGATTGTTTCCCACGGACTACTCAGGGGCTAAAAAACGGGATAAATTCCCCGATTCCCCTGACCGAGAGGGTTGTACCAAATCTTGTTTGGTTATCCTCGATTCCTCAGGGCGAATGCCCTAGGCCTTATACCGAATCCGGCTTGGCTATCCCCTATCCGGAAGGGCGAATGCCATTCGCCCCTACAGGTTGACTTTTATGGAATCGGGGTTATGCGGTTCGGATTTGGCCTGAGCGTTTAGTGCAGTATGACAAGAATGCTGAGGGCTTTGATGCATAGATAACGACAAGTGTTCTAATCGCTATGTCATTTGGCGCTTGATCAACTGACTAAATAGCCCCGGCTGCCCAGCCAGTTCGTCGAAGGAACCCTGCTGTACCAGCTGACCCGCTTCCATCACGTAGATGCGATCGGCGTGGCGAATGGTGCTGAGCCGGTGGGCAATCACCACTCGGGTTACCTTAAGGCGGTCCAGGCTTTCGGTCACGATCGCCTGGGTGCGGTTGTCCAGGGCGCTGGTGGCCTCATCCATCAGCATGATCTTGGGCTTCACCGCCAAGGCGCGGGCAATCAGCAGGCGCTGGCGCTGCCCCCCCGAGAGGTTGCTACCTCCTTCGCTGACCACCGTGTGCATCTGCATCGGCATAGCCCGCAGGTCGGCGGCCAGGCCTGCCTTCTCAGCAGCATCCCAGGCGTCGTCGAGGGAGATCAGCGCCCCCCCGGCCAAGTTCTCAAAAATCGACCCGGCGCTGAGGCGGCTGGTTTGCAATACGACCCCGCACTGACGACGCACCGCCACCACATCCAGCCCTGCCAAGGCCTGCCCATCGTAGTAGACGCTGCCCGTCTGGGGCGTGTCGAACCCCAAGAGCAGGCGCATCGCAGTCGATTTGCCTGACCCAGACGGCCCCACCAGGGCAATAAACTCCCCTGGCTGGGCCTCAAAGCTAACGTTATCGAGAATCACCGGCCCCTCGTCGCTGTAGCGAAAGGTGACCCGCTCCACCGACAGCGCCCCGCTCAGCTGGCCCGGATCGGCCTTGCTCAGATTCACCTCGGTCTCGGCGTGCAGAATCGGGCTGGCCCGCTGCCACAGGGGCACGATGTCGAGCAGATCGACCAGGATGTTGCTGAGGCTGGTGGCCCCGGCGATAAAGGTGCCAAAGGCCACGGAAAAGGCCAGAAAGGTGCCGGTCGATAGGTCGCCCTTGGCGTTGCCGAGCATGTGGCTGGCCAGCCAAAACAGCAGCACCGTGGTCAGAATCGGCAGCACCGTGTTGAACACCCCCACGGCGTCTTCGAGCTGCTGGGTACTGAGGGTGAGGCGCAGCTGCTGGCCGTAGCGCTGGCCCCAGGCGGCAAAGGCCCGCTCCTCGGCCCCGGCCATGCGCAGCTTGGCGATGCCGTTGATCAGCTGCACCACCAGGCCGTAGAGCTGACCTTGAATTTCCAGCAGCGGGCGATAGCTGCGCACCAGCACCAGCCCCGAGGCAATGGTGACAGCCATCACCAGCAGCCCCACCAGCAGCGCCACTCCGGCCAGGGCTGGGCTGTAGTAAATCAGCAGCCCCAGATTCAGCAGCGCGAAGGCTCCGGCAAAGATGCCCTGCAGGGCAGAGCCGCTGAGCTTGCGGCGAATGGCGCTGATGCTCGACACCCGCGAGGCCAGATCGCCTGTAGGGTACTGGCGAAAGAAACCGGTTTTTAGCTTCAGCAGCCGATCCCACACGGCGGCCTGTAGGTGGGCATCGGCCCCGGTTTCGACCCGTAGGGTGGCGATCGCCTGGGCCAGTTGAAAGCTCGCTGCCCCAAAGGCCACCGCCAGCAGGCCTAAACCAATTTGCCAGAGCAGGGCGCGATCGCCGTAGGGCACCACCGTATCCACCAGCACCGCCGTGGCCTGGGGCACCGCCATGCCAATCAGCGTCGCGGCAATGCCTGTGAGGCCGATCATCAGCCAGTCGCGCCCCTGGCCGCGAAAGGCAAAGTGCAGTAGGGAAAGGGCGTTGAGGTCTCCGAGCGGGAGGGGGCGGTAGAAGATGAAGGCGACGGGGTCGAGGTGCTGGGCGAGGGTGGGGGTGAGGGGGATGTGGTGAGGGGGGGATGGGGAGGCGTAGCGTGGGTCATGCCTACCACCATCCCGGCGTTGTTGATCGGAAGATGCCTGGCCCATGCTCTTGGGAGACAAGGTAATACCACCGGGCGCATAGATCTCGTAGCGATCGCCGGAGAGCGGTAAAAGCGCAACGGGCTGGCGATCTTCCTTGAGGTAGGCGACCATGGGACCGCAGTCTTGCTGCCACCACTGCCCCCGCAGCAGGACGCGCCGCAGGCGGAGTTGGGAAGCGCGGGCGATCGCATCCAGTGGCTCCTGATTGCGGGCCGGGTTTTCTGAGGAGGCCGGGGGCTGAATGGCGACGCCCAGAGCTTTACCGACGGCACCGGCTGCCGCTAACAGAGGCGATTCGGTCGAATCAGCCGCTTCGCCTTCAAGCACGCCCGCCAGACTATGGACGACGTTTTCGGTCACGGCCTGGTTAAGTTGCTGGCGCTGCTGAAACCGTCTTAAACTCAGGCGCTGGTGGCGGGCGTCGATCTGCTCCAGGGTGTTAAAGCAGTAGCGGTGGAGCTGGGCGATGCCCCGGATTAGAACCTTGCGAGATTTGACTTCGGCGGTGGGGCGGGCAAAAAACTCGATGTGGTCCTGGGCCTGCAGGTAGGTGCCCCGGCCAAGGGGAAAGCAGCCCAATTCGGCGGTGATCGGGAAGGCGGGGTTGCCCATCCAGGTGGCGGTACCCTCCTGCATCCGAATCCATAGCACCTGGGAGTCGGGGCGGCAGACCTGACCCCGGGTGAGGGAAATGTAGTGAACGTCGGGCACCTGCCCCGTCTGGGCAGTTTTTGGGAAGCCGTCGATGGTGCCCCAGTGGTGAATCCAGGGGTCAATGAGTTCCTTGAGCAGAGGGGTGGGGCAGTCGGTGTCGTCGGTTTCGCTGAGGCAGCGGGGGGCGATTTCAGCGGGTTCGACGGCAACGGCCATCAGGCCCAGGTGGGTAATAGGACAGATATCGGTGTTAAACAGGGATTCCCCAGCGCTGACCATGAACAGAAACCGCCGCTCACCGGTTGGCTGGCCCATGGCCATGGGGACAGCGAAGACGGCAATCCGGCCCGATTTGACCAGCCAGCACCGCGCTGGATCAGTCAGCAACAGGGGCTGATTGGCGGTGATGGTACGGGGGGAAAGGGCGATCGCAGGTTGCAGCATGGAGATTAGGGAATGAACGTTGAGAAATGAGGTCAACAAATCCCCTCCTGGGAGGGGTAGGGGTGGGTTAGCCCAGGCTTCGGAACCTATCCGGAACCCACCCCGCCCTGCGGGCACCCCTCCCAGGAGGGGAAGGTTTCGCCAAATTGAACTGCCTCGGTAGGGTCATAGAATCTAAAATCCGCAATTTAGATCACCCTCCTTCGCTTTGAATCAGCTTCCCGTACAGACCCCCCTCGGCCCAGAGGCTTTCGTGGGTGCCGCGCTGGACAACCTTGCCCCGCTCCAGCACCAAAATTTCGTCGCAGTCGCGGATGGTGCTGAGGCGGTGGGCGACGATGACGCAGGTGCAGCCCCGCCGCCGCAAATTCTGATCGATGACTTGCTCGGTTTCGGTATCCAGGGCGCTGGTGGCCTCATCCAGAATCAAAATCGAGGGGTTGCCCACCAGGGCGCGGGCGATTTCGAGCCGCTGGCGCTGACCACCGCTGAGGTTAGCGGCTCCCTCTAGCAGCGAGGCACTAAAGCCGTAGGGCAGGGCCAGAATAACATCTTCAATGGCGGCATCCTGGGCGGCGCGGCGCAGGTCTATTTCAGGAATCGTGGTATCCCAGAGGGTGAGGTTGTCGCGAATCGAGCCCTC
This sequence comes from Nodosilinea sp., assembly GCA_041739575.1. Classification (GTDB taxonomy): domain Bacteria; phylum Cyanobacteriota; class Cyanobacteriia; order Phormidesmidales; family Phormidesmidaceae; genus Nodosilinea. Next base: position 47,608 of record JBGSNT010000090.1, on the reverse strand, counting down.
GAAGATCAAAATATCCTGCTCCACCACGGCGATGGAGTTGGTCAGCACGGCGCGGGGAATCTGGGTGCGGGGCACGCCGTCAAACCGAATTTCGCCCGATCGCGGTTCGTACAGCCCGGCGATTACCTTGGCCACCGTCGATTTGCCCGAGCCGCTGCCCCCCACCAGAGCGACCCGCTGCCCCGGCTGAATCGACAGGCTGAGGTTTTCAATCAGCGGCGGTTCGAGGGGATGGTAGCCGAAGGCGAGGTCGTGGAGGGTGATGGAGCCGGTGAGGCGATGAGGTGGATGGGTGGACGGGTGGATGGGTGGATGGGTTCTAAGTTTTGAATTTGGTTCGCGTCGCATCTCCGAATGAGAATTGTTGAATTCTGAAAGGTTCTCCTCCCCCTCTCCCCTGCTCCCTCTCTCCCCTGCCTCCAAGAGCTGCCGATCTATCGAGTTACCTAGCACATCATCCAATCTGGTCAAATTCCCCTGCAACGTCTGCAACGTGCTAGCGAAGCGCACCAGGCTGTTGACCGGCCGCTGGAAGCTGACCATCAGGAGCTGAAAGGCCACCAGCATGCCGATGCTGAGGCTGCCGTTGATGACGCGCCAGCCACCGACCACCAGCAGAGCCAGACTGGCCAGAGCCGACAGCAAACTGGGCAAAATGCCGAGAATCTGGTTAGTCAGGCCGAGGTCCTGCTGGGCATTAATCGATTTGGCATAGTACCCGGCCCAGCGGGCAAAAAAGTCAGACTCTAGGCCCGAGGCTTTGAGGGTTTCCATGGTTTGCAGGCCGGCGATCGCCACCCCCGCCGCCTTGCCCGTCTCCTGGGACAGGCGCAGGTTAGCGTTCACCCGCTCCCGGGCAATCCACTGCAGGGTGGCCACGTTGACGATGGCAAAACCCACCACGATCGCCGTCAGCAGCAGGTCGTACTGGGCCATGGCCAGGGCATAGAACAGCACCAGTACCAGGCTGATCAGGGTACTGGTGAGGCGGCCCGAGAGCACGCTGGCCACCTCATCGTTGAGGCGAATGCGGCTGGCGATTTCCCCGGCAAATCGCTGGGCGTAGAAGCCCACGGGCAGGCGCAGCACGTGCCAGACAAAGCGGCTGGTCATGCCGACGGAGAGCTTGATTTGCAGCGATCGCAGATACCTCAGCTGTAGCGCCGTCAGCCAGCCCTGCACCACCGCCATCAGCAGTAGCCCCCCCAGCAGGTAGGGCAGCCACTCAAACCGACCTTCCACCAACACCGAATCGACAAAAATACGGCTGAGGGCGGGCAGTACCAGGGCGGGCAGCACCAGGAATAATCCGGCAATCAGCGCCAGCAACAAAATGCCCCAGGAGCGGTGCAGCCGCTGCCAGAGCGATCGCGTCAAACTGGGCTTTTGCCCCCCCTTCTGAAACTCCGGGCCGGGGGTAAAGGTAAGGGCAATGCCGGTGTAGCCCTCGTCAAACTCAGCGGCAGTAATGTGGCGAGGACCAGTGGCCGGGTCGTTGAGGTAAATCCAGCGAGAATCTTGGCCCTCGACCACCAAAAAATGGTTAAAGTGCCAGAACACAATGAACGGCGGTTCCAGCTCCAGCACCCGCTCCAGGCTTTTTTTAAACCCCTTGGCCTCCATACCGTAGCTGCGGGCGGCCTTGAGCAGGCTGGCGGCGGTCACCCCATCCCGTGATACACCACAGGCCTGGCGCAGCTCCGCCAGGGGCACAATTTTGCCGTGGTAGCCCAGCACCTTGCCCAGGGCCGCCGCCCCGCACTCCACCGCCTCCATTTGCAGCACGGTGGGGGTTTTGACCCGCTTAGGGCGGGGCTGGGGGGACGGAATGAGGAAAATCATGGTCAGATCAATGGGTGGTGACAACTCCCCCCTTTTTTAGGGGGGGGGACAGAGTGAATCTTCAACAGGTAGAAACTGAGGGGATCGGATCTGCTGAGGCAAACACTTTGCAAACCTGGGAAATACCATTCGCACCCCCGACTACCGATCCAAAAACGGCAGCACAAATACAATCGGCGGCTTCTGGGCCAGGGTGATACGCCCCTCCACCGCCACCCCCGGCACGATGGTGTTGGGGGGCATGGCCTGGGCCATGGGGGTCAGGTGTGCCAACACCTCAAACCCGCCCGAGTAGGGGTCTTCCCCCCGACGGGCCTGACTCAGGGTGAGGGAGCCCGAGTCCACCACCTCCACCACTTCGGCGGGCACCCCCGGCTCGTTGAAGGTGACCAGGGTTTCGGGCATTAGCACCACTGGCATACCCGCCCGCAGCTGGCCCCGGTAGCGGTTGTCGAAGATTAGCAGGGCGACTAGCTGCGGCGAATTATCGTCCTGCACCAGCAGCCCTTTGCCGCTGGTGGTGATAGGCACGCGCCCGACGACGCTCCACACCAGGCCCAACCCCAGCAGCACGCCGAGGGCACCCAGGGGCACCCAGGTCCTGAGCCTGACCAGCTTCATCAGCTCATCGAGCCGCTCTGGCGATGACAACCGCTCTAGGGATTCCTGGCGAAATAGACTGCGGGTATCTTGCTCAGCCACGGTTGTTTACCCCCAGTTGGGTCAGCATCCAGCCAAACTTTTTGGCCCCTTCAGTCACCTGTTGCAGGTCTTCCATATCCAACTCCTCGTCATCCCCTGAGGTGCCAATCGCATCGGGTTCCACCAGGCGCATGCTCACGGTGTGCAACATCTCCATGGCCTGCATGGCAATGACGCGGTAAAACCGGGAGGCAAAGCTGTCATCGACCTGGAGCTTGGTGAGCAAAGTTTGTCGGGGCACGGCAAAGACCAGGCATTCGCTCAGCGATCGCACCGTCACTGGCAGCGGGCGCGAGTCTAAAAACGAAACAATCCCTGGCATGCTGCCCTGGGTCAGGGTGGCAAAGGCCTTTTGGTCACGGGTGCTATTTCCCAAGCCCAAAAAGCACAGGGCCAGGGGGTTAAAGGTATCCTGGGGGGCCGACATGGCCATTTGCCCGTCCAGCAAAATATAGAGTGACTCCACTGGGCGAGCCGCCTGCAACAGCACCCGATCCGCCGGAATGGTTTCGATCTGGCCAAAGGAGGTGAGCCAGTCAATATCGCTGTCGCGCAGCTCCCCAAACACCGTCAGCACATCGTTGCCCGTCCGCTCGCCCCAGAACCGAATGCGATCGGGGTGCTCAAAAATGCGGCGCAGGCGATCGGAGAGCATCAGGGCGATCGCGTGGTAGAAGTGGGCCGCAAAGGCAATATCCTCCGCCAGCTTGGCCTGGAGCTGGGGAATTGCCAGCGACAGTACCAGCGTCGGCTTGAGGCCTTTTACCGCCGTGCCGTTGGGCGCATCGAGCAGCGGGCTAAAACCCACCATTTCCCCCCGCCCCAGTTCGTCAATCAGCACCCCTTCATCCACCGTTGCCTGGGGGGCGGCAAAGCTTTCCCCCAGACTGCCCTCCACCACAATCGACACCTGCTCAGGAGCCATAGAGGGATACAGAAGACTTTGACCTGTGGCTAGGGTTTGGCGATCGCCACAGGTAATCATCCAGTCCAAATCGGCATTACTTAAGACGCGCAGCAGTGTGTCTGTCATTGACCATAGGAGCGCAACAGTCTCATTCTAAAAGCCCTTTACAGGCAAATCATTTCTTCACGCAAGAAGAAGATTTTATCTGACATTGACCGAACAAGTTCCGACCAATTTGACACCCAAAACACATACTTAAACGAAGCATATTAAGCCTTTTAAAAATTCGGCAACAAAAGGAAACAAGATAAACATCTTTCTTAAAGATGGGGTTTATGAACTCAGGAAATCCCCCTCCTCTCACGTCACTCTCAGCCAGCACTCAGAAATCACTTAATCGACGCCTGATTTTTTCAAGCAGACAAAAATCTAGACTGCCCTCTAAGGTAAGGATGTAACGACTGGGAGGAATTCCAAATGGCTGAAGACAACACAAAAGCCGTCATGACTGAAGATGAGTCGCTGTCTGACGAGCAACTGAAAGAGGTTTCTGGTGGCGTGGATTTTGATCAACTGCGCCAAGAAAACCTAGACAAAGACGCATCTCGCCTAGATGACATCCGCCGCGAAAACCTAGAAAAAGACTAGGCCCACAGCGACCCAGGCTTTACTCTCTACGAGTTTATCCCTAGGAAAGTTCACCCTTGATTGAGCCTTTGCTTGCTAAAGCAGAGGCTTTTCGTTATCGACCTTGTCACCACAAAAGACAAGCTTGTTACAGTTTTATGGGAAATCGATATTCTTTTATTGGTGGCCGCTAAGGGGGCTGGAAGGTAACCGAGATGCAGCAGATTATTGGTCCTGGCTTGGCTATGGTTGAGCGCGTCAGCGTAGTGAATGCGGCAGTGGCGAAGATACCGGAAAATAGTGCCTGGGTGCTGCAAAGTTTTGTCAGCAACCTTCGCTACGGGAAGCACGATGAAATTACGATGCTGCGAGCAGTACAGCCGGCGTTAAATCGCGCCGAGGCGATGGTTGCCGTGCTCATTCCAATCAAAAAAACGCCCAGTAGTGGGCGATGGCCCAGGACGAGCGACGGGCTATTTTTGAAGAGGAGTCCCACCATACCGCCGTGGGGCTGGAATATTTGCCAGAGGTTGCTCGACAGCTGCACCAGTGCCGCGACTTGGCGGAGCCCTTCGACTTTCTCACCTGGTTTGAGTTTGCCCCAGAACATACCGAGGCGTTTGATCAGCTGCTACGACGAATGCGCGGCAGCAAAGAGTGGGACTACGTGGAGCATGAAGCCGAGGTGCGTCTGGAGCGGGCTGAAGAGTCAAGTCAGCGCAGGTAAAACGCTATCTGTTCTTCAGCCCGGCGTCCCGCCTGCGCCTGAGGGCTGGTATTGGAAGAAAGTGGATCCAGTTCTTTAACAATCATGACCTGTTGCGATCTCATTCTAGCCCTCATACAGTGCCCAATTTCTGCTCTCCAGTCCCTTGGATGGTAGATGGATGGCAGAAATGGAGCTGCTGCCCCTATGCTTAAAGCCTGGCTTCTCAATCGTTTGCTGACCGTGCTAGACCCGCTGTTTCAACCCCTCGAGACCTTTGTAGACGGCGCGACGCTGGCCCATAGCCCCACGGCTCATTACCACTACCAAGGCCATTGCCCTCGCACCGGACAGTACTACACCCTGCCCCGGACGCCCTTGGCCGAGGCCGTAGCCCAGGGGCTGATGGCGCAGCTGAAGGAGACTAGCCAACCCGAGGGCAAAATGTACGGCGTACTGCTGGTGAAAGATACCGACGGCAGAGTTGGGGTTTTAAAGGCGTTTTCTGGCCTGTGGCAGGGGCAAGACGAGCTGCCTGGCTGGGTTCCCCCAATGCCGGGGCGCGAACGGGTGGCGCTGCAGGAGGCCCGCACCCTGGACCAGCTGAAGGCGATCAAAGAACGGCTGGTGACCTTGCAAACCCTGCCCGATCGCACCCTGTATGGGCAGTTGCAGGCGGACTGTGCCCGCGATCGCAGCCAGCTCAACCAGCGCCACCGCGATCGCAAACAGACTCGCGATCGCCACCGCCAAACCCTAGGCCACACCCTTGCTGGAGAGACCCTCACCCAGGCTCTGGCCAAGCTGGAGCAGGAGAGCCGGGGCGACAAGGCCGAGCTGCGGGCCTTTAAGCAGCAGTGGCGCGATTGCCTCGCCCCCCTAGAATCTGTGATTCAGGCGGCGGATGCGGAGATGGCAACCCTCAAACGGCAGCGGCGCGACCTCTCTCGCCAACTCCAGGCTGACATGCATGCCGCCTATCAGTTGACTAACTTTGCAGGCGAATCGGTAGCTATTCAATCGCTGGGAAAATTGCCTACGGGTACGGGCGACTGCTGCGCCCCCAAGCTACTGCACACCGCTGTCCAGTACGGCCTCACGCCCCTGGCCATGGCCGAGTTTTGGTGGGGCACGGCCCAGGGCGATCGCACTCCAGGCGAGTTTTATGGGGCCTGTGCCGAGCGCTGCCAGCCGATTCTGGGGTTTCTGCTGTCGGGGTTATCGGCCCAGGTGTTGGGCTCGACCGACATCCCCGTAGGGGCGCAGCATGCTGCGCCCCTACCACCCCGACCCATAGAGGGCATTCAACCAGGGTTTGAGCTTCCCGTTCTGTACCAAGACCCTTGGATCATCGCGGTGGATAAGCCAGCGGGGCTGCTGTCGGTGCCGGGGCGCTACGGCGATCGCCAGGACAGTGTGCTGACTCGGCTGAGCTTGGCCCGGCCCGACGACACCTTCCTTCAGCCGGTGCATCGGCTGGATCAAGATACCTCAGGGGTGCTAATGCTGGCGCTGGATGGGGAAACGCACCGCCGTCTGAGTCAGCAGTTTCAGCGGCGGCAGGTGCAGAAAACATACCAGGCGATCGTCACAGGCCACGTGGCCCAGCCCGCTGGGCTAATCGACTTACCTCTCTGGGGCGACCCAACCCAGCGCCCCCGACAGCAGGTAAATTGGCAGCACGGTAAGCCCAGCCAAACTAAGTACGAGGTGCTGGCCCGCGAGGGAGACTCGACCCGCATAGCCTTCTATCCCCTCACCGGGCGCACCCACCAGCTCCGGGTCCATGCGGCCTATGGGCTGAATGCGCCGATTGTGGGCGATCGCCTCTACGGCCACAGTGAACCCGGCCAGCGCCTCCACCTCCACGCTCAATCGCTGCAATTTACCCATCCTCATAGCCAGGCTGCGATGTTCCTAGACTCCGCCGTACCGTTTTAGCTGAGAATGCTCTTTAAAGAGCAGCTTCTCCAGTGGTGGGCACTGCCCACCCTACTTCTGGATGCTAGGTACACTTATCTCCAACCAGCTCATTGGCAAAACATAGGTTTAAACCGATGATCAGCCAGTTCTTTCCGTGAGGTCAAGGACGACGGAACGTCCTTGTTGACAGGGGTCTGGGGCCAGCAAAATGGCCCCAGCAGCAGATCTGGTTTTGACCCCAGTTTTGCGCCACCCTGCGCTACTTTCGCCCAAGCACCACCCACTCTACCCCATCACCCGATCGCGCTGGCTGTAGCGCAACACATCACCGACATCGGGGTGAATGATCAGGCCGTTGGCGGGAATGTCGATCGCATGGCTCCAGCTAATGCGCTCTAGGTAGCCGAGCAGGTGCAGGCGATCGATGGCGTGCTGGGTGTCGTCGGGCGAGCCCACCAGGTAGTGCCGCAGTCGGCGGTGGGGCACCACGGCCAAAGGAATTGTAAGCAAAGGAATTGTCGGCAGCGGAGTCTGTGCCGCCCCCTGGATGTAGGATGGCAAAAAAGAGCGAGCTTGCAGCATTTAAAGATTCCTCAACAGCAGAATTGAACGCATCTCGTAGGGTGGGTTAGGCGGCTACCCTCCCGTTAACCTGTCGCTCCGCCGTAACCCACCGCCCAGGGACGCAGCTTTTCAGCAACCCCACGGGCAGCAAAAACCAGCCCCCGCGATCGCAGATGGCAAAAGAACAGGATGGGTAACGGTAGAATGGGGCACGACAGCAGGAACTCGCGCACCTCAACGCTTGATGGATGCCGGGTTCTCTGCTGATTAGCAACTAGACATATTGTCTAGACAACTCGTCTCTTTGTCAAGCTGTCTAGACAGCTTGTCTTGTTCTCTCACTGGATGACAAGGCAAACTGCGGCTGAAATGGAAGAATCGCCACTTAGGAAATTGCGGGAAGAGATGGGCATGTCTCAGGAAGACTTTGCCCGCCGAATTGGCACCTCCGCCCGCACCATTAGCCGATGGGAGACTGGGGATAGCGTGCCATCTTTCACCATTGCCCAAATGAAGGCGCTAGATGCTCTGCTGATGGAGCATGGCAAGGCGCTAAAGGACTTGCCTGATAGCTTTGCGGCGAGTTGAAAGGGGCGATCGCCCCTGCTTTTGGGCTGTTTCAGCAAAAAGACTTGACCTTTCGAGTAAATCACTCGGCGTTCTAAGTAAATCACTCGGCGCTTTGAGCAAATTGCTCGGCATTTGGAGTAAATCACTTGACGTTCCGAGAAAACTACTCGACGTTCCAAGTAAATCACTCGGCATCTGGAGAAAACCACTCGACGTTCCGAGCAAATTACTCGGAACTTGAAGTAAACCGCTCGGAATCTCGCCCTCTGGGACTGAAGACAGAGGATAAGATTGTGACAACTGCCCTTCGCTAGCTGGTTCATGGCCTTGATAGACCGCACCAAGCTGCTGCAAACGCTAACCGCCCTGCCGCCCCAGCAGTTTAGCCAGATCGAGTTTGCTTTAGAGCCGCCAGCTGGCATTATGCCAGGTATAACTGCGCCCTTGGCCGATCGCGCCATTGCTCTACTTAACTGGGCCGAAAGCCCCACCGGGCCAGGGCTGACCCCGGTGCAGGCGGTAGTCAATTCACTGCTGTTGCCCGCTGCCCTTAGCTCGCCCACCCTGGGGCCTGACCAAACTCGCCCGGTGCTCGACCAGTGGTACGGGCGCGACCAAGAGCTGGGGCAGTTGGCCACCTGGTTTGCCGACCCCGCCGTGCGGCTGGTCGAAATTATTGGCCTGGGGGGCTTTGGCAAATCATCTTTGGCTGCTAAGGCGCTAGAGCAAACTCCGCAGCCTAGGCAACAAGTCTGGGTCAACTTTAGTGTGGTGTATTCGTTTCAGGTGTTTGCCCTGTGGCTGTTGCAGCAGCTTGGCCCCGCCGTAGATGAAAGCACCGACAAAGCCACCCTCATGCGCCTGCTGGTTGAGCGGCTGTCGGCCCAGCCCAGCCTGGTGGTGCTCGACAACCTCGAAACCCTCACCGCCGAGCCCACGGTCTTTGCCGACTACCGCCAGTTTTTGGCGGGCTGGCTAGAGCAGGGCACCACCAGCCAACTGGTGCTCACCAGTCGTGAGCAGCCCGACCTGCCCCCCAACCTGCGCCGCCAGCGCTGCAAAACCCTGCCCCTGCAAGGGCTAACCGCCACCGCCGCCGCCGCCCTGCTGCGCGACCAGGGGGTGCAGGGCACCGAGGCCGAGCTGCATGCCTTTGCCACCCTCACCGATGGCCACCCCCTGCTGCTAAACCTGATTGTGGGCCAACTGTGGGATGAGTACGGCGACACACCGCCCCTAAGCCAGTGGCAAACCCTCACCCCCGACCTGTTTGCCTACCTGGGTGCCCACCGGGGCGACCCCGAGGCCAGCGTGGGCAAGGTGTTTGCTGCCAGCTACAACCGTTTAACCCCGCCGCTACAGCAACTTTTGTGCTATCTCAGCGTGTATCGCCCCCGGTTTGACCGAGCGATGGCTCTGGCGATGGCTGAGGATGAGCTTGCCAATGATCTAAATTTTGAAAAAGCTACCCTACGCTACCTGGTGCGGCTGGCGCTGCTGCAAGAGCAGCCCCCCACGGCCCAGGGTCGCCGCTACTTTTTGCTGCCGCTCATTACCCAATACCTAAAGCGCCAGGGCGACCTGGCCCCCGCCCATCAGCGGGCTGTAGCCTTTTACCAGGCGGTATGCAAGCCAAACCTTAGCCGCACCGATGGCCAGGCCGAAGTGGCACCCTACCTAGAGCTGGCCCACCACCTGTGCGAACTGGGGCAGTTTGGGCAGGCGATGGATGTGCTGCAAGGCAACACCGATAGCGATGACCGCTACAGCAGCCCAGAATTTATTCTCAAGTACAGAACCCGATCTACAGCTTTGGTTGAAGATGTTGGTCAAGAGCAAGCCCCCAGGTCTAAAAACGGACATGCCATCTTGCTTGATTTCTTTAAACGAATTGCGACTGAATGGCGGCCCGAAACGGATTACCAGCGACGGCGCTATGGCGATACGCTGCAAGCGCAGGGCGACGTGCTGCAATTCCTCGATCAACGTAGTGAGGCGCTGGCGAACTACGAGCAGGCGTTGACGATTTATCGCGAGGTGGGCGCTCGGCTCGGCGAAGCCAACACGCTTTTGGCGTTGGGGAATTTAAAGGAAAACGCGGCGGAGCGCCTAGAGGCATTTTTGGCAGCGCAAGCCATTTACGAAACCATTGGCGATCTCTATAGCCAGGGCCGCAATCTGGCGGTGTTTATCGGCCCAGCCTATCTAACCCTAGCCCAACCCGATCAGGCCAAAATCGCCTTTCAAACCGCTGCCGACATTGGCGAACATATTGGCTTTGAGCCCCTCACCCAATACGCCCAAGAGCAAATCAGTCAGATACCTGGTTAAGCTCAAAAAACCGGGTTTCTTGGCCCCCAGCCCAGCCCCCGCACCCCACCTCAGAAACCCGGTTTCTCTCCCGCCAGCATCCCCTCCTCCGTAGGCCGCACCGCACCGCCCACCCATATCGAGTTTCCCCGTGACGCAAGCGGTGCATCCAGTCTGTTGCCACCGGGCTAACCCCTAGCACATAGCGGCGATGCACCCTACGACAAGCCGCACCGCACCCCCACGTATAATGGAAAAAATCGATAAACCCGATGGATACGACCACTCTCCTAAGCCACATCTTGGAACGCAGCCCAGACAAAGTTAGCGGTGCCTGGGTGTTTCGCGGCACTCGCGTTCCCGTAGCCGCCTTCTTTGAAAATCTTAAGAACGGGGCATCCATCGATCAGTTTTTGGAGTGGTTCCCTGGCGTCACCCGCGCCCAGGTAGAGGCGCTGCTCGATTACGAACTGATGGTCTTAAATCAGTCGGCCAGCTAATGAAAATCCTGTTTGATCAAGGCGTGCCAGTTCCCCTCCCGCGTAGGGTGCTGTTCGCCAGGGGCGAGGCTACGCCAACGCGGCCCCAAATCACCTGGCCTCCTACAAAAATCTTCGCTAGCCGCACCGCACCGCCCACCTATAGCAGCCCAGCTCGCTGCACGTAGAAAAAAACCGACTGCAACAGCCCAATCGCAAACCCCAGAATGCCCCCCAGGTTAACGATCGCCTGCAGCTCATTGCGCACAATGCCCTGAATGGCCAGCTCCAGCTCCTTGGGCGACGTGCCCCGCACCCGGTCGATAATCACCTGATCAATATTCAGAATTGGGATCATTTGAGCCACCAGCGACTCTAGATCGCGCTCCAGGTAGCGCTCTAAAATCAGCGCCAGCTCTTCACTGACCGGGTCTAAGGACTGGGTAATCACCTCAGAATTTTGCAGCCGGTTGAGCAGCTGGGTAGCCAGGGTTTCCCAATTGATCGAGCTGCCCAGGCCCCGCACAAACTCAGGCCCCAGGGTTTGAATATAGCCCTGCACCGCCTCCCGCAGGTTGCGGCGCACCTGGCGCACGGTGGACACCGGCAGGTTTTGCAGCGACACCCGCTGCAGCGACTCCTGCAGGCGCTTCTTAAATTGCAGCGCCACAATCAGCTCGGCAATGCGGGCATTGCTGACCTCCCGCTCGTCGAGGCAAAACGATCGCAACCGGCCTAGGGCATTGCGCACCCCAAACAGGTTGGCCACCACCCAGTAGGTGCCGCTGGTGCGCTCCCGAAAAATGGTGTCGATTACCTGAATGTTGCGGTCGGTGAGAAAGTCAACGACTAGCTGCCGCACCTTGTCGGGGGGAAACACTCCGGTGAGCAGCCAGGTGGCGATCTGGTCAGCCTGATCGGCGGTGAGCTTAAAGTCGATCAGCACCTGGTCAAACAGCTGGTTGAGCTGGGGCTCTAGAAAGTCATCTCGGCGAGCCCACACCCGAATCAGCCGGGGCAGCGACTTACCAAACAAATCCTGCAGAATAGCGCCAGCAATTTTGGCGGTGCGCTCCTGGGCGCGGCTCTGCACCTGATCAAGGGCCAGCTGCAGCAGCCACTTGATCGCCGCCTGGGTGCGATCGGTCTGCAACAGCCGTCGGGCCAGGTTTTGCAGCTCCTCGGGGGTGAGCAGCGACCCCATAATGGTGTCAGAAATGCGCTTGGCCAGGCGCTCCTGGTTGCTGGGGATCAGCCCCGGCGTGAAGGGCACTCGCCGTTTGCCCAGGTACAGCGCCCGGTAGGGGCGAAACAGCATTTTAATGGCGATATCGTTGGTGAAATAGCCAATTACGCCGCCGACCACCGGCGGCGCCAGCAGTAGCCATAGCTCAGACCCGATCATGGCCATAGCTCACTACCAGCACCCCCATCAGCCCACCGGCAATGGGATAATGAATGGCCTGGTCAAACCCAGCCTCGCGGGCGATCGCCACCTGCTCTGGCCCGGTCGGAAACCGGTCTAGGCTGGGGCCAATGTAGGCGTACTCATCGGTGAGCCCCATGGCCTGGGCAGTGGGCACCACCAGGGCATCGAGGTACCACCGCTGAAACTGCTCGGCCAGGGCCGACGGCGGTCGGTGAAAGTCGAGTATGGCCGCCTTTGCGCCGGGCCGCAGCACCCGCCGCAGTTCCCCCAGCCCCGCCGGGATGTCGGTGAGGTTGCGCAGACCGTAGCCCATGGTGGCGGCATCGATGCTGGCCGAGGCCAAGGGCAGGGCTAGGGCATCGCCCTGTACCCATTGGACGGAGGCCGGAGGACAGAGGCGGCGCGATCGCCCCGCGGCTACCCTCAGCAGTGCCGCCGAAAAGTCTACCCCGTACACCGTGCCCGCTGCCCCCACCTGACGGGCCAGCATCAGGGCCAGGTCACCACTGCCGCAGCACACGTCCAGGGCGGTGTGCCCGGAGGCCGCGCCGCTCCACCGGACGGCCATGCGCTTCCACACCCGGTGCAGCCCAAAGCTGAGGCGCTCGTTCAGGCTGTCGTAGGCCGGGGCAATGCGATCGAACAGGCCCTGAATATCGGTGGCGGTTGGGGGTGACGGCTGGGCAAGTCCCACGGTGGCTATAGTAAGAGAAATCAACCTTTACTGTAGCGCTGCCCCTGGCTGTCAGCCACAGTACCCCGTTGGGTTTGTTACATAGATAGCCATCGTCGACACCAGCAGCCACCTACAATTTCGTCCCAGGTGCCCAAATCTCCGCCGAGGTTAGAGCGTGTTGCAGTTGGCAATCTGTACATCGCCCTGGGCATTAGCCACCGTGGGGGATGGCGCCTGGGCCGGCTCGCCCTGGCAAATGAGGCTGTAGATGCGAGCGTCGCCACTTGGATCCATAGTCGTAAATACTACCCCCGCGTAGCCCTTCAGCGTTTGATTGACGGGGGTCGCTTTAGTGCTGGTCATGGTGCCTATACTGTCTAGGGTGACGGTATAGATGTAATTCTGATCGGTGTTTTCGTCGGCGAAGCCCAGTTCTGCGGTGGAGATGGCAAAACGATTGTTCTCTAGAAAGAAGGCCTGCTGAGCCCGGTTAATCACCCCAATATATTGCAGGGCGCGGGCCTGCTTTGCCTTTGCGGCCTGACCCACAAAGCTCGGCAGGGCGATCGCCGCCAGTAGGCCCACTATTACGACCACTACCAAAAGTTCTATCAGGGTAAAACCCTGCTGGCCAGGGGAGCCAGCTAAAGACTTGGACCCACTGGAGGCTGGGCAGAGGGAGTCAACCATAGGACTTAATTTAAATCAGCATGAGCGTCGCAATACCATCTACGCAATTTCCCTGATGTACCCGGCTAAATTTAGATAGATTCATCAGACCTTTAACAAAGGTGCAGGGCCTGACCCCCCAGGGCCAAATCGGCTAGCTCTGAATCACGATCTAGCCGAGACTCCAGACAAACACTTACCGGAGGGCCCACCCAGGGTTGAACTGCACCCAGAAGCCCGGTCCCCTAAGACACTTAGCTTATCCACCCAAAGACGCTTAGCTTACCCAAAAGGGTCTAAACTGTCTGACAATAACCCTTGACTTTGAGTAATTTGAACACTGTGCACCCCATGCCAAACAGCCCCGATACCCTGCGCGTATTCATGACCGGGGCTAGTGGTTGCATCGGCCACTACATTCTGGAGTTGCTGTTAGAAAGCGATCGCTACGAGTTGTTTTTACTGCTACGCCACCCCGAAAAGCTACGCCTGCCGGTGCAAGACAAACCCAACGTTCATATTCTGCGCGGCGGCCTAGAGGACATCGCCCCTTTCATCGACCTGCTGCCCACCATCGACATTGCCATTCTGACCGCCGCCGCCTGGGGCGGTGACCCTGGCTATGTGGACGCCATCAACATTGACGCCAACCTTGGGGTGATGGCCCACCTCGACCCCGACCGCTGCCAGCAGGTGATCTATTTCTCCACCGCCAGCATTTTGAACCAGCAGAGCGAACCCCTGCACGAAGCCGGGGAAATCGGCACCGACTATATTCGCAGCAAGTACGAGTGCCACCACCGGTTGCCTAAGCTGCCGGTGTACGACAAAATCACCACGGTGTTTCCAACCCTGGTGTTTGGGGGCGACAAAGACAAACCCTACTCATTTATTTCAGCCGGGCTGCGGGATGTCACCCGCTGGGTTGGCCTGGTGCGGTTCTTTCAGGCCGATGCGGGGTTTCATTTCACCCACGCCCAGGACATCGCCACCCTGGTGAACCACCTGGTCGAGCATCCATCGACCGCAGGCTACCGCGAGTACGTGCTGGGCAACCCGCCCCTGACCGTTAACCAGGCCGTGGAGCAAATCTGCGACTATTTCGGCCAGTGCATCTGGTTTCGTATTCCGCTGTCCATGTGGCTGGCGGACCTGTTGATCAAGGTATTTCGGGTGCAAATGGCCCCCTGGGACTATTTCTGCCTGCACTATCGCCACTTTATCTATACCGGAGCCATCAGCCCCGCCAGCTTCGCCATGGAACCCTATTGCTCGACCCTGGCCGACCTACTGCGGGTACACGGCATCGCCGGGACGAAGAAGCGAGTCAAAAAGCTGGGCCGGTAAAGAAGAGGACGGGGAAACGGCCAGGTTAATTGGGGGCTCGGGGCACCTATGTCCCTCCTTTAACCTTAGTTCGCTAACTTTAGTTCGCAGTAGCACCGTCCCCACCTGGCAGGGTGCCCAGAGGGCTTCGCGTGAGCTCAGGCGAACGGGCAAATGCCATAAAGCCTTTCGCTTAGCTGTGCCTAAGCCCCTATAGTTTGGCCTTTGTGGAATCGAGGGAATGCGGTTCAGATTTGTATTCGTCCCGCTAATTCCAAAGAGCAGCCTATCTCGAACTCAGGCTACTTTACCTCCAGGCGAAAGGGCATCAGGGAGTAAATGCCTCGGGGGTCGTTGAGGGTACGCAGCAGCTGAGTATCGTCGAGGAAGTTCACAACCTGAGCGGTTAGGGGGTCCTGGGCGGTGGCAACGGTGGCCTCAGACCCCAGAAAAATACGCAGAAAACGCTGCCATTCGGTGTCTTCAGGATACTCCTGTAGCCGCCAGTCCTCACCCAGTTCGGCCAGTTCGGCGGCGGTGGCGATCGCCCTATTCAAGCCCCCCAGCTCATCCACCAACCCCAGCCGCAGGGCTGCCTTGCCTGACCAAACTCGCCCCTGGGCTAGCTCAGCCACCTGGGCCGCAGGCAAGTCACGCCCCTGGCTGACGCGGTCTAGAAAGGCGTCGTAAATCGTATCCACCGATTGCTGGAGAACGTTCAGTTCTGCCTCCGTGCGGGGCCGGGTGTTGGAGAAGATATCGGCCAGCTGGGCCGTTCTGACGCTGTCCCAGTTCACCCCCACCTTGGTGCCTAGATCCTCGAGGTTGAGAAAAACGCCGAATACTCCGATGGAGCCGGTGATGGTGGTGGGCTGGGCCAGGATGGCATCGGCCTGGCAGCTAATCCAGTAGCCGCCGGAGGCGGCTACGTTGCCCATAGAAACCACCACGGGTTTGCCCGCCTTACGCACCAGCTGAATTTCGCGCAAAATCACCTCCGAGGCGGTGGCGCTGCCGCCGGGGCTGTTGACCCGCAGCACCACCGCCTTAACCTGATCGTCTTGGCGCAGCTGGCGCAGCTGACGGGCCAGAGTGTTGCCCGCAATTACTGAGCTAGAGCCAAAGCTGTCGCTATCGCCGTCGACAATGGGCCCTTCGGCGTAGACCAGGGCCACCTGATTGTCCGAGCGGCGGCTGGTCAGGGGATCCTCTACGGTTTCGGCGTAGCGGGCCAGGCTAATCTGGCGAAAATCGAGATCGTCCTCGGGCTGATTGCCCTCGCCGGTCAGTTCGCGCAGGGCGGTAATCACCTCGTCTTCGTAGGCGATCGCATCGGCTAACTGCTGAGTTTTGGCCTCGGCCCCAAACAAAAATCCCTGGGTATTGGCAATGGTGTGCAGTTGTCGGGGTTGCAGCGATCGCGGCGCGGCGGTTTCAGCCAGCAGCGTCTGCCATATATCCCCCAGCAGCTGCTGAGTTTGCTCCCGTTCTTCGGGGCTCATGGAGTTGCGAATCAACGGCTCCACCGCCGACTTATATCTACCCACCCGAGTCACCTGTACCCCCACCCCCAGTTTTTCGAGGGCTTCGGCCTGGTACATGGTTTCGCTATAGAGGCCGTTCATCTCCACCTCGCCAAAGGGGTTGAGGTAGATGGTGTCGGCCAGAGCAGCCAGGGCATACTCCCGCTCGCTCCAGGAGACGTCGTAGGCCAGAATGGGCTTATCCGTCGCCCGAAAAACCTCCAGGGCCTGCTGAATTTCTCTCTGGCTGGCCAACCCAGTGCCCACATCCGCGCCGGTGCCCTTTAAATACAGGGCGGTAATGCGATCGTCGGTGGCTGCCGCCTCCAGGGCCAGCACTGCTTGGCGCAGGGTAAGCTGCGCCGGGGCGGGGCCACCGAACAGAAGGGCGCTGGGGTCAATGGCAGCCAGGGAATCGGGAATCGCCGCCGAGAGGTCGTAGACCAGAACCGAATTTTCCTCTACGTCGGGGGCGTCACTCTCCCGGCCTAGGCCCGCGATCAGCGCCCCCACAAGCCCCACGGCTCCTAAGGTGAGCAAAAAACCCAGCAGCAAAAAGAACAAAATTGACCCGGTCAGGCTGGCCAGGGTGTACTTCAGAAACTGCCGCATGAAGGTAACTCTAGGGGGTAAGACGGAGCCAATCTACCGATATACGTCGGCATCTTCGGCATCTTCGTAGGTATCGAGGGCGGTTTCGTCAGGGGCCTCATTCATTTCTTCTTTAAACCCGCGCAGGGTCTTGCCCAGGGCACTGCCCAGCTCAGGAATTTTCTTGGGGCCGAAAATCAGCACGGCTACCCCAATAACGAGTACAACTTCCGTCCAGCCGAGGTTAAACATGGCGATCGCAGGGGTTTAAGGTTTGTTTCACTATACAACCTGGGGCGGAGGGGGTGGGGGCAATTGGCCGAGACTACACCGCCGCCGTTGCCGGAGCAAAGCGGAAGCCGGCCTGGCGAATGCGGTCCATGGCGACCGCCAGGCGATCGCAGTCGGCGATCAAACTCACCCGAATGTAGCCCTCTCCGCCGGGGCCAAAGGCGTTGCCGGGGGTGACCACCACGCCAGTCTCCTGAAGTACCGCCAGGGCAAAGTCGGTGGAGGTGGTGTCGGGGGGGCAGGACACCCACAGATACATGGTGGCCTGGGGCTTATCCACCGTCCAGCCCAGGGAGGCAAACTCGTCGATGAGAAAGTCGCGCCGTGACGAGTAGCGCTGTTGCACCTCCTCCAGGTAGTGGTCGGGCAGCGACAGGGCGGTTTCGGCGGCCCGCTGCAGGGCTGCAAAAATGCCGTAGTCGAGGTTGGTCTTCAGGGTGCGCAGCCCCTGAATAATGTGGGAGTTCCCCACCACAAAACCCACCCGCCAGCCCGCCATGTTGTAGGTCTTCGACAGGGTGTGAAACTCTACCCCCACCTCTTTACCGCCGGGAATCTCCAGCAGGCTGGTGGGCTGGTAGCCGTCAAAGGCCAGCTCGGCGTAGCAGAGGTCGTGGACCAGCAAAATCTGGTAGCGATGGGCAAAGGCCACCGCCGCCTCAAAGAACTCACGGGGGGCGGTGGCGGCGGTGGGGTTGTTGGGATAGTTGAAAAACAGCGCCTTGGCCCGCTGAGCTATCTCCGGCGGAATGGCCTCAAAGTCAATTAGCCAGTTGTTGGCGGGGCTGAGGTGCAGATTATAGATCTCGGCTCCGGCGATCGCCGGGCCGCGAAAGTGGGCCGGATAGGCGGGAGTCGGCACCAGCACCAGGTCGCCGGGGTTAATAAAGGCCATGGCCAGGTGGGTAATGCCCTCCTTGGAACCCAACAGGGGTAGAGCCTCCGCGGTGGGGTCGAGGGCCACCCCGTAGCGGCGACCGTACCAGTCGGTGATAGCAGTGCGAAAGCTGGCGGTACCCTCAAAGGGGGGGTAGCCGTGGGTGCTGGCATCGCTGATAGCGACGCGGGCGGCCTCCACCACCGGCAGAGGGGTAGGGCCGTCGGGGTTGCCCATCCCAAGATCGATCAGGTCGAGCCCCTGCTCGCGGGCGCGGGCTTTAAGCTCGTCTAGGCGAGCAAAGACGTAGGGCGGTAGGGCGCTGAGGCGGTGGGCGGTGGGCATCCAGTCAAGGGTCATGGCTGCACCTCCGGGGCAACACTAGAAGACAAGTTAACAGGGGCAGCGGCACGAGTCTTTTCCCGCAGTTCGGGGCACAGGGGCGACACCATCGCCGCCATCACCGCCTCCGGCGTCACCGTAAAGGGCAGATGATGAATGTCAGACCCTTCTCGGCAGGCAAAGGTAGCGGCCTGCTGTAGCTGGCTGAGGGGCATATCCCCCAGGCCCAGATCCGCCAGGGTCTGGGGCAGCCCTGCGGCCCGATAAAAGGGCAACAACTGCTGACGAGCCGCCCGCGCCAGAGCGGCGTTGCCGCCCATCTCCTCCAGGCGCAGCTGCACCAAAATACCGTAGGCCACCTTTTCGCCGTGGAGAATGCCGTGGCTGCCCGGCAGCTGGGTGAGGCCGTTGTGCACCGCATGGGCGGCCACGGTGCGACACTGGGCCCCGCCAATACCGCCAACCACCCCGGCCAACAGCACCGTGGCATCGACCACCTCTTGCCACTCGGCCCCCCCCCACTGGCGCAGGGCCGCCGGGGTCTTTTGCAGCAAAATGTCGCGCAGCACCCGGGCCTGCTGCACCGCCGCCACCATCAGGGTTTGCTGACTGCTGCCGCTGCTGACCGAGGCCTCGTACCACTTGGCTAGGCCGTCGCCAATGCCCGCCACCAGGGTGCGGCGGGGGGCAGTGCGCAGCAGGGCGTAGTCGAGAATCAGCAGGCTGGGGCAGGTGTCCAGGGCCACGTCGTAGCGAAAGGCCCCCTGCTCAGAGTAAACGTTCGACAGGGCAGTCCAGGCGGCACAGGTAGCGCCGGAGGTGGGCACCGTTACCACCGGCCGGTGGATCTGGTGGGCCAGCAGCTTGGCGGTGTCGATCGCCTTGCCGCCGCCAATGCCGATGACCAAGTCGATCCGATGGGCTTCAGCGGTAGCCCTCAGATGGGCCAGGGCGGTTTCGCTACAGTCTTTGCCGTAGGCGGCCTTCTGGGGAACTAGCCCCCCTTGGCCGAGGGCGGTGATGAGGGGAGCCGCAAACTTCAGGCTGTGGCTCCCGCCAACGATCAGCGGACGCTGCCCCAGACGGGCGATCGCAGGTACCTGTGCAGCTAAGATGCCGTCTCCCCGGACAACCTGGGCCGGGGCAATGGCAAGGGTGGGCAGTTGGGAGGTGGTCATAGGCGGGAACGGAGAGGGGATGAGTAGAGTTAGGGCGGCGGCGGCAGCGAGACTAGGGCAGCTCAGGGATGCTGGGCCAGGGCGGTGAGGGAATCGCGATTGATCTGCACCTGAAAGGCATCCTCAGACCCCTTGGGATTAGGCTGAATTTGCCCCAGGTAAAGCAGCTGCGACACCCCACCCGGGCCATGGGCCACCGTGCGGGCACGAATGGTGGCCGTCTGCCCCGGCATGCCAATACGGTAGGGCTTAAATAGGTTACTGGCGGCCTGGCGCAGGGTAGCCTCCAGGGTATCGGCGGTAATCGTGGGAGGTACGGTAATCACAATTTGGCTAGCGCCCGAGTCGTACACCGTGGTGTAGGGAATGGCACCGGGAACCGCCGTGCGGCTAAACGGCTCAAAACTGAGCCCCAGCAGACCCACCGTGAGCACCGCCGCAAAGCCCGTGGCCCCCACCAGGCGAAAGCGAAACCCCCACTTGAGGGCAAAGGCGAGGGCCGTGAGCGCCGCCAAAGCCAGGGTGCCAAGGCCCGCCCACTGGGTGGCGGCTAAAAAATTGTCTGGGGTGAGCATAGTGCTATGGCATCCGTAAATTGAGGCAGCTAGATCGATCAAGATATCGCAGAAGCCCTTCCCTTGCCGGGAGCTCAGGACCATCAAGGCCCCAGCCCGGCCATCCTGGTATCCGACAATACCCTTCACTACTCGATCCTATCAGCAGTTTTCCAGTCTTTAGCGGTATCCGGGCCGATCTAGGCGCGATCTATCCGCACACCGTAGGCTGCCTGCTCCTGTCAATGCTGACCCATCAACGGCGACGGCGGCTTAGCTTTGCCCCAGGGAAACTCTTATTTAATAAGGTTGTAAACCTACCCAAGACAGGGTAAAACTTGAAGCCGTAACAACATATGATGGCGGCAGCAATGACACAGGTAGCAAAAACGGGCATGGGTAACTTGCGACTGCGGCGCGGCGGGCGCGCGATGGGACTGCTGCTGCCGCTGCTGCTGCTGGGGTGTGGCTCGTCCAAGGTAGCCCAGTGTAATCAGCTGGCCGAAGTGGTCAACCAAACCCAGGGCTTTATGCAGGAGTTTGAAACGGAAATTCAATCCTTCAGCGAAAGTGCTGCCCAGGTTAAAAACCTGGACGATATTAAGCTGGCGGCCAGCCAGTACACCACCGCCGTCGACAAAGTGGTCACCAACCTCAACGGCCTGGTCACCGATCTGCAGGCGACCACCCTGCGCGACGAGACCCTCAATCAGTTCCGCAATGACTACGTGGGGGTGGTAGAAGGATTCAGCGGGGCCCTCACCAACGCTCGGGAAGCCATGGAATTGGTAGTACAGGTAGAGTCGGAAGCGGAACTGCCCGCCAAGATTGAAGAGTCGCAGCAGCAGACCATGACCGCCGTGGCGAAGATCGAAGAACTTTCCCAAACCGAATCCCAGTTGATTAACACCGTCAACGGCTACTGCGGTGCAGCCCAGCCCGCTGATACCCAGCCTGCTGATACCCAGCCTGCTGATCCTGGTTCTTAGTCTACAGACCCCGTCGGCAATCGTCAGGTAGCTATAATCCCCAGCCCCCTAAATGGGGGAATCTGAGCTCACAACGCTCCATTCATTGACCCAGTTATTGACTCAGATATAAACCCTCGAGAAGATTTTGGCCTTTGAGGGAATTTTTTCTGAGTCTAAATCTGTACTTTTATGCTATGTAAATTCGTCCCAATCAATGGGGTCAACCGTTTAGACATGGGCTATCTTATGGGCATAGATTTCGCCCATTGGTCAGTTTCTGTTGTCAACAGGCGAGATGTTCAGCCCAACGCGTCACGATATAAATTCTAGGCCCAAAATAAATTCTAGGCCCAAAGCTATAGATCCAATTGCCGAGCCCATTGACTATTGCTTGATGCCCAGCGGGGATTCATGGCCTACGCGAACAGCCTCAGGCAAATGAAGCGTTATCCTACTGCAACCAGCAGGTCCATTGTGCCTGGTCGGTTACTAAGGTTGAGTCTCCCATCATCTAACTAATCTAAGTACGTTTTCCCCTGTGACCCATTCGTCTAAAATTCCGCCAAATCTCCAAGAAGACCTGCTGCGAGCCGTAGACAATAGCCCTGCAGACTGGATTTTGCTAAACCTGGCCCTCAGCACCATGAAAATGGGAGGGCATCGCTACGGGGCATTTTTAGACGCCGCTACCACTGCCGCTAAGCTGGCCATCTACAGCACTTTTATTGAGCAGGGCAATAACATTCGCAAAACCGGGTTTTTGTACCATGTTGAGCCCAAGCGAGTAAAAGCCATTGTGCAGGAAATTCAGACGGCCCTAGCGGAAGGGCGGAGTTTGAAAGTGCTTAACTCCAAGGAGCCTTACTACCTGATTGCTTTACCCTTTCTCTGGCAAGAGCATTTTCCCTGCAACGCCAGCGAAACTAGGGTAAAGATGCAGGGATTAACCCCCGGCGAACGCCGCAGCATTGAAGACAGCCTACCCGCCAGTGCTCCCCAGGCGCGCATCTTAGACCAGGTGGAGTTCACCGAGTTGATTGAGATCCTCCATGAAATGTCCCAGGAGGAACTGCCCAAAAGTCAGCGCATGGCCTTTAGCGATGCGCTGATGTCGCATATCAAGTTTCGGCTGCTACACTCGGGCACCGTGATTCAAATTGATTCCCCCCTGGTGGATATTCCCCTCTACGCCCTGGCCAGTGCGTCGTATTCCCCCAAGGGGGAACAGGAGCGGGTATTTGCGATGATCGACGACGTGGCCCGCTACTTTGGCCTACTGCAGGCCTGGGTGCGCGACGATGCGGGGGTGCTGCGCGGGGTTGAGGTCTTTGATGTGGCCCCCCATTTGCGCCAGGAAGCCCTGCGAGAACTAGATGACATGCTCCGGTCCTGGGCGGACAAATATCACCAGGAGGGCGGCTTGCCCATGGTGCTGCAGTTTGCAGCGGGTACGCGAGAGTACGACTAGCGGCCCTCAGGGTAGACTAAGCTGAGAGCATCGTAACGAAATGTAAACCGTATGAGCCTAACTGCTTCGTCTTCTAGGTGCAGGGTGGTGGTGGTCGGCGCTGGCATCGGCGGGTTGACGGCGGCGGCCCTCCTGGCTCGGCGGGGTTATGCTGTGCGTGTATTTGACCAGGCTGGAGTAACCGGGGGCTGTGCGTCGACCTTTAGGCGGCGAGGCTTTACCTTCGACGTGGGGGCCACCCAGGTGGCAGGGCTAGAGCCCGGGGGCATCCACCACCAAATTTTTGCTGAACTAGACATCCCCCTGCCTGAGGCCAGCCCCTGTGACCCCGCCTGCGCGGTTTTTTTGCCGGGGGAAACGGAGCCGATCCGGGTGTGGCGCGACCCAAAAGCGTGGCAGGCCGAGCGCCAGCGCCAGTTTCCAGGGAGTGAGCCCTTTTGGCAGCTCATGCAGCGGCTCTTTCAGCCCAGCTGGCGGTTTCAGGCCCGCCAGCCGGTGCTACCCCCCCGCAGCGCCTGGGATCTGTGGCAGCTAGCCCAGGCGCTGCGCCCCGACACCCTGACGACGGTGCCCTACACCTTTGCCACCGTCGGCCAGGTACTGCAACAGCTGGGTTTGGCGGGCGATTCGCGCAGCGATCCCTCTGGGAATCGCCGCCTCAAGACCTTCCTAGACCTCCAGCTCAAGCTCTACTCCCAGGTGAGTGCCGACGAAACTGCGGTGCTATATGCCGCCACCGCCCTGAGTATGTCCCAGGCTCCCCAGGGGCTGTGGCACCTCCACGGCAGTATGCAGGTCCTCAGCGATCGCCTTGAGAAAGCCCTGAGCCGCGACGGTGGCCTGATCCAGCTACGACATCAGGTCCAGCAGGTCCACACCGCCCAGGGCCGGGTGACGGGGGTAACGGTGCACAATCCAAAAAACGGGGCCACCTGGGTGGAACCCGCCGACCATGTGGTGGCTAACGTCACCGTGCAAAATTTGGTGCAGCTGCTGGGCGATCGCGCGCCACGAGGCTATCGCCGTCGCGTAGAGGCCCTGCCATCGGGGAGCGGAGCCTTTGTGGTCTATTTAGGGGTAGCGGCGGCGGCCATTCCGGCCGACTGCCCCCCTCACCTGCAATTTTTCTACAACTACGATGGGCCCATCGCCGAAAACAACACCCTGTTTGTGTCGGTGAGCCGCCCCGGGGATGGCCGCGCCCCCGCTGGCCGGGCCACCATTGTGGCCTCATCGTTTACGGACCTGGCCCCCTGGTGGGAAACCCCCGACTACGAAGCCATGAAGCAGGCTTACACCGACGGTGCCATCCGGCGGTTGTCGAGCTATTTCGACCTCCAGGGCGAGCACCTGTGCCATGTCGAAGCCGCCACCCCGCGTACCTTTGCCCGCTTTACTGCTCGCGATCGGGGGGCGGTCGGGGGCCTAGGCATGCGGGTAAGCACCTTTGGCCCCTTTGGGTTTGCCAACCGCACCCCGGTGGGCGGACTGTGGCTGGTGGGCGACT
Organism: Nodosilinea sp.; assembly: GCA_041739575.1. Taxonomy (GTDB): domain Bacteria; phylum Cyanobacteriota; class Cyanobacteriia; order Phormidesmidales; family Phormidesmidaceae; genus Nodosilinea. The sequence goes on along the minus strand of JBGSNT010000090.1, from coordinate 23,576 downwards.
GTACCCACCCCGGCGAGGGGACAGCGGGAGTGAGCTATGCGGCCCAAACCGTGGTCCAGCAGATCGGGGCTTTCGAGGGTTAAAACGATAAAATTCTAAAAAAACTTTAAAAAATGCATCGTATATGGCTGAGAAAATACCCCCTGACCTAGGTATTATTGTCTAAATAGTGCCCGTGTGCCTAACTGGTCTAGGTAATATTGGTTACACGGTTTAAGCTGGATTCTGAACTCGCTCCACCTCCAGGGAGCGGCTCCAGACATCCCTAGATGAAAACGTAGTCTGCCGTCGTCACTTCGGTCGTTACTTCGGTACCTCCGGTTCCTCCGCTCCTTCACAATCAGGTCAGCAGTATGAGCCCTTGGGATTCCCTAGATTCATGGTCGAACTACTCCAGCCGTCCCCCCGCTAGCTTAGAGGATTTGCTCTACCAGCACTGGCAGTACTGGCGGAAACAAGAAGCCCCCCACGAGCTGATTGAGCGCTTTCGCCGTCTATTTTTTGACGTCACCCACTACTCCGATAGCTCGATTGCCAACGCGCTGCTGAGTCTCTCCGAGCAGGACACCGCTGATCGTCAGTTTAAGTACGTCCTCAACCGCTGCTGCTACACCCTAATCAACCTCTGGTACACCCAACCCCGCGATCACTGGGCTATTCCAGAGCTGGTGCAGTTGTTTGACAATCTGCCCCCAATTCAAGCGCCCAATCCCAAGGCCCAGAGGGTCTATTCCCTGGTCAGGCAGTTTCCCCAGACCGAGCAGTATGCCTCTCTGGTCAGGCTGCAGCAGATTTTGAGTCCCCAGCGTGAGCTTGAGTTGCCTACCCCAGCGGCCTTTGAAGAACAGCCGCTGGTTCACCGCATTCGTCACTATCCTTTTCTTTACGACAACAGCCTATTGACCAAGGACAGCGGCCAGGAGCAAAAGCAAAATATTAGCGATCTGCGTCGTCGGGCCGAGACCGATTTGGGTATCCGTCTGGCTCGCTATCATGCTCAGCACCGCGCGCTGACCAAAACAGGGCAGGCGGTTAATCCCACCCTGTTGGATACGGCGGGGTTGCAGGAGGCCCTGAGCTTCTACACGGGTAAAGTCGATGGCCGGACCCATCGCGATCAGGCCCGCTGGTTTAGCACCTACAGCAAAACAGTGCGATCGTTCGGCGATTTTAAGGATGAGTTTGTGGACTACCTCATCCACCCGATTGCAACGGCGGAGCCGAAGTACAACGGCAATCACTTCACCCGCAACCTGCGCCAATATCTGCGTGAGACTCTGGCCGAGTTCGACAACCAGCCCCTCAATAGCTTCATTCTGGTGGAAACCTGTCGCCGCCTGCTCAATTTTTTGGTGGTCGACAGCCCCCATCGGCCGGTATTTCGCAACTTCTGTCACCTGGTCAACGATGTGGGCTACACGCTGACCATGGGCTTGCTGCTGCGGTTGGTGCTGTTTTGCTCGGCGGCGAAGCCCTGGTTAGAGCGGTGCTTTTCGGTCCTGTTTAATGTCCATGAGCGTCGCACCTGTAAAGACGTGCCCTGGTTGGTGACTAGCCTAGAGCACGCCAACGTGGCGCTGATTACCAACTTTGGCGACGTGGGCTACCAGTTCTAAGGCCTGAATTGCAGGGGGCCCAAGTTGTTCGGCAGTCCGGATTGAGCGAGCCTGGCCAGTCTGAAGGGAACGCCTGGGGCCAAAGATCGTCAAGTTAACCCCAACTCGAGATAATGTTGGATACTTGACGTGCTAGGTATGGCGTCAACCGAGGGATGTTGGATTGGCGCAAAACTTGATTTGGGTTAAGCGGGTCGCCCTGGCGGCAATAGCGGTAGGTCTAGTGCTGCGCTTTGCCAACTTAGACCGCAAGGCCTACTGGCACGATGAAGCCTACACCAGCCTGCGGGTAGCGGGCTACCTGGGGCCAGCGGTGGGTGACGCCGTCGTCGATCGCCCTGACCTGACTGCGGCTGACCTACAGCGCTACCAGCAGCTACCCCAGACGCCATCGCTGGCGGACAGCTGGAACTCTCTATCGACTCATCCCGAGCATCCCCCGGCGTACTATCTGCTGGCCCACGGCTGGGGCCGACTGTTTGGAGCATCGATAGGGGGCTATCGGGCGATCGCAGCCGTCTTCGGGGCGATCGCCCTGCCGGTCATGTTCTGGCTGGCGCGCCAGCTGTTTCCCCTCCAGCCCGCGATCGCCTGGATCGCGACAGCTCTGGTGGCCACGTCGCCCGTGCACCTGATCTACAGCCAGGAGGCCCGCGAGTACACCCTCTGGGTCGTGGGATTGTTGCTGGCCCACGGAACCCTAGTGCGGGCGCTGCGGCAAAAAGACCTATCCGCCTGGGTGATCTACGGCCTAGCCCTGGGGCTGGCCTGGTACGGCTCGTTGATGACCGCTCTGCTGGGGTTGAGCCATCTAGTGTTTATGGCCCTGAGCGAGCGACGGCCTCGGGCCTGGGGCGGGTTTGTGCTGGCCCAGGGGCTGGGCTTGGGGCTATTTATCCCCTGGATCTGGACGATTGTGAGCCAGTGGCAACGGCTGCGGGCGGTTACAGACTGGAGCAATGCCCCGGCCCCGCTAGAATTTTTGGCCAAGCTCTGGGGGCTGCACTACAGCGCTGTTGTGATCGACTTTAACGTGCCCCTAGACCATCCCCTGTCGCGGCTGGGGCCGGCTGTGGTCTTGGCCCTGTTGGCGATCGCCCTGATCCAGCTGGGTTGCCGCTACCCACGATCTACTGCGCTGTTTATAGGGTGCGGGCTGCTAATTCCGCCGCTGGTGCTGATCGGCGGCGATATTGTCAGGGGGGCACAAATCTCTCGCAACACCCGCTATTTCTTTCCGTCGCTGGTGCTGATGCCGCTGGCGATCGCGCCCCTGATTCACCACTGGCTGATGGCCCCTCGTCGATCAACCAAGACCCTGGGAGCCACCCTGCTGGCCCTGATCCTCACCGTGGGAATCGCCTCTGGTATCGCCAACAACCGGGCCTTGACCTGGTGGAACAAGACCGTAGGCTACGCCAATATCTACATTGCCGACTACCTCAATCAGGCGACCCAGCCCATGGTGTTGCTAGAAGCCAGCGGTATTGCCCTCGGTGATGCCCTGTCCCTGAGCCACTACCTCAAGCCGGATACCCCGCTGTGGCTGCTGCCCGCGCAGGAGTTGCCTGCACCAGAAAGGCTCCAGGCTAAGTTTGAGGCGCGGCCTGGGACAACCCTATTCTTGCTCCAGCCCTCACCAGACTTGCTCAGCACCGTTGCCCCCGGTTGGCAAATCGTGCCTGCCCCCGAAGGCAACGTCTTTGCCCCCGACAACCTGGTACAGCTCATACCACCTCGAGACCGTTAGACTATCTCATCCCAAATCCTATTTGGGCGACCCCGACTGGTCAGGGCAAACGCCGTTTGTCCCTACAGATCCGCCTGTTTTTGAAACGGGGGGATTGGCCGCGGACTCGGTCTCACAGCACCGCCGGGGCCTGCATTTGTAAAGTGCCTATCCCAGCATCCATCGTCACAGAACCGCCAATGGGCATCGTCCACAGGGGCTCCACGTGGCCAATCCAGGCTCCGCTGTAGGCCGGTATGCCCAGGGGCGCGATGTGGTCGTGGAGAATTTCGGCCAGGGTGAGGGAGCCGTAGGTGGGGCCGGGATCGCAGGCGATGCACTGGCCGAAGACAAACCCCGCCAGTCCGTCGAGCACCCCCGCCAGCTTCAGCTGGGTGAGCATGCGATCGATTCGGTAGGGGGGTTCTCCCACATCCTCTAGAAACAAAATGGTCCCGCTGGTATCGGGTAGGTAGGGCGATCCAACGATGCCGGAAATCACCGACAGATTGCCGCCCAGCAAGGGGCCCGTGGCTCGGCCCGGGGCGATCGTCTGAATCCGTCCCTGGTCACGCATCAGCCGATCCTGGTCGGCCCCCAACAGCGGGTTTGTGTAGGTCAGGGCCTCCCCCTCCATGAGGATGCGGCGCAGGGGCTCGACCTGGTCGGCCCGCCAGGCGGTCAGACCGTTGGGGCCGTGGAAGGTGACCAGCCCGGTCTGGGCGTAGAGGCCCAGCAGCAGTGCTGAAATGTCGCTAAAGCCCAGCACCACCTTGGGGTTGGCGCGAATGGTGGCGTAGTCGAGGTAGGGCAGAATGCGGGCGCTGCCCCAGTCACCGCGAATGGGCAGGAGGGCGTTGACCGAATCATCGGCAAACATAGCGTTGACGTCGGCGGCGCGGTCCTGGTCGGTGCCGGCCAGATAGCCGTAGCGCGCCAGGGCGTGGGGGGCGACCTGGGGCACAAACCCCAGGGCTAAAACAGCATCCTTGACCAGATCGAGGCGATCGCGCTCAAAGGTCGCCCCGGCGGGGCTAATCAGGCCCACGGTATCTCCCGCCCGCAGGCGCGGCGGGATGAGGGTGGGATGAGGTTGGGCGCGGCTGGGCTGCGATCGCAAGGCTATCCCCGCTGTGGCCACCCCCAGCCCACCCAACAGATGCCGCCGCCGCATACGCGCTACCCTAAAAGACGTCATTGCCGAGCATACACTGGAGCCACCCGTGACTGCCCAAGCTTCTTCCCCGCTCAGTGCCGCCGCCTGGGAGCAACGTTACAAAGCGGGCACCCCCCGCTGGGATTTGGGCCAGCCCGCCCCCGCCTTTCAGACGCTACTGGCCCCCGTCAATGGGCCTCGACCTGGTCCCGCCATTGCCCTGGGGGCCGGGCGCGGCCACGATGCCTTGCTCTTTGCCGACCGGGGCTTTGAGGTTACCGCCGTAGACTTTGCCCCCTCGGCTATCCAGGCCCTAGACGAGCAGGCCCGAGCCGCGAACCTATCCCTACGGCTGCTAGAGCGCGATATTTTTGACCTGGTGCCTGAGCTGGCTAGGCAGTTCACCTACGTCATTGAACACACCTGTTTCTGCGCGATCGATCCCGCTTTGCGCGCTCAGTACGTGTCCTTAGTAGCCGAGTTACTCATCCCGGGTGGCGAGCTGCTGGCCGTATTTTTTACCCACCAGCGTTCTGGCGGCCCGCCCTTTGGCACCACGGTGGCGGAGGTGCGCCGGCTATTTACCCCCCACTTTGAGGTGCTGAGCCTGGCCCCCGTGGCCAACTCGGTGCCCTCTCGCCAAGGGGAAGAACACCTGGGGCGGCTGCGGCGGCGCTAGGGCAAGCCTCGTCGGGCAAGGGAAAGAATAGTCGCCTGTTTTTCCCCTCCCACCGCCCCATCGTCCCGGTCTCTCCCTGCCCCCACCGCTCCTGGCCCCACCTCTCTATACTGAAGAAGACCGTTCATAACGAACTTTTCCCATGGATCTAGAGCAGATTGCGGTGCAGTTGCAAAGCGAAGACTCCAAGGACCGGATGCTGGCTCTGGCTTCACTACGGGACGTGCCCGCCGCCCAGGCCGCACCTCTAATTCGCCAAGCCCTCCACGACAAAAATTTACAAATTCGATCGATGGCGGTGTTTGCCCTGGGCCTGAAGCCCGACGAAGAGTCCTTTGACCTGCTGATTAATCTGCTCATCTCCGACCCCGACTACGGCATTCGGGCCGACGCCGCCGGGGCGCTGGGCTATTTAGAGGACCCCCGCGCCTTTGAGACCCTGGTGCGGACATTTTACGAAGATACCAACTGGCTGGTGCGCTTCAGCGCCGCCGTTTCCCTGGGCAACCTGAAGGACCCCCGCGCCCACGACGTGCTGATGCAGGCCCTGCAGAGCGACGAAACCGTCATGCAACAGGCAGCAATTGCCGCCGTTGGGGAGATCGGCGATCGCGATGCGGTAGATGAAATTCTCAAGTTTGCCCAATCGGAGGACTGGCTGGTGCGCCAGCGCCTGGCGGAGGCCCTGGGCAACCTGCCTACCCCCAAAACCGAGCCCGCCCTACGCTACCTAGAGAAAGACACCCACTTTCAGGTATCGGAGGCCGCCAGAATTTCCCTGACTCGGCTACACCATCGTCAGGGCGGCCAGAACAACTAGGCGCAGATGGGCGAGGGGAAACCGGTGGCCTGACAAACAGGCCCAGGAGTATAGCAGCCGTCAGATCCGGGAGGACTTTTCGGGGTAATCCCCAGAGATCACCGTAGTGAGCCCAATCCCGCTCCAGCCCCAACCAAGGCAGTCAATCCGTCGGCTCCTAGCACTCGAAGGCTGAAATATGCCAACTATTCCAGATCGTTTGACTCCCTAGCTCCCCTGCTCCCTCGCAATTGGCAATAGTCGCCACGCTTATGCCACAGCCTACTAGTTTTCAGTGATTACGAGGGTATAGCTGGTGGGGGTTTGGCTAGCATTACCAATAAAGAATGAATAGGTTCCCCGGTTGAGCAGCCCCGGAGCATTGATGGTGCCCCCCCCGCTGGTGTGACATTCGCTAAAGCCGTTGTCGCCCTGAATGAACAGGGTCAGCCCGCCGGTGCCATTATTGATGGCGATATCCACGGCGGCAAAGTCCTGGCTCACCTGGAGCGTCTGGACTGGGCTGTTGCTGAGAAACCCGCAGTCTGAGGAGCGACTGGGTTCCACCGACCCGCTGACCTGCACGGGGCCGCTGAGGGGAGTTTGGGCAACCGACTGGGCGGAGGCAACACCAGCACCCAGGGCCAGGGTAAGAACGGCAACCGGTAGACCAACAAGTTTAGTTAGGCATTTCATGGCGTGGGCTCCTTCGTAGGGAGTCATTTTCATTTATGTGTCTATCGTAACCAGGGGGAGGGGGATGTGTGACAGTAAATGTGCCAGTTTCCCATGTGCCAGGGCTGGGGGAACGGGCCGATCGCCTGGAGCCAAAACCCGCCACAATGGGTCGGCTTCGCTATTATTAAGGGCAATTATGCGGGGTCTAGGGCCGATCAGCCCCCGATCGATGGACCTGGGCATGATGGCTAGGCTTTTTCAATGTCGGACTTGTTTCAGATTGCTCCATGGCGCAGACCTCTAACTCTCAGCCGATTTCGGCCCAGGTGTCTACCACTCCGGTGCAGGGACGACTCTTGGGGGGGCACAGCTTGGCCCTGCGGCGGCTGGTGGCCTGGGGGTTGGAGGTGGGGCTGCTGGTGGGCAGCGTGGCCCTGCCCTGGAGCCTAGGAGAAGCCGTGCGACAGCAGGCCACGGCGAAGACCGTACCGCTGACGCCGGGGGTGGCCCTGGTTCAGGGGGCGATCGCCCGGCCGTTGGGCTGGCCGCGGCATCGGTTGATAACCACGGTGCCGCCCCTGACCAACATTCTCTGGTTTACGGCTCTGGTCATGCCAGTGGCCCTGGTGGGCAGTCAACTGCATGGCCTGGTCACCCAGGGTAAAACCTGGCCCAAGGCCTGGCTAGGGCTGCAGGTGACCAGCCTTAATCGCCCGGTGCCGGGCCTGCGGGCGACGGGGATGCGGGAACTGGGGCGCTGGGGTGCGCCCCTGGCCGGAGCCTACGGCCTCTGGTTGGCCAGTGGGGCTTTCCCCAGCTTGCCGTGGTTGGGGGGGCTGGCCCTGGTCTGCGGATTAGGGGCCGGGGCAATGGGGCAAACCAACCCATCGCGGCGGACCTGGTACGATTCTCTGGCGGGCACCCGGGTTGTGCTGCTGCGCGGTGGTCAGGTGCCAACCCGGTACCGGCCAGACCCCATGGATGGCCAGGAGGAGGATTTCGCCAACGGTAGCCCGACCTCGCTGCTGGCTGGGCCGCCCCTGGTGGGGCTAACCACTGAGGAGTATGGCGGTTTGACGGCCATCGTGCTTTCCCCCGCCGAGTCGGCCCGGGTGTTAGGGGCAAATGGCTGGCGGCGGTACCTGCCGGTGATGGGGGCGCTGGCGGGGGTAGTTGCCCTGGGGGGGGTAGGGGCGCTGTGGCTTGACCGACGGCTGCCGGTGGCCCGAGGCACCTCTGGGGATGCGCTGTTTTTAGCCCTGGTGGAAAACCTCAGCCAAAATGCGACCTCCTTTAGCGATCGCCAGGCGGCGGCTCTGGCCCTAGCCAGCAGCGACGATCCCCGAGCTATTCCCCTGCTGGTGGATATGCTGGCCCAAACCGGCGACCCTGGCCTGCTGGAGACTCTGCAACAGGCGCTCGTTACCCTAGGGCCCCCGGCGATTCCCCAGCTCCAACAGCTCAACCTGGCCCTGGCCAATGACCTGCTGGCCCTGCCCCCAGAGCAGCGGCTGACGGCCCAGCTGCGGCAGCGCACGGTAAAGCGCACCCTGGCAAAAATTTTGGTGTTGCACAGCGGCAGCTTTAACCAGGTCGATCTCAGCGGTACCAACCTGGGCTACGTCTTTGAAGGCCCCGACGCCTTTACGCTATTGCTAGAGCAGCAGAATTTGGCGGGGATTATTTGGCGCAATGCAGTGCTCTCGGGGGCGCGGTTTCGCAAGGCCAAGTTCTTTGACCCCGGTGAGGATAGTCGCCCCGACACCTTCGACGACTGGGTAGTCGACTTCAGCGGCTCAGACCTAACTGAGGCTAGCCTGGTAGCGGCCCGCCTAGACCATGGGCTGTTCAACAACACCAGCCTGCTGCGGGCCAACCTGAGCAATTCCCTGGCCACCTACGCCGATTTTACCGGGGCCAACGCCAGCAGCGCCTGGTTTATTGCCGCCGATGTCAGCCACGGGCAGTTCCAGGGCACCAGCCTGGTGGGGGCCGACTTCACCGATGCCAACCTGACCCAGGCCAACCTGGTAGAAGCCCGTCTGCGCCAGGCGCATCTGGCCGGGGCAACCCTGGTGGCCGCTAACCTCAGCCGCGCCGACCTGGCCGAAGCTCACCTGGATGCGGCGAACCTGAGGGGAGCCGTTTTGGTGCAGGCCAATCTCAGCGATGCCCAGCTCAAGGAGACCAACCTGACCCAGGCCAACCTGACCCAGGCCAATCTCCAGGGTGCCGACCTGGAAGGAACGGTGCTCACCGGAGCCAACCTGAGCGGGGTAAACCTGGCCGGGGCGAGGTTTTTCACACCAGAGCAGTTTCACCGCGATGGCTTTGTCACCACCACCGCTGAGCCCCCTAGCACTGAAGCGTTACTGGGGGTAGACTTCTCTAAAGCCTTAAACCTGGAGGGCGAACAGCTCGAGTACGTGTGCCGTCAGGGGGGCATTCATCCAGCCTGCCCGGCCAAGTTTTAGGGGTGCGCGGTTGCAGCAGTTGCCTCCAGGCACATCTAGGCCATCGCCCAGGGCGGTAGGGGGCTCCACCCAGTAGAGCGCTCCCTAGAGCGCTCAAACACCAGACAGTAGGCAGCTAAGGGGTTAACCGATGCAGCGCACTCGCTTAAGTATGCTTGTGGACGACCTGGGCGATCAGCTGGCGCTATGGCTGATCAACCCCTGGCGGCGCGTGTCGCTGGTGCTGATTAGCCTACTGGGAGGCTACTTTGTAGCCGTGTCGCTGTCGGCGATCGCAGGCCAAGCCGCCGTACAAGACACCGTCATATCGGCATTTTTGGTGATGGGAGCGGAGTTGATCAATTGGTTAGTCTACAGCCGTCGCTGGCGCGACCCAGCCCTGCTCAAAAAGGTCCCCAAACCCCTCTGGCTCGACTGCATCAATAGCTTTAAGATTGGCGCTGTCTATGCCCTCTGTCTGGAGGCCTTTAAGCTGGGCAGTTAGAGGAAATTTTGAATTTTGGTTTAGCGATTTTGGATTGGGTGGGCAAGCGAAACAATAGTTCTGATACTTTTCCGTGCCAACGCTGAAATCCTTCATTTCAGCGTTGGCTAGACTGCTCTGCAGAGGACTCAAACCTTCATTCTGTCGTTGCATGTCAAAAACTGTCCGGAGTATTGGTGAAGCAGATAGAAAACCACAATTGACATTTTTGAGCATCAGCCTTCAGGGCACTTCGAAAAATAGCCAAAGCGATCTCAATATGAGATCATAAAGTCGTTCTGGTGAAGCATGCAGGCTATGGGACAGCAAGGATTCTGGGATGTTGAGGCCCGTCAGCAAAAACTGGAGCACAAGAAACCACTCCTGAAACAGTTGAATGAATTAGTGCCGTGGGAGACCTTTCGCCCCATTCTGGGGCGGATCCACGCAAAACCGCGCAAAAGCGAGGCTGGACGTAAGCCGACGGATGTCTTATTGCTCTTCAAGATGCTGGTGCTACAAAAGCTCTACACCATCAGCGATGAGGAATTGGAATATCAGGTCAATGACCGACTGTCGTTCATGCAATTTCTAGGCCTAGGGCTAGAAGATACCGTGCCGGACGCCACGACGGTCTGGCTATTCCGAGAGCAATTGCAGCAGTACGGGTTAGTCGAGGAACTGTTCGAGCAGTTTAGCGGGGTTCTCCAATGGGCCGGGTATGCCGCTAAGGATGGGCAAATCGTAGATGCCACCCTGATTCCGGTGCCCAAGCAGCGGAACACCCGCGAGGAGAACCAAACCATCAAGCAGGGCGAGGTTCCCGCTGAGTCGCAAGAGCAACCCCATAAGCTAGCCCAAAAAGATGTTGACGTCCGATGGACGAAGAAAAATGGGGTCTCCCACTACGGGTATAAAAACCATGTCAGTAGTGACGTCGGCTTTAAGCTCATTCGTCGTTACACCGTCACCGACGCATCGGTCCATGACTCGCAGGCCTTGAGTAAGTTACTCGATGCCGACAATAGCGGTGATGGACTCTGGGCCGATAGTGCGTATCTCTCGGTCCTGATTGTCGACGTGTTGACGCTGATGGGGTTCGAACCTCACATCAATGAACGGGCGTATCGCAATCGCCCCCTAACGGACGAGCAGAAAGCGGCCAATCGAGAGCGTTCCAAAACCCGTGCCAAAGTGGAGCATATCTTCGGTGACTTCGTAACGAGCATGGGGGGCATGGTCGTGCGCAGCATCGGGTTGGCCCGGGCTCGCACACAGCTGGGGCTGAAAAATCTGGTGTACAACCTGAAGCGGTTTGTATATCTCGAAAGCCAGTCGACAGCATCATGTGAACTGGCAGGATAATCAGGCTTAACGCCCAGAGATGGGCTTAATTTCAGTCTTCTAGTCCTAATTTTTTGCACAAAATTGGGGGACTTTATCCGTTGTGTTATGGAGCATCTCCGCATCACCTTAGCTGTCTCAAATGAGACGCGGTGGCTCAAAAAAATCAATTAATCGAGGTGCCCTTATGAAACAGTTCTATAGGACAGCTCCAAAACCGGGAAACCTGGAATTTAGGTTCGCCTTGGTTGATACCCAGAGATAGTTTGTAGATCTTTGAGCATGCCCAATCGCGGCCCATTACATTTTGGTAGCAAACCTTAACAAAGCGTTTTACTTGCAACTGCCAAGACTCTGTTTGTAGCACTATTAGAATAGCTATTTCCACCAGACTTCTCTGCATTAATTTTATTTGGCAAGAGAAACATGGGCGAGATCATCAACGCGCTTGCAAACACCCCGATCCCGACCGTTTTAATTTTTGCTGGGTTGTTTTTTATTCTTCTGACCTTCGTTAGCAAAGTGGGCGGTGTTCTTGAAGTGCAGCCTGCTCAGCAAAAATGGTCTGCGCCTATCGGCATTGCCCTGCTTGTCTTGGGCCTCATTCTTGCCCTCAATACAGCACCTGCTGATACTTCTAACCGCGACTCTACGCCTGTCCCCAACACTACGCCTAGTCCCACAGAGCATAGTCTTAGGGGCTGTGCTGCCTTTTTTTTAGAGAATGCCGTTCTGACCTGGAAGATCACGGATAACGGTAACCCAGGTAATTTTGGCACTCTACAAATTGTGGATGTGAATTCTGCAACGGGTGCTTGGATAGGTGATCAAATCACCAAGTCTAAGGAGGACGTGAAGATCCGCCTTTCAGGTCATTTTGACGGGACTGAGATGACCTTAAATCACCCCAATGGGGCTGAAACCTGGCTGGGTAACTGCGGCGATCGCACCATTGAAGGAAGGATTGAAACCACCTATCCATCGCAACTAACCTTTGAGATGGGCAGGTCGTAGCCAGACCAATCTAATCCTAAGGTTTAGTAAATCCGTTCCGGAATCGCCCAGGCCCAGGATGAAAGTTCAGTCATGGGTTGGGAGTTGGGTACGACAATGGCTGCATTTTGGCACCGGTTTGGTTGGCTACGATTATGGGTGTTATTTGGCCTCACCCTGGCCCTGGTGCTGACGACTCTGTCGCGATCGGCCCCGGCAGATGCGGAGCTAGATCGGCGAGTGGCTGAAGCCCAGCGCTACCTGGAAACCCAGACGGGGCACCGGTTTACCCACCCTATTGTGGCCACCCGCGACGACGCTTATCAGAGCCTGTACATTCGCAGCGACGACTCCGGTGAGCACAACCTGGCCACCAGCCGCGCCGCCGTCCGTGACCCCGCTGACCCCAGCCTGTGGGTTGATATTCGTGTGCTGGAGGGCCGCACAGGGCTTGTATCAACCGGCGACTGGGATGCCTGCCTGATCGTAGTGGCCGACGCCTGGACCAGCCTGCCCGAACCGGCCAAGCTCAGTAATATTGCCCACGAAGTCTACCACTGCTACCAGCGAGAGAAGGTGGGGGCACTCTTTTCCCTGCCGCCCTGGGTACTGGAGGGTTCCGCGTCCTGGGTCGGAGAAACCTACTCTGGCGGGTCATCCCTGGGCGAAAGCCGGTGGCGACGCTACCTGACCAGCTACAGCCAGATCGAAGACCGCAGCTACGATGCCCAGGGAGCGTTTGCTCATATGGCCTACAGCGGCGAACCGGTGTGGAACCTGCTCGATCGCGCCCTTACCCCGCCCCTGCCCGCCCCCGCTGACGAAACCGCGTGGATCGATCGATTTTTGGACCTAATGGCTAACCGTGATGGGTTCTTGCAAACCTGGGCCATGGGTCTAGAACGCAACGTCAGCTTACGCGATTGGGATACCAGCGGGCCAGGTATTACGGGCGATCGCCGGGAAATTGTCGCCCTCTCCATTCCCCAGGGACGGCGCATCACCCGCACCATTCAGCGGCTCTACCAACTCACTCTGCCTGAGCGGCAGGTGGTATCGGTGCAGGTATTGGGCAACGGCCATGGGGCGATTCGCTGGGGCGATCGCGACACCACCCGCATCAGCGGAAGCTTTAACCAGTGGTACTGTGTCGGCGACACTTGCCGCTGCCCCGACGGCACCATGCCCGAGGGGGTCACCTCGGTAGACACCCCCCAGGCGATCATTGCCCTCACTGGCTACCCTGGCGATGCCGAGTTGGGCATAGACCCTATAGAAAATCCCTGCGAAGAAGAAGAGCCTGAGCCCACAGCAGAAGGCCCCAGTACGCCCTGGGGTGGGGAGGGCGACCGCGCCAGCGGCACCAGCTATGGCGACCCCCATATCATTACCTACGATGGCTATCGCTACAGCTTCCAAACCATCGGCGAATTTTGGCTGACGGCGGCCACCGATGGCCACTTTCAGGTGCAGGCGCGGCAGGGGCAGATCCCCGGTCGGCCCCTGTCGATGAATACGGCGGTGGCGATCCGGATGGGCGGCCATCGGCTGGCGATTTACGCCCAGGATGCGCCCGACGACAGATCCCCTGTGTGGCTCGATGGCAATCCCTTCTCGCTGCCGGAAGGGCCTACCTCATTACCGGGCGGAGGAACCGTGCTGCGGGTGGGCGACCGCTACCAGATCACCTGGCCCAGCGGAGAAACCCTGCAAGTTTCCCAAACCCCGATGGGTGGCGCAGCCTTTTTGACCCTCTCGCCAGAGGTGCCCCGCCGATCGGGCGCTTACCAGGGGCTGCTGGGCAACGTCAACCGCAACCCCGACGATGACTTGCAGATTCGCGGCGGCTCAGTTATTCCGCCCCAGGATGTCTATGCCCCGGTGGCGCGGCTGGTGCAGGGGCTAATTCCCGCCCCGGTGCCCCTGAGCCAGGTGCAGAATGCCTTCTTTCAGCAACTCTACCGCCAGTTTGGCGACAGCTGGCGGGTTGCAGCCAGCGAATCACTGTTTGACTACGCCCCTGGTCAATCCACCGAAACCTTTACCCGGCGAGACTTTCCCAGTCAGTTTCCGTCGCTTTTGGGGGTTGCCCCGGCCCAAATTCAAGAGGCTACCCGGCTGTGCCAGGAGGCGGGCGTTAACGAGTGGATGCTCGAAGGCTGCGTGTTTGACGTGGCGGCTACAGGGCAACCGGGCTTTGTGGAGGGGGCGGTGAATGCGATCGCCACCAATCTGCTCGACCAGGTACAAGACCGCGTCGAAGATGAAATTCGTCGTCGGGTGCCCTTTCCGCTACCTCGGCTGCCGTTTTAAATGGCACCTAACAAAAGAATGCCATCTTCTCTGCGCTTCAGTCGCTTAATGCTGATGGCCCCGGTGTCAAACATGATCGCATCCCACCGAAGGATAACCGCTTCCCCAGCTCGCAGACCGTGGCGAAACATTAATAGATCGCGCAGGCGATGACGACCCCGTTCACCCGCCGCCTCGATCAGTCGCGTCACCCCTTCCAGGGCTAATTTGAGCTCTGGAAGGGGTGAGCTGGGCCAGAGCTTTCGTCCGGAGTCACCGAGAACCGACTTGAGCGGGGCCAATCTGCAAGGGGTCGACTGAGCTATGCCGACCTCACCGAGGCAATCTTGCATGGAGTGAATCTGGCCGAGGCCGATCTAACTGGGACAACCTTAGCCCAAGCTGACTTATCCGGGGCCGTTTTGCCAACTTAAAAGGTTTCTCGACAAGATGAGCTAAACCCCAAGGCTCAAGGATGTAACCAAGTGGGATAGCCGTCTCGCCAGATTAGGGACTCGCAGGAAAATAAGGTACCCGCTGATCGGACTTCGACTTCGCTCAGTCCTCGATCACTGAAGGTTGAGCGAAGTCGAAACCTGGCTACCTGGTACACCATTAACCCGCAGATCCCTTACCTAACCGTGCCGCGCAGCGCTTCGGCGTTTAAAGGCTTAATCAGATAGAGTCGCAGTAGGTCGCCCACGATGCCCAGCACCAGCGGCAGCTTGCGCAGTTGCTTCACCCAGGTAGGGGCTGAGCTTTCCATCATCTGCTTAATTTTTAGGTTGCGCTCAGCAGATCGTTCCAGGCGGGGAAAAAACTCGGGGTGATCGACATCGAGATAGATGGGGAAGGCGCGGGCGGCGGTGTCATTGGTTTTGCGCACTACTTCTGTATCAAACTCAGTGGCGTCGAGGCCGAGCATTTCGTAAAACTTGGCCCGCTCGTGGACGGTAAGGCTATGGGTGGCGAAGACTGAGAGCAAGAAGAACCGACTCCAGAGTCGGCCTTGCCAGGTTTTCCACATCGAGGGCTGCGATCGCACCAGCGCCTTAAAAATATCGCCGTGGCGGTTTTCATCTTGGCACCAGCTCTCAAAGTAGTTGAACAGAGGATAGAAGCTGTGCTCGGGGTGCTGCTCCAGATGGCGATAGATGAGAATGTAGCGCCAGTAGCCAATTTTCTCCGACAGGTAGACGGCGTAGACAATCCACTCCACCGGGAAAAAAGTATATTCACGGGTTTTGGTCAGCTTGGCCAAGTCAAGAGAAATGTGGAAGTCCTGCATACACTTGTTGAGGAACCCGGCGTGGCGGGCTTCATCGCGGGCCATGAGGCTGAAGATTTCGCCTAGCACTGGGCTACGGTCTTTGATCCGCCGCGACAGCTCTTTGAACAGCAAAAAGCCTGAAAACTCCGAGACGCAGGATCGTTCCAGATAATCCACAAACGCCTGGCGCTCTTCGCCTTGAATGTGCTCCCACCCCTGCTGGAAGGAGTCGTCGCGGCTGAAGTGGTGGCGGTTGTAGTCAGCCCGCATCTCCTCCAGCATGGTCTGAAGCCCTTCCGCCTCTAGGGACAGATCCATGGTGGCGGCTTTGTCAAAGTCGGTGGTGTAGAACCGGGGCGACAGCAAATTTTCTTCAATGGCGGCTTTGACTGAGTTGTCACCGGGTTGCGAAGCGGACTTAGAGAGGGCAGTCACCATGGCAATTTACTGGTCTAAACAATTGAAAAGCACTTTATCACTAAATAGCGATTAATAATCAAGGGGTGATTGGTGGCGGGCAGGGTCGGCCCAAGCTCGGGGTTGCCCCGCCTATCCCGAACAAACAAGGAGTCAAAGAATCCATTTGAAGAAGGGAATAGGCGGCGGTTTGAAGACACAAAACTTAAACCGGAAAGGTTGATTGGCCGCTTGATAGCTGTATAGTGATTAAAAGATTTTTGGCCACTACCGGAGTGATTCCCATGACTGACCTAGCCCAGCGGCTGCGCGAAGGTACCCAGACCTCCCATACCCTGTCTGAAAATACAGCGTTTATGAAGTGCTTTTTGAAGGGCGTGGTGGAGCTAGAGCCCTTCAAAAAGCTCACCGCCGACCTCTATTTTCTCTACAACACCCTAGAAATTGAAATGGCCAGCCACCGCGACCACCTGGTGGTGGGGCCGATGGTGTTTGCGGAGCTGCTGCGCACCCAGA
This sequence comes from Nodosilinea sp., assembly GCA_041739575.1. GTDB lineage: Bacteria > Cyanobacteriota > Cyanobacteriia > Phormidesmidales > Phormidesmidaceae > Nodosilinea. Next base: position 7,150 of record JBGSNT010000090.1, on the reverse strand, counting down.
AGCTAGAGGAAGATTTGGCGTTTTACTACGGCGATCGCTGGCAGCACGACATCATTGCGACCCCCGCTGGCCAGCGCTATGTCAACCGCATTCTCGAAGTTTCGGCTACCAATCCGGCCCTGCTGGTGGCCCATGCCTACGTGCGCTATATGGGCGATCTATCGGGCGGGCAAGGGCTGCGGCACATTGTGCGATCGGCCTTGAACCTGCCGCCAGACAAAGGTACCGGCCTGCACGAGTTTGACGAGCTGCCCACGGTGGAAGCCAAGCGCGACTTTAAGCTCAAGTACCGCGAAGCGCTGAATGCATTGCCGGTGGATGAGGCTCTGGTTCAGCAACTGGTGGAGGAGGCGAATTTGGCCTTTGCCCTGAACCGCGACGTGTTCCATGAGCTGGAGCCGGATGTGCGGGCCGCCGTGGGCGATCACGTCTTTGACCTGATTACCCGGCAAGACCGTCCCGGCAGCACTGAGCCGCATCCCCACCACGGCATGGTCGCCCTGGTGGCCACGGAGTAACCAAGCCGTAGAGGCTGTGTTGGCCCTGATGCATCAAGACCAACACAGCCTCTACGAATCTATCCACTGGTGGGCAATGCCTACCCTACCAATCCATTTCGCAAATACCTATCACTATGCTCTCTGTTGCCAACCCCGTTGTGTTTGACCCGGCGCTGCTGCACAAGTACAACCAGCCGCTGCCCCGCTACACCAGTTTCCCTCCGGCGACGGAGATGAAAGAAAGCTTTAACTCCCGAGATTTTGAGGCGGCTGTGGCCGTGGGCAACTACAAGCGGACGCCCCTGTCGCTCTACTGCCACATTCCCTTTTGTGAGTCGGCCTGCTACTTCTGCGGCTGCAATACGGTGATCACCCGTCATAAAAAAGTGGCCGACCCGTATTTGGATTATCTGGAGCGCAATATTGCCCAGGTGGCGCAGCGGGTTCAGCACCGCCAGGTCAACCAGCTCCACTGGGGCGGCGGCACCCCCAGCTACCTGACCATAGCTCAGGTAGAGCGGCTGTGGAATGCCCTGCATGAGCACTTTGACTTTGAGCCCGGGGCCGAGATCTCCATTGAGGTGAATCCTCGTGACCTGGATCGAGACTATGTGCAATTCCTCAAAGATCTGGGCTTTAAGCGGGTGAGCTTTGGCCTGCAAGACTTTAACCGAGCTGTGCAGACGGCGGTGAACCGCATTCAGCCCGAGGAAATGCTGTTTGATGCTATGGGCTGGCTGCGGGAGGCGGGGTTTGAAAGCGTCAATGTAGACCTGATCTACGGGCTACCCTATCAGACCCTGGCCACCTTCCGCGACACCCTTGAGAAAACCCTGCGCCTTGACCCCGATCGCATCGCCGTCTTCAACTTTGCCTTTGTGCCCTGGCTGAAGCCGGTGCAGAAAAAGCACATTGACCCCGCCACCCTGCCCGGCCCTGAAGAAAAGCTGGAAATCTTCCACATGACCATCGATCGCCTGACGACAGCGGGCTACCAGTTCATTGGTATGGACCACTTTGCCAAGGCCGGGGATGAGCTGGCGATCGCCCAAGCCCAGGGCCAGCTGCACCGCAACTTTCAGGGCTACACCACCCTGCCCGAGTCTGACCTGCTGGGCTTTGGCATGACCTCCATCAGCATGCTGCACGATGTCTACGCCCAAAACCACAAAGGGCTGCGTGACTTCTATAAAGCAATGGATGCTGGTGGTTTGCCCCTGGAGCGAGGTGTAGTGCTCAGCCAAGACGACATTTTGCGGCGGGCGGTGATTATGGAGCTGATGTGCCAGTTTGAGCTATCGAAGTCTGCCATTCAAGAAAAGTATCACCTCAGTTTTGACCAAGACTTTGACGACTACTTTGCCCGAGAACGAGAAGATCTCAAGGTGCTAGAAGCCGACGGCCTGGTGCGGCTGACGTCCAACCACATCGAGGTGTTGCCCGCCGGGCGGTTGCTGATCCGCAACATCGCCGCCGTGTTTGATCCCTACCTGCGGAATCGCACCATCCGGCAGTTTTCTCAATCGGTTTAAGGGAGAAAACCCCGCCTGGGCAAACAACCGTTTGCCCCGACATCCCCCACTCCTTAGGTCAGACCTCTAGGCAAAGGCAGACCCATAGGTCTGACCCTACGCATTCCCCCTCCCCCCTTTACCCCTTTACCCATTCACCCATGCATACTCTTCCTACTCTCACCATCGGCCAGCACACCGCCCCTTACCCCATCGTGCAGGGCGGCATGGGCATTCGCGTTTCCGGCGCTGGCCTGGCGGCGGCGGTCGCCAACGCGGGCGGTATCGGCGTGATCTCTGCCGTCGGCCTGGGGATGCGATCGCCCCATTTCAATATCGAGGAGAAGAATCCTAAAACCCGCCAAACTCAGTTCTTTGAGGCCAATCGTCTGGCTTTAATCGATGAGCTACGCAAAGCCCGTGCCCTCAGCCCCAGGGGCATTCTCGGGGTCAACATTATGGTGGCGGCGCGCGACTACGAAACCCTGGTTAAAACCGCCGTTGACCATGGCGTGAACCTGATTTTTTCTGGCGCAGGGTTGCCCTTGACCCTGCCCGCCCTCACCGCCCACCGCCCCGAGGTGGCCCTGGTGCCGATTATCTCTAGCCTGCGCGCCGCCCAGGTGATCTGTAAAAAATGGCAGCGCCAGTACAACCGATTGCCCGATGCTTTCGTGGTTGAAAACCCCCAGGCAGCGGGTGGGCACCTGGGGGCAAAGGCAGAGGACTTGGGTGATCCGGCGATTGGTCCCGAGGCAGTCATTCCGGCACTGGTGAGCTATCTGGCGGAGACTTTTGAGCCGTCAATTCCGGTGATTGCGGCGGGGGGAGTGAGCGATCGCACCTCCCTGCTCCACGCCCTGGCACTGGGGGCCAGCGGTGTCCAAATCGGCACCCGCTTTATTCCCACCGACGAGTGCGACGCTGACTGGCGCTATAAGGAATTTCACCTCAACGCTGACCCTGCCGATATTGTGCTGGTGCCCAGCCCCGTGGGCCTGCCCGGTCGCGCCCTGCGCAACGCCTTTGTCGATCGCGTCAATGCGGGTGCAGCCTCCGGCCCGAAGGATCAGTGCTTTGCCAACTGCCTACAGGTGTGCAAATTCCGCGATCGCCGCGAAACCTACTGCATTCTGCGTGCCCTCGATCGCGCCTGCCGGGGCGATGTGGAGAACGGTCTGGTGTTTGCGGGCAGCAGCGTGGGGGGGAGCAGCCGCATTCAGCCGGTGGCAGAGGTGATGGCGGAGTTGGTCGGAGCGTAGGCGGGTGAAGGGTGTTGGTGGATTCTCTAGGGGGAGGCTTTTGGAATTATGGCTATTCTCAACCTCATGGGCTACGTCAACCGTTCGGAGGTCAACGGGCCGGGCAAACGGGCCGTGGTCTGGGTGCAGGGCTGCCTGCGGGAATGTCCGGGCTGTTTTAACCCAGCCTCCTGGCCCTTTGAGCCCAACCAGATTGTATCGGTAGACGAGGTGGTGGAGCAGATTTTGGCCGACCCCGACAATGAGGGGGTCACCTTCTCCGGGGGAGAACCCTTTTGGCAGGCTCCAGCCCTAGCGACAGTGGCACGGCGGGTAAAGGCAGCCGGGCTCAACACGATGTCGTTTTCGGGGTTTACCCTAGGGGAGTTGCAGGCACCCAATGCGCCGCCGGGGGCTCAAACTTTGCTCGACCAGCTCGACATTCTAGTGGATGGCCCCTTTGTGAAATCCCTGGCTATCCACGACCCGACCTCGCCCGTATCGTCGCGCAACCAGCGGGTACGGGTGTTTAACCCAGCGCTGCAAGACCGCATTAACTGGGCCAGTGACCAGGTTGAGGTGCACATTTTTAAAGACGGCAGTCGCCTGGTAACGGGGTACCACGGACAGTTGGGGCTAGGAGATGGAGACGGGCCTCAGCCGATGCAAGGTTAGGGATCTGCGGGTTAATGGTGTACCAGGTGGCCAGGTTTCGACTTCGCTCAACCTTCAGTGATCGAGGACTGAGCGAAGTCGAAGTCCGATCAGCGGGTACCTTATTTTCTTGCGAGTCCCTTAGAACATCGTGAAAATCTGTAACAACTAAGGAGATTTCTCGAAACAAACATCCCAGTGGGAGGTCGTAGTGCCGCCATCCTGGCTGCGTCGCAAACGAGACGTTTGCGCGACGGTTGGTAAGGTCTTTCCTAGAATTCTCCTAACCTGTTGTTTTTTGGGGGCAGTCGCTTAATTCCCCAGTAAGAGCAGCTGGGCTGGATCAAGGTGCACAAACCAGGGAAAAGGTCGCTCCTTCAGTTCAGCCCATCTGTCTTTGAAGACTTCTGCCTGGAGGTGGTAATCATCGAGGTCAGATGGGGGGCTGCCCAGTTTGAGATAGAGGCTAATACGGTGGGGCGTTTCGCTGGTCCAGGTAATCCAGCCGGGGAAGGTATTGGGTTGGGTCGGCTGCTCTAGAAAGGTAAGGCGATGGGCGCGAATGCCCACGTGGGTGTGGGTGGGCAGCACCGGCTCCAGGGTTTGCAGGGTGCAGCGCCAGTTCAGGGCGGCTAGGGTGTAATCGCCCTGGCGTCGCAGCGCCGAAACGTTTTTGCAGCCGGTGAGCTGGGCCACGGCTAGGGTGCCGGGGTGGTCAAAAATGGCCTGCTTTGGCCCCTCGGCCACGACGCTGCCGCCCGAGAGCACCAGCAAGCGCTGACACACTCGGTAGGCCTCTTCTAGGTTGTGGCTGACGAATAGGGTGAGGCCCCGGTAGCTGGACAGGGTCTTGAGCAACTGCTTTTCGAGTTCGCTGCGCAGGTGGGCATCGAGGGCGGAGAAGGGCTCATCGAGCAGCAGAATTTCGGGGTTGGGGGCCAGGGCGCGGGCCAGGGCCACCCGCTGCTGCTGACCGCCAGAGAGCTGGTGAGGGTAGCGATCGCCAAACCCGACCAGCTGCACCTGCTGAAGCTGCTTGGCCACCTGACGGGCGATCGCCGCTTTAGACTTGCCCCGCAGCCCGTAGGCAATGTTTTGGGCCACAGTGAGGTGGGGAAATAGGGCGTAATGCTGGAAGAGATAGCCGACTCTGCGATCGCGGCTGGGTAGATTAATGCCCAACGCCGAGTCAAACAGCACCCGCCCGTTCATTACAATGCGCCCGCTGTGAGGTGTCTCGAGGCCCGCCAGACATCTCAAAATCAGGCTTTTACCCGCTCCCGATGCTCCCAGCAGGCCCAGGGGATGGCGGTCGGAGGAAAAGGCCACATCCAGGGTAAACCCAGGCAGGTGATGGGTGAGGGTGACGGAGAGGTGAGGGGGCGTGAGGTCTGAAGGGTGTAACGCCTTGGGACTGGCTGCGCCTACGCCGAGCGACTGCAGAGGAGCCTGGAATGTCGCGCCCAGGGTACGACCAACTACAGCCCAGCATCGATCGATCCACCCCAATACTGGCCGCCTAGCCCCTCGGGTTTGCCAGCGGTTCATCAGCACCAGCCCGCCCAGGGAGATGGCTAAAATCACCCCTGTCCACAGGGCGGCTTCGCGAAAGACCCCGGCTTCGACGGTGAAGAAAATCGCCATGGGCAGGGTCTGGGTTTTGCCTGGAATGTTGCCCGCCAGCATGAGGGTAGCCCCAAACTCGCCCAGGGCGCGGGTAAAAGCCAGGGCAGTGCCCGCCACAATACCGGGCACTGCCAGGGGCAGCGTAATGCACCAAAACAATTGCCACTCCGTTGAGCCTAGGGTGCGGGCGGCCTGCTGCATGGAGCGATCGATCTGCTCTAGGCTGCCCAGCACGGTTTTGTACATCAGCGGAAACGCCACCACCGTCGCGGTGATCACCGCCGCATACCAGGTAAACACGACGTTGACCCCAACTGCCCCCATCAGCCTCCCGAAGGGGCCATACTTGCCCAGCAGCAGCAGCAGCAAAAAGCCCAGCACCGTGGGGGGCAGCACCATGGGGGCTAAAAACAGGCTGTCTAGGAGCGATCGCCAGCGGCCCCGATAGCCCTGCATAAACTGCGCAGCGGCAATGCCCAGCATAAACGCCAGCAGGGTAGCGATCGCGGCAATGCGGAGGGAGATCCACAGGGGGGAGAGATTAATCATGGTGGGTTTGAGGCCGTAGAATGGGCGGGCCGTTACGGATCGACAATCCCAAAGCCAAATTCCTTGAACTTAGCTTGGGCCGCAGGCGTCTGCAAAAACGCAATAAATGTCTTTGCCGCGTCAGGGTTAGGGCTATCGCTCACCACCGCGATCGGGTAAACAATGGGCTGGTGGGTCGCCGCGGTCGCCGTAGCCAACACCTTAATTCGCTCCGAGAGGGCCGCATCGGTGGCATAGACCACACCCACATCGGCATTGCCGCTTTCTACGGCGGCCAACACCCCCCGCACGTTGTTGCTAAACACTAGCTTCGACTGCAAAGGCTCAAGTAAATTTAGCCTGGTAAAGACTTGCTCAGCGTACTGTCCCGCTGGCACGCTACGGAACTCACCCACCGCAACGACGCCAACCTCAGCATCTTTAAGCTGGGCAATATCTGTAATAGCAAGAGGCGACTGAGCTGGAGCAATCAGCACCAGGCTATTCGTCAATACATTCTGCCGAGAATCGCTTAAGATTAGCCTTTTCTCAGCCAGAGCATCCATCTGCTTAGTAGCAGCAGAAAAAAAGATATCGGCTGGGGCACCCTGCTCAATTTGCTGCTGTAGGGCACCCGAGGCACCAAAGTTGTAGCTAATTTCAATTGTGGGGTAGGCTGCATGAAATTCAGGCGTGATGGCCTCTAGGGCATCCTGTAAGCTAGCCGCCGCCGATACGGTGAGTTCGACCGTTTGCGCCGAGGTCTCTGGACGGTTAGGTGTGGGGGCAGAAAGACCGCAGCTGGCGGCAAGTAAGCTAATCGTCAGCCCAACACAAATGCGGATCAAAAATCTACGACCCTTGATTGAAAACATGGAAAACTCCTTAAAAATCCAAGAAAACTAGTTAGACCATGGGAGTGAGGCGAAATATCTAGCTGATTTAGTACCTGGACAGTCATAAGTTTTACTTGGATCCAGGCTTAGAGCTAGGCTGTCAGAGGTAGTGTATCTGGGGGTTTCTGAGGGATAAGCTTGGCGGCTAGGAATTTAGGCAGAAGTAGAGAGGCCGGACTTCTGAGAAAAATCTC
>JBGSNT010000089.1:0-11663 GCA_041739575.1 Nodosilinea sp. | reverse complement strand
GAAGAACTGGTTTACCAACGCTGTCAGCGATTGTTGCAGCAGCAAGACCTGATTCGAGGGCTCACTTTTTACCATTGGTGGCCAGGGTACGATAGGGGCACTCACTTCGCTTAATCATGTGCATTTAATCCGACTTGATATTACCCATTGCGAGAATCCCAATATTTGACTCCCTGCCATTGGTACATTGTGGCGAAGCAGGGGTGAAAGACTTGTCGCAAGGGCGATACTCCACGGGAGTCACTTCGTGATCGCGCCGCGAATGGCACCCTACGGGAATTCACTAGGCCAAGTCTTCAAAGGCATTGGTGTCAAACTCAACAGTGCGATCGCGGCCCAGCATCCCCGCGCCATAAACCCGCAACTCCCGCACTGTAATGCACCAGCCACCCATCGCAAACATTCCGGCGTCCAGAAACCGGGTTTCTTTTTTGCGGTGCTCAAGCCCCGATAATTGGCTCAGAAACCCGGTTTCTCGGTCTTGCGGCTCATCGCAAGCTTGTGTAGCCTGTGCCTAAGGCCACGTAGGCCGCGATCGCCCGTTGGGCCGGTCTTTGAGCCTCGCACCCGCCACGAGGACATTGCTCCTGTGATTGACGAACAACAGCTGATCCAAAAGCTCCAGCGCATTGAGCGGCTGCATTCTGGGGCCACCACCCCAGGCGAAAAAGAAGCCTCCGCCCAGGCGATCGATCGCATTCGCCAGCGCCTCGAAGCAGCTAGACAGGCTGATCCCCCCGTAGAGTATCGGTTTACCCTCAACGATATGTGGTCACGCAAGCTGTTTGTCGCCCTGCTGCGCCGCTACGGCATCGAGCCCTATCGCTATTATCGCCAGCGCTACACCACGGTGATGGCCAAGGTGCCCCGCACCTTTGTAGACGAAACCCTGTGGCCCGAGTTTGAAGAACTCGACCAGACCCTACGCAGCTACCTGGAGGAGGTGACTAACCGGGTGGTTTCCGAAAGCGTGTTCGCCGACAGCTCCGAGGCGGCAGTGGTAAAGGAACCGAAGTCCCTATCCTCCGGCAGTTAGGGAGACAATCGGTGTTACCGAGGGCAGCGCAGCCAAAATGGCGTTGACCTGGTTGGCATAATCGGCCTCAGCCAGGGCGGGGGTGCTATCTTTCACCGCCACAGATTCGCCAATTTCAACCCACGATCGACAGCCACCGTACCCGGCATGGCGGGGCAGCACCAGCGGCGACCCTAGCCGATAGGCCTGCAGCAGCAGACCGTAGAGGGGGCGATCGGGCTGCCAATTCAGCCGTTCGGCCACAAACTGCTCGTTCCACACCAGGTAAGGCAGTAGCGGAGCCACCTCCCTTTCGGCCTTGAGCAAGAAGGCATGGGTGATGGTCGCCCACCCCTCAAACCGCACCTGGTCGGGCTGTCCAGACAGCTCCAAATTCGCGAGAGGCCGAAATTCATCTTTCAATAGTTCAAGCCTCTGATGCTCTAGGGTAGGCAGCAGCAGCACCTCGCGGGCTGCTAGCGAAAACTGCCCCTTAGCCTCGCGAATGCCACCCTTGCGCAGCAAGAGGATAGTGTCGCCTTGCAGCAACGCCGCGATCGCCACCTGCCATTCTTTGAGAACCCACGACACCATAGTGCAAATCTCCGTCAGTCAGGGTTTGACCCACCCCTGCCCACTTCGGCAGGCTCAGCACAAGCCTCCAAGGTGGGGATTGAAGCTCAAGCTTTTACTTCAAGATCATCCCAATGGCTCAGTACTAGGGTAGCGCCAGGGACGGGCGATCGCCCCCACGGTGCTGAGACTGATATAAACCCTGCCGCCCCAGCCTGCTCTGCCAAGGCAAGATCGGCCCAACTATCACCCACAACAATGGTTTGCTGAAAGGCTATCCCAAGGCGATCGCATACCCTCCCCAGCAGCGTCGGGTCAGGCTTCGGCGGATCCTCTGGCTCTGTACCCTGCCACTCATCTACCCAGGGCATGAGGTCATATTGGCTCAAGAATTCTTCCACATAGGCCGGGCTATCCGACGACAGCACCCCAATTTTCAACGGACTTTGGTGCAATCGCGCTAGCATCGCCCCAGTGCCCTCGAAGGGTGGAGTATGAGCCGCCTTGCCGTTGCGCTTGGCATTCACTGCCGCAAAACATTCCGCCACCAGCTCGGTCACCTTTTCTGAGGGATAGCCCGCTTGCACTAATACCCCCACTGCTCCCTGCCTATTGGCCTCGCGGGTGCCTGCTGCCATCAGCCCATCGGGATCGATGCCCTCGGGGGAAACCCCAAAGCAGGTCAGCAAGGCTTGCACCATCTCATCCCCGGCCCCGGCTGCCGCCGCACAGGCCTCTGCCCTGGCCAGCGCCGTGCGGTGCAAGAGCTGATGAGAGTCGGCTAGGGTGCCGTCTTTGTCAAATACGATCGCATCCACATCCGCGATCCACCGCTGCCCACACCGTAGCCAAACCATCCCTGTATCCCTCAAAATCTAGCCAGCAGACTTCGCGCAAAAAAATAGCTTTCAAGCTCACCCACTATCCTAGATAATGGGAAGGTTTTGAAAAATAAGCTAAGTTCACTATGCGCACCCACTACTGCGGCACCCTGCGGGCCAGCGACATTGGCAGCACCGTTACCCTGTTCGGCTGGGTCGATCGCCGCCGCGACCATGGGGGCGTGATTTTTATTGACCTGCGCGATCGCACCGGCGTGGTGCAAATCGTCAGCGATCCTGAGCGCACCCCGGCATCCTATCCCCAGGCCGACCCGCTGCGCAACGAGTATGTGGTCAAAATCCAGGGCCGGGTCAGCCAGCGCCAGGAGGGGTCGGTGAACCCCAAGCTGCCCACGGGCGAAGTGGAAATCTACGCCGACACCATCGAACTGCTGAATGCGGTACGCAAGCCGCTGCCCTTTCAGGTCTCCACCGCCGATTCTGAGAACGTGCGCGAAGACCTGCGGCTGCGCTATCGGTATTTGGACTTGCGACGGGAACGGATGGCCCAGAACCTGCGCATTCGCCACGAGGTGACCAAGGCCATCCGCCGCTTCTTGGAGGATCAAGAAGGCTTCTTTGAAGTCGAGACCCCCATTCTCACCCGCTCGACCCCAGAGGGGGCAAGAGACTACCTGGTGCCCTCGCGGGTCAACCCCGGCGAGTTTTATGCCCTGCCCCAGTCGCCCCAGCTGTTCAAGCAGCTGCTGATGGTTTCGGGGGTCGATCGCTACTACCAGATCGCCCGCTGCTTTCGCGACGAAGACCTGCGGGCCGATCGCCAGCCCGAGTTCACCCAGCTGGATATGGAAATGAGCTTCATGACCCAGGACGAAGTTCTGGCCCTGAATGAGGCTCTAGTTGCCCACATTTTCAAAGCCGTCAAGGGGGTCGAGATTCCCCGCCCCTTCCCCCGGCTGACCTACGCCGAGGCGATGGATCGCTACGGCTGCGACAAGCCCGACACCCGCTACGGCCTGGAGCTAGTCGATGTATCTGACCTGGTCGAGGACTGCGGCTTTAAGGTGTTTTCGGGCGCGGTGGCCGACGGCGGCATCGTCAAGGTGCTGCCCATCCCCAACGGCAACGAGCAGATCTCCAACGTGCGAATTAAGCCCGGCGGCGATGTGTTCAAAATTGCGGCAGAGGCTGGGGCCAAGGGTCTGGCCTACGTGCGGGTTAGAGCTGACGGTGCGGTGGATACTATCGGCGCGATCAAAGACAATCTCGGCCCCGAGCAAATGGCCGAACTGCTGCGCCGCACCGGGGCCACCGAGGGCACCCTGCTGTTGTTTGGGGCCGGGCCGACCCCGATTGTAAATGCCACGCTGGATCGGGTGCGTCAGGCGATCGCCAAGGAGATGGATCTGATCCCCCCCGACAGCCTGAACCTGCTGTGGGTGACCGACTTCCCTATGTTTGAGTGGAATGCCGACGAGCAGCGCCTCGAAGCCCTGCACCACCCCTTCACAGCCCCCCACCCGGAGGATGTCGCCGACCTCAAGACCGCCCGCGCCGTGGCCTACGACATGGTGCTCAACGGCTACGAAATTGGCGGCGGCAGCCTGCGGATCTACCAGCCCGACCTGCAGCAGCAGGTGTTTGAAACCATTGGCCTGTCTACGGAAGAAGCCCAGGACAAGTTTGGCTTTTTGATCGAAGCCTTTGAGTACGGCACCCCGCCCCACGGCGGCATTGCCTACGGGCTAGACCGCATCGTCATGCTGATGGCGGGCGAAGAGTCGATTCGCGATGCGATCGCCTTCCCCAAGACCCAGCAGGCCCGCTGCTTGCTCACCCAGGCCCCCTCTGGCGTAGACGAAGCCCAGCTGAAGGAACTCTCCATCGCCTCCACCTACGAGCCTGAGGCGGAGGATTAAACCGCAAACATCTTCCGGTGCTTTTGCTTCCGGTGCTTTTGTAAGGGTCTCCAGTTCCAGAGGTCACAACATGATTCTGCCTCTAATTACCCTGTACCACCAGTACCGAGCAGGGGGCGTGGTGGAGGACGTAGTTGCTGACACTGCCCAGCAGGGCGGCTTTTAGACCGTGGTGGCCCCGCCGACCCAGCACAATCAAATCGGCGGGCCAGGTTTCGGCGATTTGACAAACTTGCGGGCCGACCGCGCCGTGGCGCCAGTCCCAGGTGGTTTCGACGCCAGCGGCGGTAGCCTGCTGTTCTAGGCCAGCCAGCCATTGGCGGGTATGTTCTAGGCTGTCGTCGAGCTGCTGCTGGGCAATGGCCATCGATTCTTGAATATTGTCGCGGTAGCGATCGCCAAAGTCGAGCTGGGTGGGCAATGGCAGGGTGAGGCAGTGGAGAATGCCCAGGCTGGCCTGGTGGGCCTTAGCCATCTCTATTGCAGTAGTCGCCACTGCCTCGGTCAGTTCAGACTGATCGACCGCCATCAAAATTCTTTGGTACTGGGCCATAGCGTGCTGTCGCCACTAAACTACACGGGCTGAACCACAATTACCACTAATGCCGCCCCATGGGGCGGTGGCAGGGTAAGAGAAATTTGCGATCGCCCCGGCCAGGCAGTCTAGGTCTGTCCTCCGTCCCATGGGAGGGCTACTGCTCTGAGTAATTCTGCGGGGGTATAAAATTGGCGCCATGAACGATAATTCGTGCCAACCTATGGCCTTATAGAGAGAGCTAAGTAGAGAGAGCTAATTAGGAGACACGGTGTTGTTATGTCGCAGCCACAGCAAAGAGCCTCAACCCCGCCCCTACAGTCCCTGGCAAGGCCGGGCGGCCGTTGGCGCTACATCCTCTGGATCACCCTGGGTAGCCTGGTCCTCTGTTGCCCGGCGGCCCTGGCTCAAGAGACGACCACAGCTAGTTTGCAGGTAGCTTTAGATACCGTGTGGGTATTGGTGGCTGGGTTCCTGGTGTTCTTTATGAATGCCGGGTTTTGCATGCTCGAAACCGGCTTTTGCCGCAGCAAGAACGCTGTCAATCTGCTGGCTAAAAACCTGATTGTGTTTGGTCTCTCGACCCTGGCTTTTTGGGTAGTGGGCTTTGGCCTAATGTTCGGCGACGGCAACTTCCTGTTTGGTCTGTCTGGATTTTTGCTCCAGGGGGCCGACAATAGCCCTGCTACCGGCGATGCCTACCAGGGAACCTTCAGCGCCCTCAGCTGGGCAGGGGTGCCGTTAAACGCCAAGTTTTTCTTTCAGCTGGCCTTTGCAGGGACTGCGGCCACCATTGTGTCTGGGGCTGTGGCCGAGCGCATTAAGTTCCTGGCATTTTTCATCTTTAGCCTGCTGCTGGTCGGGATTTCTTACCCCATCACTGGCCACTGGGTGTGGGGGGGCGGCATGCTGGCTAACCTGGGATTTTACGACTTTGCTGGCTCCACGGTGGTGCACTCCGTTGGCGGTTGGGCTGCCCTGATTGGAGCTATTTTGCTGGGGCCACGGCGGGGGAGGTTTCAGACCCGTCCGGTGGCCATGCCAGGCCACAACTTGAGCATTTCGGCCCTGGGTTGCCTGATTTTGTGGCTGGGCTGGTTTGGCTTTAATCCTGGTTCGACCATGGCCGCCGACCCCTTTGCCATCAGCCACATTGTGGTGACCACAAATATTGCCGCCGCCCTCGGCGGTCTATCTGCCACCGTTACCTCGTGGATTTATCTGGGCAAGCCCGACCTGTCGATGATTATCAACGGGGTGCTGGCGGGCTTGGTAGCGATTACCGCCCCCTGTGCCTTCGTCAACCTGGGCAGTGCAGCGCTGATTGGCCTGGTAGCCGGCATGATCGTGGTGTTTTCGGTCACGCTGCTCGATGCGCTCAAAATTGATGACCCCGTCGGGGCTGTTTCGGTACATCTGGTGTGCGGGATATGGGGCACCATTGCCCTGGGGCTGTTTAGCGCCACCCCTGGCAGCTTTTCCTGGTACGGCGAAGGGGGTGGCCCCGTCACAGGGCTGCTCATGGGGGGTGGCATTCATCAGTTGGTACTGCAGCTGTTGGGCATTGCGGCCGTGGGGGCGTTTACCGTGACCTTTAGCCTGATCGGCTGGCTGGTGCTGCGGGTCACGATCGGCATTCGAGTCAGCGAAGCCGAGGAAATCCAAGGGCTAGACCTGGGTGAGCACGCCATGGAGGCCTATCCTGAGTTTCAGGTGGGGCCATAGGGGTAAACAGACTAGACGAAGTGGTAGGGGGGCAGGGGCTCGCTGAGGCGCAGATCCCATTGGGACGTCTGCGATCGCCACTCGTCTACCCGCTGCGGCAGGGATTGGTCGTCTCGGTCGGCCAGCACGTACAGGCTAGCCTTCCCCTCGGCAGCTTCGCCCTCAAGGTAGTCACCGTAGGCGCTGTGGATGTGATCCATGAGGTGCTCAAGTTCTGCTTGCTGCTGCGCCTGGGCGGCCGCCTGGTCTTGGATGCGCTGCTTTTTGGCTAGGAAATAATCTCGCCCGGTGAGTTCTGGGGCCAGGGGAGGTAAGGCCAGGTCTTTGGCAATGAGTTTGATCTGGTATTCGGCCTTGGGGGCGAGCAGGTTGAGCTTGGCGGTATAGTCGGCGGCCTGGCTTGACAGGTGGGCCTTGAGGTAGTCAAGGGAGGCAATTTGGGTGCCAAAGCGCAGGGGCAGCACGGGGGTGTGCTGAAACAATTCGCAGATGACGCGATCGTGGCTGATCACGGCCTTGAGCAGGCGTGGTTCGTCGGTTTGCAGGGCCAGCAAATCAATGCCGGTTTCGATCAGAGCGGCCACGTTGTCTACGGCAATCAGCTGAGTTGGCTCGGCCAGACCCAGGGGCAACGTCATCTGTGCCAGGGGGCGGGGGCAAATACTGTAGAGGTAAATGGGTTCTGGGGTTAGCTCTGGAGACACAGAATCAAATGCCCTTTGGATGCGCCATGGTTTCGATTTAAACTTTAGGCGATCGGGCCTTGGGTGCGGGCTAGGGTGTCATGAACGCGCCAAGAAATTAATGGCCTTTAACAAAGCTATAGCGGCGGGACGAAAAGACTACTTGGCTCTGGCTACAGGGTTGTTTGCAGGGTAAAGCACCAGTCTAGGGTGAGCTGGCCCACCTGGCAGCCCGCTTCGGCGGCATCGAGCCGATGTAGGTGAATGGGGGTGCCCTGGCGCAGGGAGGCGAGCGCCGGGGTAAAGGCGGTCAGATCCTGCTCCACGAGTGCGGTGAGTTCGGCTATGGTCAGGGGGCTGGTCCAGGGGGTGTCGGCCACATCCACAGCGGCATCGCTGGGCAGGGCCTGGGGGGTCGAAGGCAGGAGCCGCCCTCGACTGAGATCAATAATCCAGCTGCGTTTAGGGGTTGTGAGCTGCATGAGGGGCCGTAGGTAGAGGCTACCCTGCTGCCAGCCCAGTCCTGGGGGCAGGACCTGGGCCGAAACCCCACCCATGAGCTGCATCACCCGTTCTGAGCTTTGGGCGAGGTACCAGCGCAGTCGCGGCCACACATCGGCCACCAGTACGGGCTCGTGCACGAAGGTGTGCTTAAACAGACCGTTGGCCCCCCGCACCAGATCGGTAGCGGTATGGGTGACCCGGTGGCACAGGTCTTCGCGTCGACTGAGCTGCTCCATCGCTAAATTGCTCTCCCCGTTCGGTATGAGCTGGGGTAGGTGCTGGGCAATCAGCTGTTGGGCGTAGGCGGTGAGAAAGATTTGAATCCAGAGTTCGTCAGTAAAGGTGAGCCAGTCGCCCAACACACCGGCGGTGGCGTCATCGGGGCTGTCGACCAGAGTGCTGGCAAAGTCATCGAGGGTAAAGCCTGCGGCGGCTGCCTCGGTGCTCTGACCAGACTCAGACGACAGATGAGGGAGATCGGCAACCTCTTCCCTGGGGCCGTTGTAGGGTTGGCTCTGCAGCTGGGCCTCCATCTCCGCCAGGTGTAGGTGCAGGCGCAGGCAACCCGGCTGCCAGGGCTGAAAGGGGCGCAGTGTATCAACTGGGTAGTGGTCGCCCAGGAGGGCGCTTAGGCCTGGCTGGGTGTAGCGGATCAGGTCAACAATTTGCTCAAGCAGGTTTTCGCACAGGACGGGCTGGCTATCTAGGTCGTTTTCTAACAGACGGATTTGAGTGCCCTCGGGCAGATATAGGGAGGGCACCGGGTCGGTTTGGGTAACTAGATCTAGGGCATAGTCGGTCCCATCTACGGTGAGCATCAGCACCGGCAAGAGGCGCACGATCTGCACCGCCCCCTGGGCCTCGGGGCGGTAAACCTGGGCCTTTACCCCTTCGATCAGGCGCATAATTTCGTAGCCGCTGCTGGCCAGTAGCCAGAGCAGGTGGGGCACCAGGGCGGGGAGCGGCAGGAGGCGGGGGGCGGGGGGCGGCAGTGGGGGGGCGGTATCTAGGCTCTCCAGCAGTTCTGCCGTTTCTTCACTCAGGTATAGGGCAAGGTTGTCGGCGGTTTGGGGCAGGTGGGCGGGCCAGCCCCCCGTGGGCGATCGCAGGGCTATGCTCTGGCCTACTAGCTGGGCTAGCGCCTCGGCGGCGGTGCCACCTAGGATGGGGCGTTCGATGGGTAAGGGTGCCATGCGGCACACGGTGTTACTCAGGGTTGCAGCCGTGGCGCCCGGCGAGCCGACAGCGCCCGGCTGCAACCAGGGAGTAAACGAACGCACAGCGGATGAAACCATAACAGCAGCCCACGGGAGGAAGGATGGATCTCCCTAGAGAGTGCCTATTTCGGCAGCTAAATCCACAGCGATGTTGCAAAACTATGGGAAGGGTCGCCTGTTAAGCCAGCGGCAGGTTAGGGACTCGCAGGAAAATAAGGTACCCGCTGATCGGACTTCGACTTCGCTCAGTCCTCGATCACTGAAGGTTGAGCGAAGTCGTTTTGCTCCGCAACGCTGTCGCGAACGCTTGGCGTCTCCCTGCGGGAGAAAACCTGGCCACCTGGTACACCATATAACCCGCAGATCCCTTACCTTAGCCACCTGTCGACCGCCGCCTTGGCCGGGGCATCAGTCAGGCGCTACCAGGCCACGTAGGGCAGCTTCGCCGCCGTGGCGCGAATGGCATCGGCGTTGGCCACGAGCTGGCCGCAGGCATCCCAGGTGCCGGCCAAAAAAGCTTGGCGAACGCCCTCGGGCATTGAGACTGGCTGTGACTCAGCTCCTAACCGAACGGTTTGGGTGCCCAAATCGAGGGTTACAACGGTCTTCGGATCGGCCGAAAGCGCTGCCTGCACCCGACCGACCACCTCGGTGGTTGCCGTCAGGCAGGGAACGCCAATGGCCACACAGTTACCAAAGAAAATTTCCGCAAAGCTCTCCCCCAGCAGGGCCTGGATGCCCCAGCGGGCGATCGCCTGGGGCGCATGTTCCCGCGATGAGCCACAGCCAAAGTTGCGGTTTACTACCAAAATGGATGCCTCCTGGTACTGGGGCTGATCAAAGGGGTGAGCCCCCGCCAAGGCCGCCCGGTCGTCGGCAAATGCCTGCTCCCCCAACCCGTCGAAGGTCACACATTTCAGAAATCGGGCTGGAATAATGCGATCGGTGTCAATATCATTTCCCTGGAGAGGGATACCGGTGCCGGTGATCTGTTCTATCTGCGCCACTGCGATCGCTCCTCAGCCTTGACTAGTCGGCCATCCCATTCCGGGCAACCGCTCACTTATGCTCATTTATAGTAACGCCTGACCGCCCCCGTAGTGCTGCTTAGACCGACCCAAACCCGAGCGTTCCGCTGGCGTTGAAGCCGTTGCCCTAGATGCCTGGTCTGGCTGCTCCCCACTGAGTTTTCCCCGGCTGCGAGAGCAGTTGTTAACCCAATCATAAACTTTGGTATCATCCCTAGCCATACCTAAATTAAGGGAGTACCTTAATAGATAAGGAAGTGAATCACCTAACAACAAACCGTGATTTCTTCCCCGACAGATTCGAATAGTTCAGTCCTGTCAAATAGGAGGTACGTTATCGATTTAACGTCTGAATCTATCTCGTCAAATACCAGCAGCATCTTACTCGGTTGTTGATATTTCCTCTCTGTGACTGGTAGAGAGCTCTGTAGGAAATGCCCAGAGACACTATAAACCCCACGCGTTGGTTTCTTCACGACGGCATTTAAACATCTCTGAGTAATCGGAACTTTTTGAGGAAAACTCTCAAATAATCAGTCAAGGTGCTGCTGTCTTTACATCGCTTCGAAGGCATTTTTCCCGATAAATAATTTCCAGAAAAATGTCTGCTTACAGGCAACAGGCTAAATGTAAATGTTTTAAAGACCCCGGCAGAAATTCTGCCGGGGTCTTTACGTTAATTTAACTTTGTCTGGCCCGAGGTCATCCGCAGAGTGAATGCTAGCCCTCAACGCGATCGCGATCGGGTCCATGGATTAGCTCCGACAATTCAGGCATCACCGCATTAGCGTTAGCGGTGGGGTCATGCCCTACGGCTGAGATCGGTTCTTCAATCGGGGCGGGGGCCATCATGTCGCTGGGCAAAAAGATCCGTGCGCTAACCGCCACCATCGCCACCGCAAAGATCAGCACAATCAGCAGGGGCGCAATGTAAGACCGAAAGAACGACATAGGGCCAGCGGGTGTGAAGGGATGTAACCGATGCTCTCATCTTACACGGAAGGGTGGGGGAGAGCGACGATTTGCACGGGGTGGGTCAAGGCTGGTCGGCTAGCTTTAGCGTTCACAAAGGTCTCCCCTGACCAGATCTTTCTACCCCTGCTCTCCGCTGCCTGCCACCATCACCCCGGTGGATCATCCAGCCCGGGCCGAGGCATGGGCGACACCCGCTTGCCAAGCCGTCGCAGACTCACCCATCCCGCCACGGCTACCCCCAGCCAAAACCAGCCAGTCAGGGGTTGATAGAGCAGAAAGCCGCCCACCCCCAGCATTGCCCCGAGCAGTAGGAGCAGCGCCGCCCCTGCCCTGAGGAGATCTTGCCCCAGGTGTTGGGCAGGCCACAGACCGGTGCGCTGGCGCTGGCGCGCCCAGCCGGGGCCGCCGGGGCGCACCTTGCGGTAAAAGCTATCGAGGGTGTGGTCGCTTTCGGCAGGGGTGAGCACCATCGCTGTGACCCAAATTACCGTGGTGATGGCGGTGGTGACCAGCAGCCGCAGGCCAAAGTCGGGGATGGTAAGAATGGGGACGACGCTGGTGACTAGCCCCACGCAGAACCCAGCCAGCATAGAGGCCAGCTCGGCAGCGGCATTGATGCGCCACCAGAACCAGCGCAGAATCAGCAC
>JBGSNT010000082.1:0-19033 GCA_041739575.1 Nodosilinea sp. | reverse complement strand
CAAACTCTTGACCCGTCAGTCCTGTCAAACTGCATAGAATCCGAGACTTCGTCCGCAACTCGGCATAGGTCATTTTCATGGGATCTACCTGGTCGCTGCTCCTGCTATTGATTCTACTAGCTCAATTTCCGATAAGGTTTATTGAGTTCGCAGGAGAAGACATCGGTAATCACCTGAAACATCCCTTCAACAGTCCATCGAGAGCGGTACAACTCAGCCACGGTGAGGGCATCGGCAACCTCTCCCGGTAAGTTAGTGAAGAGTGTCACCTCAAGATCGCCGTGACGGGTCGGTTGCTTGAGGCGCACCACGATGCGTCGCGTCGGCAGGGCATGCCCCTGCTGAGTCGCTAGGCACACGGGATGTTCCCAGAGGCTGCCCGTCGGAGAAACTCCGACCGCCTGGAGAGGCTCTAGTTCTTGCCAGGGCAAGTTTTGATGAGCGCGAATGACAAAATACCCCTGGCGTTGAGCAATCCCTGAGAGAAAGTCGGCGGTGCAAAAATTGCGGTCTGCAATCCATACTTGGTTCGCCTGCACCGTCGCCAAGACCTGGGGCAAGAGCGAGCGTTCTTGCGCATGGGCATCTTCACAGGGAAAGACATCGCTGACCAGGTGATGCTGGGGATCTAACACGGCAATGGATTTCCCGGGCAAGGCCCCAGAGCGCGTCGGTCGCAAGACCGTGATGCGGTGCTCCGTGGCCCCTAACAGATTGCCATCGGCAATCCGCACCGCATAGCCCGGCAAGGGAGCCGCGTTCGAGACGCCCAAGGCTTCGACCAAGGGTCTCAATTCAGCGTCGCTGTAGCGCACTAAAGCCTGACTGATAGACGGTTCTAGGCCATTGAGCTTGCTATAGAGGGCCGGTCTAGAGACCCCGATGAGTTTCTCCAAGGCTTTGTAGGCCGCACTCACCGACGGATGAATGCCACTGACCACCAGGCTCATCAACCCTACAACGCTAGAAAATAGCAGCTCTCGGGTGTACTGTCGCTCGGCCGTCTGCTCAAATAATGCCTCTAACTTGTCGGGAGCAAAAATTCGTTCCATCAGCGCTCGCATCATGACGCTTGGCGGGCTGGCTTCAACAAATTGCTCGAATAGCGCGTTGATCATGGGACGCTAACTCCATCGATTCCAACAGGCCAGGGGTAACGTCTTTAGCGTATCCAATCGACCGCGCTAGTACTAATGCTCACCTTAACAGGGGTAGAGTAGTGATTTCAAACTCAAAGGATGGCTCGTCCACTCACGTTAGAGGTTCGTGAAAGCGCAGAGTATCTGCTCAAAAGCTTGCGCCAGGCCAGGAGCGCGGCTCAAGCCGAGCGACTGCGGCTGTTGTGGTGGTACAAGACCAGCCAAGTGACTGAACATAAAGGGTTCAGTCATCGCCTTGGGCGATCTCCCTCAACGATTACGCGCTGGCTCAAGCTGTATCGAGACGAGGGACTAGCAGGCCTCCTGGAAGAACGGACAGCCCCAGGTAAACCGCATCGAATCGACGGCGATCTGCTAGAGCGACTCAAAGCTCGCCTGGATTCACCCGAAGGCTTTGCCAGCTATGGGGAGGTGCAGCAGTGGCTTGAAGCCCAGAGTGGTGAGACGATTCCTTATAAGACCGTGCATAAGACGGTGAAATATAGTCAAATCTGGTGTAGGGCAGGAAATCAAGCGGCGTCCTGCTGCGGGGTCAAATCAGACTTGTCATCGGCTCGACAGCCATCTTTGAATGGGACTCCTTCAATCACGTCGACGAGGTGTTTAAAGCCTCGAATTCTGAGCCAGCTTTTCTGAGCGCTCTCGACCAGCTTGAACACCAGTGCCAGGATGGTGTCCTTAGAAACACA
Source organism: Nodosilinea sp. (assembly GCA_041739575.1). Lineage (GTDB taxonomy): Bacteria > Cyanobacteriota > Cyanobacteriia > Phormidesmidales > Phormidesmidaceae > Nodosilinea. The sequence continues at coordinate 17,184 of JBGSNT010000082.1, read as the reverse complement.
GCCACGGGTCTTGTCGGTTCTGAGGCGCACGGTGGCAAAGGTGGATTCAATGGGGTTGGTGGTGCGAATATGTGTCCAATGCTCAGCAGGGAAGTCGAAGAAGGTCAGCAAGACATCCCGGTCTTTAACGAGACAGGTGACGGCTTCTGGATACTTCGCCTGGTAGGTCTTGCTAAAGCGGTCGAAGGCCTTTTTCACCTCTGTTTTAGACTCAGCTCGGTAAATCTCCCAAATTGCTCGTTTGGCTTCGCTTGGCTGGCGCTTCGGTAATTTATTGAGCACGTTAGCGGTCTTATGCACCCAGCAGCGCTGTTTCTGGGTGGCAGGAAACACTTGAGGCAGCGCTTTCCAGAAGGCTAAGGCCCCGTCACCAATAGCCAATTCGGGGTCCTGCGAGAGTCCCTGGTCTTTAAGGCGTAACAGCAGTGACGTCCAGCTCAATTCAGACTCTCGATAGCCCGCATCGAGGCCCAGGAGTTCTTTATGCCCCTTATCGGTGACCCCGATGATGACCAAAATGCACTGCCGCTCATCGGCACGAATGTTGAAGTAGATGCCATCGGCCCAGAAGTAAACATAACGCTGCTGCCGCAATGACCGCTGCTGCCAACTTTGGTGCTCCTCGCTCCACTTGGGGATTTGCCCTCTCAAAACCATGCTGTCCTTCATCTGCCAGGCGGTTGAGCGACATTTCCCGCTCGTCCGGGCTGTATATCTACCTATGGCATCATGAGTTTGCGATCTACTGAAATTAGCCAATACCCTGGCGCCGAGCGCCTGCTGCGCTTCTACCTGCGCCAGGGGCACCGGGTGGCGGGTAGCCTGCCCCTGGGCTGGTCAGCCCAGGAAGTTTCACCTTTTTTGAACAATACCGGCCCCTGGCAAAACCTTCAATAATGGAGAGTGGGCACTCCCCCATTCCAGAGCAAACACCGTTTGCCCCTCGGGATCTGTTGCCTATTCACCCACCTACATACCCCTCCCATGAAACTCCACGCCGATTTCACCCAACCCATCGTCCTCACCACCCCCGACCTGCCCTGGGCCGATTCGCCCATGCCCGGCGTACACCGCCGCATGCTAGAGCGCGATGGCGACGAAGTGGCTCGCGCTACCTCCGTCGTGCGCTATGCTCCGGGCAGCGCGTTCTCACCCCACACCCACGGCGGCGGCGAAGAATTTTTCGTCCTCGACGGCACCTTCTCTGACGAGAACGGCGACTACCCGGCGGGCACCTACGTGCGCAACCCTTTAGGCTCGACCCACACCCCCTCAAGCCGCAAGGGCTGTACCATTTTGGTCAAGCTCTGGCAAATGGACCCCGACGATCAAAAACGGGTGGTGGTAGATACGACCCAGACCCCCTGGCTACCGGGCCTGGTCGAAGGGCTACAGGTGATGCCCCTGCACAGCTTTGGCACCGAAAATGTGGCCCTAGTCAAGTGGGCACCGGGCACCCTGTTTCAGCCCCACCGCCACTGGGGCGGCGAAGAAATCTTTGTGCTGGAGGGCGTATTTGAGGATGAGTTTGGCACCTATCCTGCGGGTACCTGGCTGCGCAACCCCTGTGGCAGTCGCCACACCCCCTATAGCCGCGAGGGCTGCACCATCTACGTCAAGACAGGGCACCTACCGACGACGACCAAGGTCTCTCTGGAAGTCTCTCCATAACCTATGCATCCAGAAATCTATGCATCCAGAAGCTGCTAAAGCCTGGGTTAAACAACCTAGGGATTCGCGCTGAAATAAGATACCGGCTACACGAGCTAATCCATCATGGATTCCCGCGAAGGCGGGAATGGCACCGGAACTTTATTTGTTTGCAGATCCCCTACTGGTGGTAGCAGCGCTCCAGCTAGGTGCGCGGGTCGGTTGGCCTTCAGAACGGTATGGTCACCACCATACCGTTCCGGAAGGCTGAGGCAAAGTATTGTAAGCACCCCCGTTCTTTAGCCCTGTGGAGTTAATCAATTCATGGAGTCCTTTAGCTCAGCCGATGCCTGGATGCGGGTGGGGGGCGATCGCCTCGACCCGGCCATACTGGTGGTACAGAGCCGTGCCCTCGACCCGGCCCTGCGCCCCTACGTGCTCGAAACGCCCCTGGAACTGGCCCTGACCCTGGGCCAGATCACCCACAGCCAGGTGCTTTTAAAACTAGAGAATTTACAGCGCACGGGTTCCTTCAAAGTCAGAGGGGCACTGGCCAAGCTGCTATCGCTCACCCCAGAGCGGTGGCGATTGGGGGTAGTGGCGGCCTCCTCGGGCAACCACGGCGCAGCGGTGGCCTACGGGCTTCAGCAGTTAGGTATCTCGGGCCAGATCTTTGTGCCCGAAACGGTGTCGCCCACCAAGCTAGAGGCGATTCAACGCTATGGAGCGGCGGTACAAAAGGTGGGCGACGATCCCCTACTGACGGAACTGGCCGCCCGCCGCCATGCCGAAGCCACCGGAGCCACCTATCTGTCGCCCTACAACGATGTCGAGGTAATTGCAGGCCAGGGCACCATTGGGGTGGAGCTTGCCCGCCAGACTGAATCCCTCGATGCGGTGTTTGTGTCGGTGGGCGGCGGCGGGCTGGTGGCTGGGGTCAGCGCCTACCTGAAGTCGGTCTTTCCTGGGGTGAGGGTGATGGGCTGCCAGCCGGAAAACTCGCCGGTGATGGCCCAGTCGATCGCCGTAGGCCACCTGTTAGACCTGGAGTCGCAGCCTACCCTATCCGACGGCACCGCTGGCGGCATTGAAGCAGGGGCGATCACCTTTGACCTGTGCCGCGCCCTGGTGGATGAGTTTGTGCTGGTGTCGGAGGCGGAAATTGTCGAGGCGATGCGGTTGTTTCTGACCACCGAACATCAGCTATTGGAGGGAGCTGCCGGGGTGGCGATCGCCGCCTTTCTGCAACAGGCTGACCGGGTTCGCTACCAAACTGTAGCCATTCTAATCTGCGGGGCCAACATTAGCCTGGCGACGCTGAAAAGCGTTCTGCCCTAGGGGTTTGTCGTGACGTTGGGTTGCCCCCAATCCGGGGCAATGCCCTTGGGGGCAACGAGCACCCTAACCTCTGCGCCGTCGCCTATAGTTTCTGCGTCCTGGAGCATTGCCCCCATCCATGGATTTTGAGCAGGTGATTGCGGTGGTTAGCGCCACCCTGCAACCTAAGTGCGATCGCCCCCTCAACGACCTCGAGTTAATGAGCACCCTGGCCCTCGATAGCCTGTCTCCGAGCCCCCAGTTCATCAGATAAATCTATCGTAATTCCCATTATTCAACCTCCGGCACGATCATTTTCACACCATGACCCACTGGGTCTGATCATGGCAAATCTTTATAGCATCGGTGCTAATACACAGCGGAATGAGATCGGCGGTTTTGAGCTGTACTTTATGCACCGTGGTCAGGGGCTTCGCTCAATTTATCGAGATAGGTAATGGCCGCTTTTGCCAGAACGGTTTCTTCGAGAATCAAGGATTATCAACGAGACAGCGGATTTGGGATTTCTCGACGAACGGAACGAAGGCAATGGGTTTCAGCCGTTATTTTGACCGTCTGGGTCGTCTGCCATGAGACTCGAGAAAGTTTTCTGCACCACTAAGGCAGACAGCCTGTAGATAGCCAGAAAAGTCAAAGTCAATGGGTCCAGTACCGTTCTGCAAATGGTTGAGATAGTTTCGGATCTCATCCAGCCCAGGTCCAAGGTTGCTATCGGCCCATTCCAGTAAAGCACTGACCTGATCGCCGATTTTCGCGGCTGCCCCAGCGCGATTCATTCTCGGCATATTGACGCCAACCATCAGCCGCTCCAGGTAGTGAGGCGACAGATTGCTCAGGGCATCGAATAGCTGGGTGCGATCGCCGTAGGAATCGCTTCGCGAATCGCCGTTATCCATACCGGGGGCCGGAATTTTGGCTGAAGAAAACAATTTTCTATCGCTATGGTACTCCCAGAAAAATTCCTGCGTCAGGCCTTGCTGTGGCGGCCCCCGCCCCGTTCCATTCCCATGTTCCAATTCCTACTGCCCGGAAGAACTTATCGACCCAATCGCCTAACTGGCCCGGTTCGACTAACCCAGCCAGGCCCTTTAGCTACAATCGCCTGATAGCGTGAAGGGGAATGTAGAACCAGTGAAACCCGTTGTCGGCCTCAACCTTAGCCAGCGGCGGCGCTGGCGCTGGCTCGTGATTGCGGTCCTAAGCGCGTTCATCACCGTCCAGGTCAGCCCCTACATGGCCCTAGCGGCAACTTCCCCTAGCCTGTCTACCCCTAGTCTTCGGGGCTCGGTGACCCAACTGTCTGACGCCCAGCTGCTGGCCCAGCTGGAACAGTTGCCCCATGGCACCGTGGCGCTGCCCAACTTTGACCCGGCGGTGAACGGTTTTCAGTTCTCTAACCAGGAGCTGGTGGAGGCCATTGACCTCGATCGCAACGCGCAAAACTGGGAAGTAGTGCTGACCGATCAGCTGCAGCAGCTGTTTGGCACCCAGGTGTGTGTAGGGGAAAGCTCCAGCGGCTGCGTGCTGACGGCAGCAGCCCAGAGCTGGCTAAAAACCCAGCTGAGCCGCATGGACCAGGGCATTGCCGAGGGCATGGCGGCGGCGGTGCTGGATCTGTGGCAGCCCACGCCGCCGCGCATTCCCTGGTGGCAGCAGCTGATCAATTTTTTGATCGGGCGCACGGTATTTGGCCTGGCCCGCACGCTATTTGAGTTGCAGACCTTTATCGCCAACCTATTTTTGATGCAGGGGGTAAGCGAAGTCTTTCAGCCGACCCAGACCATTCGCACCACCCTCACCCCCACTCAAATTTTGCTCACCCTGGTGCGGGCGTTTCTCACCGGTGCGGGCGACCCCTTTACCATGGGGCTCTACCGCCTGGTGGAAGGGGTGCTGACCGAGGGCACGGCCCTCACACCCTACCGGGTCGAAAACCGAGGCGACGGCAAGTATTGGGTCTACGTCTACGACAGCAACTACCCGGCGGGCCGCTCCACCAGCCCCACCGATCTGCACGTGGAGTTTGACACCCGCGCCGACAGCTGGACCTACCAGCCCAGCGGCCAGAACAAAAGCCTCAATAGCCCCAATTTTACCGGCGACGCCGAGAGCAAAAACCTCGACTTAACCCAGCGATCGTGGCGTCAGCCCGATAGCGGAGCGAATAGCGACGCGCCCCTCACCACCACCGGGCCGTTTACCTGTCCCTTTTGCGGCCCCGAGGCGGCTGCCGCGCCGGAGTTGCCCCCGGCCCCAACCGTAGACATTACCCTGGTGGGGGAGGGCCAGATTACCGTCGCCCCCTACGGTGTCGCCATTGCCCCTCCGCTGTCTGCAACTTCGCCAGAGCAGGTCACACTGGTGCCCTTTAAAGGGGGGCTCAACCGGGAGGTGCCCGCCAGCTACCACCTCACCGCCGAGGGGCTGGGCCAGCCCTTGATGGTAGAACTGACGGGGGTGCCCAACCCCCAGGGGGGACCCGCCACCCTACAGTTCACTGGGCCGGGCTTCGCCGCCAACATCGAGGGCCTTACCCTGGTTCCCGGCCAGCCCCTGCGGCTGTACCTGGTGGCTAGCCCTACCGGCCCTGAGATCACCCTGGTGGCCAGTCAGACCACCGCCATTCCCCGCCTGTCTATCAGCCTGACCGATGCCACCACCACCACCCAATTCGACTCGTCTACGCCGGAAATGGGCTTTGCCCTCACCGATCGCCAGGTGTCGAAGAGTTCGGGGTTTGACCTCAGCGGGCTCCGGCTGCCGGCGGGGCAGCGGGTGGCCCTGTCCGCCAGAACCGACCTGAAGCGCCTCTACTTTGCCGACGACCTGCTGACCTCCAGCCAGTACGCCCTCACCGTCAAGAACCGCATGGTGATCAAGGACCGCATTCAGCTGGGGGAGCGTCAGCCCGATTTTCTCAACTATACCCTCACCTATGACGAGGAAATGCGGGTGAGGGCGGTGCCGGTAGCCTCGCAAAACCAGGCGTTTTTTGCCTACGAACCCGCCTTTATCGACCCGGCAGACCTACCCCGCCAGGACCTGATAAACGCCCTTGAGCAGCGCACGACGCCCATTACTATTGCCTACGAGCCCCTGGTGATCAGCCCCGCTGGCCCGCTCCGGTTGCTGCCCAGTGGCGCTGCACCTACGGAGCAGCGGGTGTTTCAGGGCTCGCTGGGGGTGAGGGATCTGATGTGATCTGATCGGGGGCTCCGGGCGTTGCCGATGGACCGCACTGGAGAGCAGCGGCTAGTCGAAATCTGGCGGCAGGTGGGAACTGTAGAGACCCTCGAAGAACCGCTGAATCTGGGCTGGCCCGGTGCGCCCCAGGGAGAGTGGCGGGATCTCGTCGGGGCCGAAAAAGTCGATGGCGGTGGTTTCGTAGCTTGGGGTGGGCTGGCCGCCAGTTAATTCGCAGCGAAAAAATAGCTTGTAGCTATGGAAAGGGGCGGGGGGATGGCCGTGGCGAGGGTTGGCGCGATCGTAGACCGCCAGCAGTTCGGTGGTCCGAGTGGTGAAGCCAGACTCCTCAAAGATTTCCCGCTCGACGGCCTGGCTGGGGGAGTCGCCAATGTCGGCCCAGCCGCCGGGCAGCGCCCAGAGGCCGTCGGAGCGCTCTTGCACCAGCAGTACTTTGTGGTCGCGAAACACGACGCCCCGGACCTCCAGCTTGGGGGTGGCGTGCCCTACATCCTGCTGAAAAAGGTCGAGCACTGTGGCTGGGTCGGCCTCCGCCTGGGCAGCCAGCATGGCGGCGGCGATCGCTTGGATCTGCTCGTAGCGATCGACATCAAAGGGATGATTTCTGTAGGTCAGCCCGGTTTGGGCGATGCCCTGGAGCTGCTGAATCCAGCTTAACCACGGTGAAGTCATAGGTAAAAAAATGGTTTCACAAAACTTTCAAAAGTTTACCTGCGGAGCTGAACTAGGGATGGGTAAGGCGAAGCCAGCCGGCCCTATCGAGACAGCAGGAGCGGGAACTTTCTGCGGGGTGGGGATTGCAGTTAGCCGTCGGGGCTGTTGATGGGGAGGCTGATTTTTCTCGGTCCAAATACAGGTAATCACCCAGAGGCATGGCAAAAACTGACTGGGGATCAAGGCATAACCCCTCCAATAGGGGATAGATCTGAGACTGCAGATAAGTATTTGTGCTGCTTGTCGAGGTGAAGCCTGGCATTCCCATAATATTCACAAAACTTAAGTGAATTTTCCGTTGGCGACGAAAATTATGTGTTTTGGATGCCAGTAAGCCAAAGATCAAGGGATCTCGGGGGCCTGGGCTGGTTGCGATCGCCCCCAGCCGACCAGGCTATCCTCTGCTTTGCAATAAAGCCTTAGATTACTTAACAAACTTCTCATGAAGTCAGTGATAGGATTTCCTCATCTAAGCCATAAGCTTTTGTCTATATTGCTGGTCGCTGTTTTCTGGAGAGCATTTGTCATGTCTAACAACCCGGTTGGAATTAAGCCCGATACCCGCAACCACAAAGGATTTTTTGTTCAAGATGCTGACTATGAGCTGGTGAGCATCGAAGAGTCTGGCTGGGCCCTAATCTGCGTTGACGATGCGGTTTGCCACTACGTTGATCCCGACAACTTGCTGATACAAAACCTAGATGCTTAGGATCACTTCGGGCCAGCTACCTGTCTGAGTCAGGGCAAATTTGTATCATTTTGTTCATAACTTTTTAATCGGCTGTCCTAACTCTGGGACAGCCGATTTTTTGTTTTAGGATGAGGTTTGGGCCTGCCCCATTGTTCCCTTGCTACGGGAAACTATCCCATAAACGGTGGCTTCATCTCCCCGGATTAGCTTGTCCAGCGGCGGATAATTGCCACTGACTGGGGCCGAGGTCTGGTATATCCTATTGAATCTTCCCCTACTGGCTAGACCGATGAAACAAACGCCCATCACGCAACGCCTCTCTAGTCTGATTAGCTGGGTGCTAGTGGCGGATCTGGGCCTGGTGCTGCTCAGCCTGGGCTGGTTTCTAGTCGCTGTACTGGGCCGATCGATGAACCTCGATCTGGGCCTCGACCTCTGGTATTCCCTCTGGAACCCGCTGATCTTGCCGGCCCTGAGCGTTTTGATGGCGGGGGCAATCGCTAGCGGTGTGGTCGGTTGGGTCAGTCGCCGCTTTAAGGCCGACCCGTCCTAAGGCTTTAACCGCTGCCTCACCACAGCCCCTGGGTGCGCGAGTACCAGCGCAGCAGCACCCGCGCCAGCCGCTGGGAGTGGTGGCGCACGGTGAGGCTACTGCCCTCCTCCATCACGTTGGCGGCAATAATGCGGCGGCCCGAGTCCATAATGGCGGTGCGATCGAGCAGCACCGGCCCCACCCCTGCCCTGGCATAGTGGCTAATGACCGCGTCAGAAGGCATGATCTTTTGCACCAGCACGGCATCAAATAGATAGCAGCCACAGGCCGAGTCGATCGCCCGAATGTGGTCAGACACCGAGAATCCATCGGTTTCGCCGGGCTCGGTCATAATGTTGCAGACGTAGATGCGGGGCACATGCCGGGCCGCGATCGCCTTAACCAGATCGGGCACCAGCAGGTTAGGAATAATGCTGGTGTAGAGGCTGCCGGGGCCAATCACAATGTAGTCGGCCTCCTCAATGGCCTTGATGGCCTTGGGCAGCGGCGGTGGGTTGGGGGGGAGGCAGCCAATCTGTACAATGCGCCCCCTCGCCTCGGCGATTTTTGACTCGCCCACAATCCGTCGCCCGTCGGCCAACTCTGCCCACAACTGCACATCTACCGAGGTGGAGGGCAGCACCTGGCCCCGCACCGCCAACACCTTAGAGCTGGCGGCGATCGCCTGCTCTAGGTCGCCGGTAATCTCGTTCATCACGGTCAAAAACAGGTTGCCAAAGCTGTGGCCGGCCAGACCACTGCCCGCCTCAAAGCGGTACTGAAATAGCTCGGTCAGCAACTTCTCCTCATCCGCCAGGGCCGCCAGGCAGTTGCGAATATCCCCCGGTGGCAGCACCCCCATCTCGCGGCGCAGTCGCCCCGATGAGCCACCGTCGTCGGCCACCGTCACAATGGCGGTGATGTTCGAACTATACTGCTTGAGCCCCCGCAGCAGATTCGACAGCCCAGTGCCGCCGCCAATCACCACAATTTTTGGCCCCCGCGACAGCCGCCGCTGGGCCAGCAGCGCATCCAGGAGTTCCTCCTCATTGCCCGGTATGAGCACATCGGTGATCGCCCCCACCGTGCGGGTCTGGCCCCACAAAATAAACCCCAGACCGAACAAAATGCCCAGGGGGCCGCTGACGTAGTTAGGCACGTGGGTGGTAAAGGCCCGCAGCGCTGCCCCCACCACCTGGCCCGTGTAAAAAACCGGGGTTAGCTTCAGCCAAATCATCATCCCTAGGCCCACCAGCAGCACTCCGGCCACGCTGAGAAACAGCCATCGCTTCACCAACAGCCCGGGGGCCAACCACCACACCAACCGGTTGATGCGCCGAGGTGGCGTGAGGGTCAAAGTCTCTTGCCGCAATCGACTAAGGAGTTGGTTCAGAGCCGTGCGAAAGGGTTTTAGGAACATGGGAACAGGCTGACGGAGTTCTGGGCGATCTGACCAACCTTAGTAACGTAGATGACTAGCGACTTAGATTTTAGCGGCTATTTGATAGAGTCAAGGCATGGACATCCCCTTGAATCTGTTAATAATTAATCAACCTCGCGATCGGTCCCCCGGTTAGGCGAGTGAAATTGGTCACCCCGTTAGATGGTGCCCCAGAATATCTCGAACGGAAATTTTGTGTATGGCTGAGGCCCAAGACCAGAGCTACGCCCAACCGGCCTCCTTCACCATGACGGAGGGTCTAGGTCAATCCCCTGTTCTAGCCGACTGCGAGGGCCAGATACTGCTAGAACTGCGCGGTATTTCCAAACGCTTTGGCAGTAATCAGGTGCTCGACAATGTCGATCTCACCGTCAATCAGGGGGAATCCGTGGCCATTATTGGCCCCTCGGGTACCGGTAAATCGACCATTTTGCGCATCATTGCCGGACTCCTGTCCCCCGATGAGGGGGAAATCTATGTGCAGGGGCAGCGGCGGTACGGGTTGATCGAAGATTCCCCCGACCCGGTGGGCATCGGCATGGTGTTTCAGCAGGCGGCGTTGTTTGACTCCCTGACCGTGGAAGAAAATGTCGGTTTTTTGCTCTATCAGCACTCGAACCTGCCCGCTCGCCAAATTGCCCAGATCGCGGAGGAGGTACTGGACATGGTGGGGCTGCCGGGGATTGGCCGCCGCTACCCAGCGGAGCTGTCGGGGGGAATGCGCAAGCGGGTGAGCTTTGCTAGGGCGATCGTCTCCAACCCTGACAACCCCCAGGACCGTCCGGCTTTGCTGCTGTACGATGAACCTACGGCGGGCCTCGATCCGATTGCTTCCACGGTGATCGAAGACCTCATCCGCACAATCCAGCGCAGTAATGGGTGCAGTTCTTACCTGATTGTCACCCACCAGGACAGCACCATTCGCCGCACCGCCGACCGAGTTATTTTTTTACATCGGGGTAAAATTCAGTGGCAGGGGCCGGTCTCGGCCATAGATGACACTGATAACCCCTATATGCGACAGTTCTTTAGCGGTCGGGTTGAGGGTCCCATTCAAATGGTGAACTAACCTAGATCATGCCTAGGGCATGGGCCGAGAGCATCGGTGGCCAATCGGACCGAACTGCCCTTGGCCCTCTAGTCTAGGATAGTTCGGTCGCACGAACCTAGGTGGATAGGACGGTGGTTTTTTCACACCAGTGAGCGGTTGGGATAAGAGGACACCATGCGGGCAAGGGCAATTCGAGAAGGGTCGGTGGGGCTGTTGATCCTAATGGCGGTGGGGCTGTTTGGTGGGCTGGTACTGTGGCTGCGGGGGTTAAACCCCGGTCGCCAGAGCTACCAGGCCACTCTGGTGTTTGAAAATACCCTGGGTATGCAGGCGGGCACCAATGTGCGCTATCGGGGGGTGGCGGTGGGGCAGGTGCTGCGCATTATTCCGACCACTAACGCCGTGGAGGTGGCGGTAGAAATTGGCAGCAGTGAACTACGCATTCCCCGCGATGCCTCAATTTTGGTCAATCAGTCGGGATTGATCGGCGATACCACCGTCGATATCACCCCCGTGCGCCCCCTGACCGATCAGGAGCTTGCCATTGATCCCAACGGGGCCGATTGCCCGGGGCAGACAATTATCTGCAATGGCGATCGCCTGGAGGGCGGCGTGGGGGCTAGCTATGAGTCGCTGATTCGTTCGGCGGAGGGCTTGGCCAACGCCTTTGCCGACCCCGAAATTATTGCTGACCTAAAGACAACCCTGAGCAATGCCGTCCTGCTCACCGAAAATGTCAACGTTCTGTCTGGGGAACTGACCACCCTGTCGCGGCAGGTGCAGACTGATCTGGGTCCCCTGGTGGCCTCTGCCAACCGGGCCACCGACAATATCAGCAACGCGGCCGCCGAGTTTGAGGTCACCGGGGCCGAGGTTAACCGACTGGTGACGGCTAACCGGGGCACCATTACCACCACCCTCGACAACATCAACCGCAGTGTGGCCAACATCGAAACCATTACGGCCACCCTCAGCCCCGCCATCCAAAACAGCGACTTGATTGCCAACCTAGACAGTCTCTCCGCCAACGCGGCCCTGGCCGCCGCCGATATTCGCACCATTACCGGTGCCTTTAACACCCCAGAAAACCTGGTCATGCTGCAGCAGACCCTCGACTCGGCCCGCACAGTCTTTCAGAGCGCTCACAAAGTGCTGGCCGACGTGGATGAGCTGACGGGCGACCCGGCCCTGCGCCGCAACATTCGGGAATTGATCAATGGCTTGAGTACCCTGGTGTCGCTGACTAACCAGCTAGAGCAGGCCAGCCAGGTGGCGGGAGTCCTCACTCCCCCCACGGGAGGGCAGATCGAGCGGGTCACCTTCTCCGCCGTACCCGCCGCTGGCCCTGCGGCTCCCGCAGAGCCGGGTCTAGCCCCAGTCACGATCATCCACCAGGGGCAAACCTATCAGCTCAACGTTCAAACCCTTCAGCCCCGCTAGGGCATTACCCCGGTGCTATCCCCATGACCCCAGCCCGCGATTCTGGTATGGATACCTCTCCTGAGTCTCGTCCTGAACCCTCTGCGGAGCCTGCCCCCGCCCCCGAGTTTTTTGCCTTTGAGGCCGACTTTGTCGAGTCGTTGCGCTGCATACCCATGCAGGTGCGCCTCAAACTCGATACCTGCGGCATTAAGCTCAAGCTGGAGCACTGGCATCGGCTCAGCGATCGCGATCGCCAGCAGCTGGCCCAGCGCCCCTGCGATGATGGCTACGGGGCCTACGTGCAAACGCTGGTGCAGCAGGTGCAGGGCACCCCAGCCTCGACGCTGCCGGTGGAAGACAACCCCGCCTGGCACAACGGCGCGGCCATTCCCCCGGCGGTGGTGGCCCAGGCGGCGCAGGTGGGAGCTGCGATCGCGATCGATCAGTGGCGATCGCTGTCGCCCCTGCAGCGCTTCGCCCTGATCAAGCTCAGCCGCCCGGGCCACGAAAACCGCAATTTTTACCCCGCCCTGGTGGAGTTTGCCCTGGTGCCCCCCCAGCCATAGCGATTGGCCGCTGGCTGTTTTACCCTGTAGAAGCCGCTATTGCTAACTGTTATGACCGTCGATGCTTCCCTTTTAGAACTGCTGTTCAGCGGTGCAAACCTCTTTGTGTTGCCCTTTTGGACTCTGATGGTGCTGGTGCCCAACACCAAGCTGACCCGCACTATCATGGGCTCTTTGCTGCCCTTCGCGGCCCTGGCCGGGCTGTACCTGTTTCTCTTTGTCACCAGCTTTAGCAACGTGGCAGGCATTGAAGCCCTCTCCGACCCCAACCTCAGCCTGGCCGACCTGGCGGCCCTGTTTGCCAGCCCCCACGTTACCGCCACCGGCTGGGTGCACTTTCTGGCATTCGACCTGTTTGTCGGCCGCTGGATCTACTGGCAAGGCCAAGAGAGCGGCGTCTTTACTCGCCATTCCCTGGCCCTGTGCCTGTTTGCTGGTCCCCTGGGGCTGCTGTCGCACCTGCTGACCGATGCGTTGTGGCAGCGTTTCTTTGCCGGCAAGGTGGAAGCGGGAGTGAGTGGGTAGGTGGCAAGTAAAGTTTTGAGCGTTTAGTAGCGTTTAGTTTTGAATTTGGCTCTGAATCGAGAATTCAAAATTAACAATTCAAAACTCTCCCCACTCGATTTATCTATCTCCCCCTCGACGCCAAAGGGTGATACAACTATGCCAGGGTTGGCCCGTTAGGTATTGAGATAAACCGTGATGAACTCTTCGGCGTTGTGGATGGGTAAGGGGAAAGAACGTTGGGCGCGGCGCCAGTGGCGGCGGGTGGTGAAGTTTGTGGGGCTATTTGGCCTTTGCTTTGCGATCGCGATCGGCTGTGCCGGCAACAATCAGCCCGCCGCCGATAGCCCCGATGCCACTGGCACCGGCAATGGCCGCATCACCATGGGCACCACGCTGACGGCCCGCACCCTCGACCCCGCCGACGCCTACGAGACCTTCCCCGGCATTTTGCTCTACAACCTGGGCGATCGCCTCTACACCTACGAGCCGGGCACCACCAACCTGGTGCCCCAGCTGGCCACTGAGCTACCCACCGTCAGCGCCGATGGTCTCACCTACACCATTCCCCTGCGGGATGACGTCACCCTCCACGACGGCACCCCCTTCACCGCTGAGGTGATGGCTTTCTCCATTCAGCGGTTCATGGAAAATGGCGGCCGGCCCGCCTACCTGCTGTCGGACAAAATTGCCAAGGCCGAGGCCACCGGCGACTACGAACTCACCCTCACCCTGAAATCGCCCTTCGCGGCCTTTCCGGCCCTGCTGAGCTTTTCTGGCGTCACCCCCGTTTCACCCGAGAGCTACGAGATCGGCACCGGCAGTTTTAAGCCCGACGGCTTTATCGGCACCGGCCCCTACAAACTGGCCTCCTTCACCAGCGACTCGATCAAGCTCGACGTCAACGAAAACTACTGGGGAGAGGCTCCGGCCAACCAGGGCATCGATATTCAGATCTTTACCAGCCCCGCCAACCTGTACAACACCTTCAAAACCGGTGGCCTAGACGTAGCCTACCAAACCCTTGACCCAGAACAGATTACTTCCCTAGAGCAGGAGGCCGGCAGCGGCGGCTGGCAGGTGATCGAGGCCGGTACCAACGTGATCAACTACATGGTGCTCAACCAGAAAATTGAGCCCATGGATAATGTTCAGGTGCGCCAGGCGATCGCCGCTATGATCGACCGCCCTCTGATCAACGATCGCGTCTTTCAGGGCCAGGCCGAGCCCCTCTACAGCCTCATTCCCGCCAGCTTTGAGATTTCTAAGCCCGTGTTTAAAGAGGCCTACGGCGACGGCAACTTTGCCAAGGCCAAAACCCTGCTCACCGAAGCCGGGTTCTCCGAGGCCAATCCCCTGAATATCGAAATCTGGTATCCCTCCGCCTCCACCACCCGCAGCATCGTCGCCAACACCCTAAAGGAATCCATCGAAGCGGGGCTGCCGGGGCTGGTCACCGTCACCGTTCAGAATACCGAGGGGGCCACCCTCTGGGAAAACGTGGGCAAGGGCATTTACCCCATCGTGCTGGCCAACTGGTATCCCGACTACTACGACCCCGATACCTTCATTCAGCCCTTCATGAGCTGCGAGAAAGGCAGCAACGACCTCTGCGAAGCCGGGCCATCCCAGGCCAACGGTTCCTTTTACTACAGCCCCAAGGCCAACGAACTGGTGGCCAAGCAGCAGGCCGAACAGGACCCCGCTATCCGCCAACAGGTGATCGCCGATCTACAGCAGATGATGGTTGACGATGTGCCCTACGTGCCCCTGTGGCAAAACAAAGACTACGTCTTTGCCCAGGACGGGGTAGATGGCGTTGGCATTGAGCCGACCCAGCAGTTCTTGCTGTGGAAGATGGTTCGAGAGTGAAGCCAACAGGGGATATTTTGAATTTTGAATTAATGCATCCCCCCCTCATCGCTCTCACCCTCCTTCCCTTCCCCATCCCCCCATGTCCTCCCGTTCCGCGGCCCTACGCTACTACATCCTGACTCGGCTGCTGCTGGCCCCGCTGATGATTTTGACCATCACCACGGTGGTGTTTCTTCTGCTGCGAGCTACCCCTGGCGACCCGGTGGATGCGCTGCTGGGGGCGCGGGCTCCGGACGCGGCTAAGGATCTGCTGCGATCGCAGCTCGGCCTCGACCAACCCCTGATCGTTCAATACCTCACCTACCTGGGTAACCTGCTGCGGCTGGACCTGGGCTCATCCCTAGCCACCCAGGGGCAAACGGTGTGGCAGATCATTGGCGCCCACTTTCCCGCCACGGTGGAGCTGACGGTGTGTGGAATGGGGGTAGCTACGACGGTGGGCCTGGGGGTAGGTGCCCTGGCAGCGTCGCGGCCCAACTCGGCCTTGGATGCCGGAGGGCGGCTGTTTGGCATCATTACCTATGCCATCCCGATGTACTGGTTTGGCATGATTTTGCAGCTCATTTTTGCGGTGCAGCTGCGGTGGTTTCCCATTGGCACCCGCTACCCCCTGCGGGCCACTCCTCCTGCAGGGCCGACGGGGCTCTACCTGCTCGACAGCCTGCTGTCCCTGGATATTGGCGCATTTTTCACCACGCTTTACTATCTAGCCTTGCCCAGCCTCACCCTCGGCATTCTCATTAGCGGGGTGTTTGAGCGTATGGTGCGGGTCAACCTGAAGCAGACCCTGGCGGCAGACTATGTCGAAGCGGCAAGGGCTCGGGGCATTCCAGAACGGCGCATTGTGCTGGTGCATGCCTTAAAAAACGCCATGATTCCGGTGATCACCATCCTGGGGCTGACCTTTGCCTCTATGCTGGGGGGCGCGGTGCTGACCGAGGTCACCTTTTCCTGGCCGGGGCTAGCCAATCGACTCTACGAGGCTATCTCCCAGCGCGACTACCCGGTAGTTCAGGGACTGATGGTGTTTTTTGCCATGATTGTGGCCGTTATCAGCATTGCCATCGACATTTTGAATGCCTACATTGACCCGCGCATTCGGTACTAGGCCGGGCCTGACTAAAGCCTGGTCTGAAAGATAGCGCCTGGCTTTCCCCACCGGGGAAGTGCCGAATCTCCCAGCTTGCGAGGCGATTTGGCTGAGGTGTTTGAGGCCGCCTATGCGATCGCCCTCTCAGAGGGGCGCGAAGATTACGCCAAGGTCACCTTCCCCGATTGCTGGCCCCTCAGCCGTGGGGTCAATGACCTGCTGATCCTGCCCCCATGGGCCTGAGGGAGTTTCTGGGAAAGAAGATAGCCAAAGGTAGGGGCGCAGGGCCTGCGCCCTTGAGGGGAAGCAAGATCCTCAGGTCTTTTCGTTGCCAGAATAGTCCTAAAACTAGAGATTGTTCAGCGATCAAAGCTAGCGATGCGGCGGGCGGCCCCAACACTCTGCTCGCCGGGGCCAAAAACAACCTCCAGGGCCTGCTGTTCGGCAAAGGCCTGGGAGGCTTCGATGTAGACGCTGCGGCTGGTGGGCAGGGTGCGCCGCTGGCCGTTGTAGTCAAAGGTTAGGGCATAGGTGACATCCCGGTGCAGGGCGGGGGTGGTGCGCTGCTCGATCGGCTCGCGCTGGGGGGCGTCGAGCTCAGCGGCGGTTGGTCGAGGGGGGTGGGGTGGCCAGTACAGCCCCTCGTCGTCGGGGCCGGTGGCAGCCCCCTCGGGCCGCACCCCATTGCGGTTTACCAAGGAATTAGACTCAAAGGTCTCCTGGTGGATGGTTTGGCGGCGATCGAAGCTGCGGGCGTACTCGACCTGCCAGGTTTGGGTGACGGTGGCGGTGGCTTCGTAGGTGCCCGTGGTGACGGCCTCACCCGTGGCGGGATAGTTGTCGCAACCGGCCACTAGTCCCAGGGCCAAACCCAGGGTGGCGACTTGCAACCAGCGAGACACCGTCAAGGCTGGTACTGTCAATTGAGGCATGGGCGAAACCATAGGGGCATTTAGGGGAAGGGTTACCTAGGGTTTGCTGAAAAAGTCAGCAAGGGCTGGATAGTGCCTTTTGGTTAGGCCCCTGCCGGAACGCCCATCGCCGCCCGCCAGTGAGCAACCCTCCATGCCCTGAGTTGACCGATTTCTTTGGCGAGATAGCGGTGT
>JBGSNT010000079.1:0-16352 GCA_041739575.1 Nodosilinea sp. | reverse complement strand
GGTTGGGATGCGATCGCATCCCAACCCTCCACCCAGCCCAAGAGGTGATCAATGCTCAATGTCATCGGCCAAGAGGCTCTATTTCAAGACCGCACCGACGCCGGACAACAACTAGCGGCGCGGCTGAGGCGCTACGCGAATCGCCCCGATGTGCTGGTGCTCGGGCTGCCTCGGGGGGGGGTGCCCGTGGCCTACGAGGTGGCCAGGGCGCTAAACGCCCCCCTAGATGTTTGCCTAGTGCGCAAGCTGGGGGTGCCCGATCGCCCAGAACTCGCCCTGGGGGCGATCGCCGTGGGCGGGGTGCGGGTGTTCAATTACGACGTGATTAGCGGCTTAGGTCTCACGGAGCAAACCATCGACGCCGTCACAGCCCGAGAACTGAAGGAATTGCAGCGTCGCGATCGCCTGTATCGGGGCGATCGCCCCCCGCCAGCAATCTGCGATCGGATCGTGATTTTAGTCGACGACGGCATTGCCACCGGCGCGAGTATGCGGGCGGCCATCTCAGTCATTGATCCCCAGGAACCCGCCAAGCTAGTCGTGGCGGTGCCGGTCGCCGCCCCCTCCATCTGTGACGACCTCAGACTGGAGGTGGATGAGCTGGTGTGCGTGGCCAGGCCCCCAGCGCTCAATGCGATCGGGTACTGGTACGCCGACTTTTCCCAAACCACCGATGCCCAGGTTCGCCACCTCCTCGATCCGACCAGCTGGGATCCCGATGAACCAGTCCTTACCCAGCCGATCTAGCACCATCCCCGCCTCGCGAGGCAGACATTATCCTTGCTCAAGGCCGTTGCCCGGCGGTTGACCGCAGCCGTGACGGCGACGTTGCCCCTGGTTGGGCTGACCCAATCGCCTCCGCCACCCCTAGCGCTGAGGTCACCGCCCCTTCGTGGAGCCCGTCACCCAGGTAGGCCCCGACATGGTAAGTATTGTTTTCGCCATTGGTCGCCAGCACCTCATCTCGCCACTGGCTAGCCTCTACGGTGTAGAACGGCGTGTGATGCGACTGCCGGTGGACAATCTGCTCGGGCGCGATCTCATCCTCGAGGTTAAAGGCCAGATAGTAAGCCCGATCCGACGCGACGCCACAGAGCTGATTGAGGTAGGCGTTGTAGCCCCAGCCGGTCGGGGTTTGAAAAAAATCAAACTCAGAGCCGTGCTTAAGGGGGTAGGGCTGGTAGAGGCGGCGATCGCAGTGCAGCAGGGTGGTGACATGGTTGGGCCGCCAGGCCTGGAACCGACGCACCTCCTCCGGGTGGGGGTCGGCCAGCAGCCGCAACACCTGATCCGGCGGCGTTGCTAAAATAACCCGGTCAAACCGCCGCTCAAAGGGGCCGTTGCCCGAGCTGACGCCCTTGATCTGAACCCCCTGCGGCGATCGATGAATCGCCAGGATATCGGTATTGAGAGACACCTGTCCCGAAAACCGGGCCAGAATTTTTTCGATATAGGAATAGACCCCGCCCTGAATGCGCACCCAGTGGCTAAACACGTAGCGACGCAGGGCTGGAATGGCCAACTCTGCGGGGAAGCCGTCGATGGTCTCGTAGGCCATGGAGTAGCTGTACATGGTCAGCAGCTTCACCCAGGTGGCCTGGGGCGACTCCGTAGCCAAATATTCCGCCAAAGCCTGACCGTGGAGGCTGCCTAGGGAGGCGAGATGGGTCTTCAGCCAAAGCCCCACCGAGCGAGCGTAGAGACTGTCGATGTGCAAAATTTCGCGCCACTTCTCTAGCCCGTGCAAATTTTGCTCAATCAGGGTGCGGGAGAGAAAGTGATGACCATCGCGAAAGAACAGCCCCGACCCCACCGCCACCGGCTCCAGAGGTACCTCTAGCTCCACCATCAGCTGAAGAAAATTCTTAAACTCGACCGGAAACTCCAAGACCCCCATTTCCAGGCGTTCAGGGCAATCGGCGGACGAAAAAACATTCTGGTTTAGGGTGCGAATATGGCCGCCCAAAACCGGCTGACGTTCATAAACCGTCACCTCATGCCCCAGGCGATCGAGCCGATAGGCCGCCACCATGCCGCTGGCCCCGCCCCCAATGATGGCCAGCTTCATGGCCCACTCTCCCCGACCCCAGCCACTGTCCTCGGAGGCCCCCCCGCTGTCACCAAGGGATCGCCCGACAACCGCTGGTACAGCACAGCTCCAGTCCAGAAGGTAGGGGCAAACCCCGGATAGCCGGAAGAGGCATTACAGA
Source organism: Nodosilinea sp. (assembly GCA_041739575.1). GTDB lineage: Bacteria > Cyanobacteriota > Cyanobacteriia > Phormidesmidales > Phormidesmidaceae > Nodosilinea. Next base: position 14,142 of record JBGSNT010000079.1, on the reverse strand, counting down.
AGTAAAAATGCTTCAGAGAAGTATGGTGATTGAGGCGGCCTAGCCCCATATTTTTAGGGGTCAGGCTAGAACCGTAGGAATTTCCCCTGGGGCACCAGCAAAAGCGCTCATTGGTGGTGGGGCTGCCGGTAATCTTAAATACTAAATGCTTGCGAATATCTGGAATATAGCGCTGTTCAACAATGTCGAGAATACTGTCTAAAATGGCCTCTTTCTTGCGGTTATAGGCTTTGCGATCGCTATGGCGAAGCTGGTTAAAGTAGTCGTAATCAGCCACGGTCAGAAACTCAATGATCTGACAATCCTCCGGGCAGTCGCGCTTCGCCTCCGTCAGCAGGGTCGGCGTCGTGATGGCAAAGCTAGGCTGGGAGTAATCATGCCCATCGTACATGCGGGCAAAGGCCTGATTCAGATCGGCTCCTTCGCTGTGAAAGGTATTCCAAGGGCCAAAGCCATAGTCCCGCAGATCTAAGCCTTTGACGACGCAGTAGGCCATAAAGTTAGAGGGCGAATAGTCATAATTCAGCCGCTGCCTGACCCGCCGAGAAAATTTCTCTAGGCCAATCATGGCGGCGGCCTTTTTGGGGTCAATATTACAGATAATCGTTTGGCCCAAAAACTCGTGGGCGGCATGGGTAGTGCGATCGATCGCCCTAACTCCCCGCACCGTTTTGCCCTCCACCAAAAACTCCGTCACCTCCCTATTGGTCAGCACCTCACCGCCGTGGGCTTCAATGATGCCCACCAGCGACCTAATCACCTGCTCAAAATGCTGGGTTGGGTAAAACGCCCCCTCCTGATAGCCCGTAAACAAAATCACCCAGGCGTAGAACGATAGCCGATCGGGCGGCAGCAAAAAGTCTGGCCACTGCAGGGCCAGCAGGGTCTGGGCCGCCTGGGGCAAGGCAAATTGGTCAAACACGTCCTGGAGCGTGCTGCGGTAGTGGCGCAGGGCCGTCAATGCCGCCGGTAGGTGCCTTAAAATCAACCGGGGCCGCAGCGGGGGTGACAGGCATTTTAAGCCCGTGCTCACCGTTTCAACTTCCTGAATAAATCGCTGAATGGACGGGCTATGGTCTGGGAATAGAGCCGTCAGGCGCTGAGCCAGTTGCTCCGCCTTGGCAGGAATATCCAGGGCATAGCCAGGCATCCGCATGTGATCAAATCCATTGGGATCGTAGCGCTCAAAGGTAACCGATTGGTCGAGTCCTAGGGTCTTTAAAACTCGGTTTACGGTGTGACCTTCACCACAGTCCCAAACATAGTGTAGTTGGGCATTAAAGTGGTATTGCTTGGCCATCGTAAAGGTATGCCCAAACCCACCCGGATACTCATGGGCCTCGAGGACTCTGACCACTTTCCCCGACTTGGCCATCAAGGCACCAAACACCAGCGCCGATAGGCCACTACCAACAATCAAATAATCTGGCAGACAATTTGTTTGCATGGATTTATGCTCAATTTTCATTCACTCATGCCCGGTGCATGCCTGCGACTTTGCTCATGTCTGCAGCCACTAGAACCGGAAAGCGATTGGGGTTTAAAGCATTCCTAAAACACCAATCGTTCTAGGCTTAATAGCAGGGCTAAAATCTCCCGACGATTAATAACCCTTACTCATCCACCATACTGCTTCAGCCCGACCGTGGCCTGAGGACAAAACTAAACGTTATGGAACGTTATGGAAGCATTGGCCAGATTAGGTTCGGTAAGCCTAGGTAGGGTTTAGGAGGCTCCCTGCCAGGCGGCTTCAAAAAAGGCGAGTTCACAGTCCATGGCGTAGCGGTAGGTGCTGTGGTTGCTGGGGCTATCCGCGGCCTGGGCATCCATCAACGCTTCGAGCTGAGCGGCTAGGGGTTCAAACTGGTTGCTGCTGTAGGTGTCGATCCAGGGGCGGTAGCGGTGGGTCGGCGGATCGAGCTGCGCCAGGGACTGGCCCAAAAAGGCATAGAGTCGCATGCAGGGGGCCATGGCTACCGCAGTAGCGCCGGACGCTTGTCCCCAGGCGGTGCTGAGCAAGAAGTCTGTATAGCGCCGGGTGGCGGCACCAGGGATGACGGTGGTCAGGTCTACCCCCCACCCTTGGGCGTAGCTGCCGTGGAGAGTTAGCTCGGCCAGCACGCCGTCCGCTAGCTGATGGAAAACTTGAAACGACTCCCAGGTAGGCGCCTTGGCGGCGGCGATGCTGTAGGCGCGGGCAAAGGCCTCGAGAAAAAAGGCATCTTGCCCCACATAGTAAGCAAACTGCTCCACGGGTAGACTGCCGTCGCCGATGCCCTGGACGAAGGGATGGTGCAGGCAGGCGATCGCTAGGTCTTGGTTAGCGTGCCAGAGGCGATGGGAGAGGGACATGGTAAAGGGTATGGAGGTGAAGGGTAATGATGGTGGAGTTGGGGGTAGATGGGGCACCTAGCCTAATAGAGATAGCATTCAAACTGACGCCGCAGAGCACTACGGAGTTAGGAGGTTCTGGGCCAGGTCAAGGGAAAAGTAATAGGCGTTGGCGGCGTCGCCCTGGAGTACTTCAAAGGGCAGATTGGGTTCGCCCAGGTGACTAATCACCAGGCGTGCATTGGCGAGGGCCTGCTTGCGGGTGTAGTCGTTGACGGTGACGACGGTAGTAAGACCCGCAGCGGTGGCGGCCTCCAGGCCCTGCTGGCTGTCTTCGATCGCCACACAGTTAGCGGGGCAAAGCCCCATGGCACCGACGGCCAGCTCATAGATATCCGGGGCGGGTTTTTTGGCGGGCACCATGTCACCGGCGGCAATCACCTCAAACCAGGTGGGCGACGCTGGCCCCAGCAGGTGCTCTAGCAGTGGAATGACGCTGTCTTTAGCGCTGGTGGTGGCGATCGCCAGCCGCACCCCCTCCCGTCGGGCCGTCTCGATCAGCCGCCGCACCCCAGGCCGCAGGGGAATCACATTGCTCTCCACCAGGGTTTGAAAATGTCGCGTTTTGGCCTGGTGCAGGGCGATCACCAGATCATCTTCCGCCTCGGCCTGAAATTTCGGCTGATAGCGGTGGATGTAGTGGCGAATCCGCTCCTTGCCCCCGGCCACCCGCAGCAGCTGCCCATAGAGACCCACAGGCCAGTGCCAGGGCAGACCAAATTCCTCAAAGGACTGGTTAAAAGCAACCCGGTGGCCATCGCGCTCCGTTTCGGCCAGGGTACCATCCACATCAAAAATCAGCGCTTCCAGGGTTTTCATGGCATGCAGCAGGGGGCGTTAGGCCTCTGGGTCGGCTTTCACAACTCCGGGACGGATCGCGCCGAAATTGGGCCGAGAAACCGCAGAAAGCACCACGATTCTAGCCGAGAAGCCCGCCGTTTCTACCGTAGGATGAATAAGTGATCTGGGTCAGGGCTCTGGCGCAGCAGACGGTTGTCAACGGTTCCGAAAGGTATGGATATCAAACACGGTTTTGTCGCTACGGTGGGCAATACGCCCCTGATTCGTCTCAACAGCGTCAGCGAGGCCACCGGCTGCAACATTCTGGGCAAAGCCGAATTTCTTAACCCCGGCGGGTCGGTCAAAGACCGGGCCGCCCTGTACATCATTCAAGATGCCGAAGCCAAGGGTTTGCTGAAACCGGGCGGTACCGTGGTAGAAGGCACCGCGGGCAACACTGGCATTGGCCTGGCCCACATCTGCAACGCCAAGGGCTACCGCTGCTTAATCGTCATCCCCGACACCCAGTCCCAAGAGAAAATTGATTTACTGCGCACCCTGGGGGCAGAGGTGCGCACCGTACCGGCCGTTCCCTACCGCGACCCCAACAACTACGTGAAGGTGTCGGGCCGCCTGGCCGAAGAACTCGACAACGCCATCTGGGCTAACCAATTTGATAACTTAGCCAACCGCCAGGCCCACTATGAAACCACTGGCCCAGAGATCTGGACCCAGACCGAGGGCAACGTCGACGGCTGGGTAGCGGCTACGGGCACCGGGGGCACCTACGCGGGCACAGCAATGTTTCTCAAGGAGCAAAACGCCAACATTCGCTGCGTGGTGGCCGACCCCATGGGTAGCGGCCTCTACAGCTACATCAAAACCGGTGAAGTCAAAATCGAAGGTAACTCCATTACCGAAGGCATTGGCAACAGCCGCATTACCGCCAATATGGCAGGGGTCCCCATTGACGATGCGCTTCAAATCCCGGACCCTGAGGCCCTGCAAACCATCTATCAACTGCTCTACAGAGACGGGTTATTCATGGGGGGGTCCGTGGGAATTAACGTGGCGGCGGCGGTGCAGATGGCCCATCAGATGGGGCCTGGCCATACCATTGTGACGGTGCTGTGTGACGGCGGCTCCCGCTACCAGTCGCGCATTTACAGTCGCCCCTGGCTCGAAGCCAAGGGCCTGTGGTCTGAGGCTCTAGTCAAAGACCATCCCTAGGGGCCATCGTCCCAGCAGCGGGCTGGGTAAGCGGCTCCTCCTCCCAACCTCCCAACCCCACAGCCATCCCCATACAACCTGCCTCCCCCACTCCCACTCCCACTCCCTCGTGCTCCCCTGCTCCCCTAGCCCCCACCCTCCACATCAGTAACCGTCTACAAAGCTCAGTTGCTTGCCAAACAGATCGACTACACTAGGACAGCTTCAGTGGGTGTGATTTGACTATTGCAGTGCCCTTGGGGCTGCCCAAGCAAGCTCTGTCGAATATTCTCGGGGACGCACCTGTGACCGACCAGTCTAATAAGTCTTCGCTACCGCCTGACTCTGCCCTCAACCCTGTCCCAGCGCAAAACAAGCCAGCGCCCCAACCTAATCCTTGGGTAGAGGGGCTACAGACCATCGGGTTGAGCATCGTGTTGGCCCTGGGCGTTCGACATTTTGTGGCCGAGGCGCGTTACATTCCCTCGGGCTCTATGGAGCCCACCCTACAGGTCAACGATCGCCTAGTGATCGAAAAAATTAGCTATAACTTTAGCTCCCCCGAGCATGAAGATATTGTCGTATTCTGGCCCCCAGCCAGCCTAACCCCCCCCGGTCAGCGACGAGACGCCTTTATCAAGCGTATTATTGGCCTACCGGGAGACGTGGTTGAAGTGCGCGACGGCAAGGTGATGCGCAACGGCGAAGTGCTAACTGAGCCCTACATTAAAGCCGCTCCGGACTACAATTGGGGGCCAGAAGAAGTTCCTGATGCCTCCTATCTGGTGCTGGGCGACAACCGCAACAGCAGCTACGACGGTCACGCCTGGGGATTTTTGCCCGAAGAAAACATCATCGGTAAGGCAGTAGTGCGATTTTGGCCACCGAGTCGCGTGGGGTTGCTAGATGATTAGTCCACCACAAAGAGTCACTTGCCTGGGCCGCTAGGGGGCGCTGTTCACGGGTTGAGATACTTAAATCTTCTAGGGCGTCTTCAAGAAACCCTAACTTAGTGACCTAGGCTACTCTTTAATCCTTAGGTTCAGGGATCGTCACCGTTGAGCTTAACCCTGGCACTGCTATTCTTAAGAAGTTGCCGGGATTGGCGGCTGGACGGGGCGTTTGGGCGTTCTTCTCACTCATTTGCTGCCAATCATTAAAAATCTGCCGTTATTGACCAGACCCACGGGGGACATGGTTGCTTCCCTAGGTATATGACTTTATCCCCTACCGATAAACCCCGCTTCGCCATTACGACCCCGCTCTACTATGTCAATGGTTTACCCCACATTGGCAGCGCCTACACCACCATTGCCGCCGACGTAGTAGCCCGGTTTTATCGTCTCATGGGCCATCCCGTGTTGATGATTACCGGCACCGACGAACACGGCCAAAAGATTCAGCGCACCGCTGAGGAGCGAGGGGTATCGCCCCAGGCCCACTGCGACGAGTTTGCGGCAGGGTTTGAGCGGCTGTGGGGATTGTTGAACATTCAGTGCGATCGCTTCATTCGCACCACTGCTGACCGCCATAACGTAATTGTTAACGAGTTTTTTCAGCGAGTGTGGGAGCGGGGGGATATCTACCAGGGGCAGCAGCAGGGCTGGTACTGCGTCTCCTGCGAAGAGTTCAAAGAAGAGCGTGACCTGCTACCCAATCACCACTGCCCCATTCACACCAACAAGCCCGTGGAGTGGCGGGATGAATCAAACTATTTCTTTAAGCTGTCGAAATACCAGGAGAAGCTGGAACAGCTCTATAGCGATCGCCCCAGCTTTATTCAGCCCGAGACCCGCCGCAACGAGGTATTGAGCTTTGTTAAGAGAGGTCTGCAAGACTTCTCCATTTCGCGCATAAACCTCGACTGGGGTTTCCCGGTGCCCACTGACCCCGAACACACCCTCTACGTGTGGTTTGATGCGCTGTTGGGCTATATCACCGCCCTGCAAGACCCCAGCGAGCCCCCTAGCCTCGAGAAAGCCACCGCCCACTGGTGGCCCATCAACACCCACCTAATCGGCAAAGATATTCTGCGCTTTCACGCTGTGTACTGGCCGGCTATGTTGATGTCGGCGGGGCTGCCGATGCCCGAGCGAGTGTATGGCCACGGCTTTTTGACCAAGGATGGGCAAAAAATGGGCAAAAGCCAGGGCAATACCCTCGATCCGGTGGCTCTCGTCCAGCAGTATGGGGCCGACGCCGTGCGCTACTACTTTATGCGCGAAATTGAGTTTGGCAAGGACGGCGACTTCAACGAAACCCGCTTTATCAATGGGCTGAATGCCGATCTGGCCAACGACCTGGGCAACCTACTCAATCGCACCATCAAGATGGCAGCGCGCTATTGTGGAGGTAGGGTACCTGACATCAATCCACAAACCCTTCCTCCTGACCACGCCCTGCGATCGATCGGGGAGTCATTGGCGAGCATTGCCGCCGACGCCTACAGCCATTTAGCCTTTAGTCAGGCTTGCGCCAGCATTTTGACCCTGGTGCAGGCCAGCAATAAGTTTCTAGATGAACAAGCCCCTTGGAGCCTCTACAAACAGGGGAAACAAGCCGAAACCGAAGCCGTGCTCTACGCCGTACTGGAATCGGTGCGCCTGGCGGCCTACCTGCTGTCCCCCGTGATTCCTGGTATCAGCAACCAGATCTACGCCCAGCTCGGTTTTGCCGCTGACTTTAACGACAGAGCCATTGGTCAACAGCTGCCCTATGCTGACCATGCTGGCTGGGGTTACTTGCCCCCAGCGCAGCTTCTAGGAGATGCTGCGCCTGTATTCCAGCGGCTGGAACTGCCAGAAGCCGTTGTCTAGACCCCTTTACTGCTCCTTCCTGATCATTTGTTTCAAGCCCTATTAAATTCACCTATACCTAACCATGTTAGACAACCACAGCCACTCTCCAGTTAGTGAAGATGCCATTTTCACCCCCGAGCAGGTGCTCGATAACCGGGGCCGCGTAGCCATTTTTATCGATGGCTCGAACCTGTTCTATGCCGCGCTACAGCTGGGCATTGAAATTGACTACACCAAGCTGCTGTGTAAACTCACCGCTGGATCCAGGTTATTTCGCTCCTTTTTCTACACCGGCGTAGACCGCACCAATGAAAAGCAGCAGGGATTTTTGCTGTGGATGCGCCGCAACGGTTACCGGGTGATCGCCAAAGACCTGGTGCAGCTACCCGATGGCTCTAAAAAAGCGAATTTAGATGTAGAGATTGCCGTCGACCTAGTAGCCCTGGTCAACTACTACGACACCGCAGTCCTGGTCAGCGGCGATGGCGATTTGGCCTACGCCGCCGACGCCGCCAGCTATCGGGGGGCGCGGATAGAGGTAGTCAGCCTACGCTCTATGACCAGCGATAGCCTGATCAACGTGGCCGATCGCTACATCGACCTCGAAGGCGTGAAGGACGATATTAGAAAGCTCCCCCGCGGGTCTAATAGCCACAGCTATACCTACCGGCCGCTGTCTAACGTGGCATCCCCGGAAGAAGTGCCCCAAGAGAACATAGGGGTCAGCGAATAGCGAGCACAGGCACAGGCACAGGCACAGCGGGATGGCAAAGTGGCGACCAATGATGATTGGCGGCGGGGCGATCGCAGTCCTGGTGCTGGGGCTCTACAGCCTATGGGGCCCTGGCCCCGGCAGGAATGTCGACGAGGCTCCTACCACCCCTGACCCAGAACCCGGTCTGACCCTGCGGGATGTCACCCTAGAACAGCCCGACGAGCAGGGGCAGCTACTCTGGCGGGTCAAGGGCGATGAGGTCACCTATAGCTCTAATCAGCAGGTGGCTCTGATTACCCGTCCCGATGGCGAGCTATTTCAGGATGGCGAAGTCATCTACGACGTGGTGGCCGAAACCGGAGAGGTGCGCGAGAACGGCAGCGTTATTCTGCTGCGGGGCAACATCGTCGCCACTGGGGTTAAGAATGGTTCCATTTTGCGCGGCAACGAAATGGAGTGGCGGCCCCAGGATGACGTGCTAATTATGCGTGACCAAATCACCGGCACTCACCCCCAGCTGCGGGCCACCGCCAACGAAGCGCGGGTGTTTAACCGAGAAAACCGCATGGAACTCGAGGGCAACGTGGTGGCCAACACCGTAGTGGCCGACCCCCAAACAGAACCCTGGCTCAAGCTCCAGGCCCAGAAACTAGTCTGGTTTTGGGCCGATGAACGCATCGAGAGCGACCAGCCTTTGCGGGTGGAGCAGTTTAAGCAAAACGCCATCACCGATGTGGTGGTGGGGCAGCAGGGCTCCGTCAACTTGGCCAACAAGTTGGTTACCCTGCGCCGACAGGTAGCCATGCAGATGCTCGAGCTGCCGCTGAATATGACCAGCGAAGCCCTAGACTGGCAGGTCGAAGAAGAGCAGGTCACCGTCAATCAACCCCTCACCCTGATCGACCCCAAAAACAGTATTCGCGTCACCGCCCGCCAGGGTCGCATGGACCTGGCCCAGCAGCAGATTTTTCTCTCTGAAGAGGTGGTAGCGGTGGGGGAGAACAATCAGGCTCGCATGGCCAGCGATCGCCTCAACTGGAACGTCAATACCCAAACCCTGGTGGCCGAGGGCGCTGTCAACTATCGCCAGGTTAACCCCACCATTAACCTCAACGGCTCCCGCGCCGTCGGTCGCCTCAATGACCAGACTATTGTGGTCGACGGCGGTCGCGTCGTCACCGAAATTGTGCCCAACTAGGGCGCAGGGCACTTTGGGAAATTCGCTTTAAATCGAGTACGCCTACAACCAGGGCTGGCAATTGCCCGGCCCCTGCAATGATCATAGGGACAGGGTTGAGGTTATCCCTTGGAATCAACGGTTGCGCGCGCCCTCTAGCCGCCGCCGAGTCAGTCAACCTGTGCCAAGCTATCGGGCATCGGCCCAGACCAACTCTGCCGGTTGAAAAGCGGGGGATTTCGGCGGGATATTCCTGCCGCAGTTCGCTGTCGCAGAATTGGTATCAGGCGATGTTTTGGCTCTTTTCTTCAACGCTGGAACTGGCCCGGTGCTGCACCACCGCCTGGCGAAACCCCAGCACCACAAAAATATTCGACAGGGTTAAAAACGACTCGGCCCCACCGTGAAGCCAGTCGACATTAGCCAACTCTTCCCCCAGGCCCACCTTGGCGTAAATCCCCGCCGGAATAGTTACCGCCACAAAGACCAGCAGTGCATAGAACCCGATCAGCGCCAGCCGGGGCGTTTCCTTCGTTCGGGTCATGAACCACAAAAACCCCAGGTAGGGAAAGAGGGAGACTGCGAAGAGGGTGTTTTTGTCGAGCATGGGAATAGAGAGGATGAGGGAGAAGGAAAGAGAGAGGGGGAGAAGGGAGGTAGGTTCTTTGCTGGCTGGGGTTAGCTTTCTGGCGACACCTGCCCCTGGCGCCAAATCCACCAGGCGGATAGACATAGGGTGCCGTTGCCCACCACCGTCATGGCCGCTTGGAGCGTCACCAACCAGGCTAGGCCGGGGGCGTTATCAAACAGGTGCCAGGTGCAGGCCGCCATGGCGCTGACCAGGGCCGGAAACATACCGATAGCCAGCCACCGCCACACGGGTCGCTGAGTCACCGTGGCGAACTGCCAGATAAACCACATCGCCACCATCCACTCCAGCACGCTCGAGATATGAATCATCCAGGTGGGTAGGGATAGGGCGTGCATGGAGTTCAGAGCGTAACAACAGCCTCTATTGTAGAGATGTCGGTGTATGGCGTATAGCGGTTTAGGGCTAGACAGGTGAGCATGCGAGCGGTTTTGTGCGGCTACTACGGCATGGGCAACGGCGGCGATGAAGCCCTACTCGCCACCCTGCTGCAAATGCTCCCCCCCACGGTGAACCCCGTGGTACTGTCGGGCAACCCTGCCGAAACAGCCCAACGCTATGGCGTCGAGGCGGTACCCCGCAAATCCCTGAGGGAGGTCATCCACACCCTGCGGGGCGCTGACGCCTTCATCTGGGGTGGCGGTAGCCTACTGCAAGACGCCACCAGTTTGCAAAATCCGGTTTACTACGGCGGCCTCATGGTGCTGGCCCAGTGGTTAGGGCTCAGGACCTTGGCCTGGGGCCAGGGTATTGGCCCCCTCAACCATCCCCTGAGCCAGGGCTTGGGGCGTTATGCCCTAGGCCACTGCAACGCCGTCAGCGTGCGTGACAATGGGTCTGCGGCCTGGTTGGCCCGCTGGCAAGTGCCCGGCATTCAGGCCCCGGATCCGGTGTGGGCCCTAGACGCCACCCCAGTGGACGGACTCTGGGAGCTGCCCGCCCCCCGCGTGGCGGTGGCCCTGCGGCCCCATGCCTGGCTGACCGAGACCCGCCTAGATCAGTTCACCCAAGCCCTGGCGTCGTTTCAAAAGGCCACCCAAACCTGTCTGCTTCTGGTACCCTTTCAGCCAAGCAAAGACCTACCCATTGCCGAATACATTCAGCCTCGGCTGCCTGGCCCCAGCCACATCTACACCCTCAGCGATCCGCACCAGCTCAAGGGGCTGTTTCGCGGCGTAGAGATGACCGTGGGCATGCGCCTACACGCGCTGATCATGGCCGCCGCCGAGGGCTGCCGATGCTTTGGCCTCAGCTACGATCCCAAGGTCAGCCACCTGATGACTGACCTAAGTTTGCCTGGGTTTGATCTCAACCCCCAGGCGGCGAACCACCGTTGGCCAGATAACCCAGAGCAGATCACCAGGGCCTGGCTGGAGGTCTATGCCAACGGCGATCCCCTATCGACGGAGCAGATCAAGTCGCGGGTAGACCGCGCCCTCATGCACCAGGATGTGTTGAGGCGCGTACTGGTGGGTTAGGTCACTAGCCCAGGGCCGCTTCAATGGCGGCCTTGAGGCCAGGGTCGTTGGGGGTGGTTTGAGGCTCGAAACGGGCAACCACCGCCCCGTCGCGCCCGACCAGAAATTTGCCAAAATTCCAGCCGATGTCGGGGCCATCGCCGACCAGGAACTGGTAGAGGGGGCTGCGGTTAGCGCCGTTGACGTCCTGCTTTTCGAGCAGGGTAAAGTCAACGTCATACTTGGTTTTGGTGAAGTCTTTAATCTCGTCGGGGCTGCCGGGTTCTTGCTGACCAAATTGGTTGCAGGGCACGCCCACAATCACTAGGCCGCGATCGCCGTAGGCCTGGTCTAGCTCGACTAGACCGCTGTACTGGGGGGTAAGGCCGCACTTACTGGCCACATTCACAAACAGCACGACTTTGTCAGCCAGGGCGTCGGGGGCTAAGGGTGCGCCGTCTAGGGTGGCGAGATTGGTAGGAATAGACATAGGAAAAACGGTCTGCACAACGTTACTTATTATCAGTGATCTTTGGGGTCTAGGGGGGCCGAGGGGAGTGGGCCGATCGCTTAATCTGCGCTTAGTCAGGGGTGGACGGCACCGGCGGCTGCCCCTGCTCCGCCTGCCAGACGGACTCCAGGGTAAAGGACAGGGCCGCCGCCTCCACCGAAATTGAGTTGATGCCCCAGGCCACCAAATCGGCAATCAGTTCTGGATGGCGCACCGGAGCCTGACCGCAGATGGAGCAGGTTAACCCACAGCGGCGGGCCTCTCGCACCAGGTGGCTGAGGGCCATGCGCACCACCGGATGCCGCTCGTCGTAGGCGGAGGCCATGACCGGCTGATCGCGATCGACCGCCAGCAGGAGCTGGGTGAGGTCGTTGGAGCCAATGGCGATGCCTTTGACCCCAGCCTGGGCGTAGGCGGGCAGCAAAAACAGTACCGAGGGCACCTCGGCCATAATCCACAGGGCAAAGCCCTCGTGGTCGGTCAGGCCGGCCCGCTCGATGGAGGGGCGACAGGCCAGCACTTCTTCGACGGTGCGCACAAAGGGCAGGATCAGTTGCAGGTTAGTGTGGCCGGCTCGCTGAAGGGTGGCCAGGGCCGCCAGCTCCACCTGAAATAGGCGCTCGTCCACGTCGTAGCTGAGGGTGCCCCGTAGGCCCAGCATAGGGTTGGGCTCTACCGGAGGACTGCCTGCCAGGGCCTGCCACTCGTGCGATCGCAGATCGAGGCTACGGTAGCGCAGGGGCTTGGGCCCCAAAATCGCCAGGATGGGTTCGAGCTGCTGCACAATCCGGCTCTGTAGCTCGGCTTCCTGGCCTCGGTTAACCCAGTCCCAGGGGTGGCGACCGTCTAAAATATCGAGCATCAGCCACTCGGACCGCAGCAGACCAATGCCGGCGACATGCTCCAGGGGAAGACTAGACAGCAGCCTCGGCTGACTCAGGTTGACCATCACCTGGGTTTGCAGCCGCTGGTAGCGAGCCCTGTCCGGCGCTGACAGAGGACCAGTCGCCGCCTCTGCCCGCTGAAACTGGGCCAGGGCAGCCGAAAACTCCCGGTGGGCCAGATCGTCCTCCGTCAGACCGTAGACCACACCGCGATCGCCGTCGAGCCAGAGCACCATGCCGTTTTCCAGCAGATGGGTCGCCTGGGGTGCCCCCACCACCGCTGGAATCCCCACTTCCCGAGCCAAAATGGCCGCGTGGCAGGTGGCCCCGCCCTGCTCAGTGACAATGCCAACCGCCGCGTGCAGCTGTAAAAACACATCGGGCTGGAGATCCGGCAGCACCACCACGCAGCCGGGCGGCAGGGGGCGCGGCAAATCCTGCGGGCGTTCCGCCACCACCGCCACCCCCTGGATGCGCCCAGCGGCGGCCCCAATGCCGCGCACTACGGTACTGGCTGAGGGCAGCAGCGGGGACTGAGGCCGAGTCCGGGGCGCTAGGCGAGCGGGAGCAGCGGCTGGGGCAGTGGCTGGGGCGACCGGGTTCTGCCAGGCATCCGCCTGGGTAATCACGAGGGCAGGTGCCTGGGCGGCGCCGTTGGGATAGAGCAGCCATTCCAGCCGCACCCCTTCTACCCCCAAGACCGCTTGGGCCTGCTCAGCAGCCTGGACCAGCTCCGCCAGTTGGGCCCGGGTTAGGGGAGACAACAGTTCTGGGCGATCGCGCCCCACCGCCTGAACAGGCTGGGCCATCGTCTGCGGCGGCGGGAGATACATTGAGGCGGGCAGCAGCTGGTAAAACCGCTCCTGAAATCCTGGCGTCCAGTCGGCTGTACCGATTGTCCCCAGCGCTCCCCGGCAGCGGGCTGGAATTGCCTCCCCCTGGGTGAGGGCCGACCCCAGACCCGCCACCGCCGCCACCGTAACCTGCCCCTGGGCCAGGGTGATAGTACCCGATGCCAGAGCGGGGTACAGGGGCATAATCAGCGTAGCCAGCCCCAGATCTTGCAGTCGCTGGCAGTGCAGCATCCACACGACTAGGCAGCGGGCCGTGAGGGCCTGACTCCAAAACTGCGGTAGCACCTGGGGGCATTTCCCCAGGTCAGCCTCAATCTGGGCTGGCAGCAGGCCCTCGCCAGCCCGATCCAGCCCCTCGCCGTCAGGCCCATCGATCCACAGCGATACTCGCAGCATCCAGGCCGCAGGGATGATGGCATTGGTTTCAGCGGGCTTGGGCCAGTCATCGGGGCACAGGGAGAGTGCCGGCAGATCGCACAGGGACCGTTGCCAGAGTTGGCTGATCCGTTGTAACCGCTGGGCCCCACCCTGGGTGGCGGTGTCCAGGCGGTCTCCGTCAGAATCAGGCCAAGACATTTGAGCTAGGCTGTGGCGCCAGGCAGCGGAAGTTATCACCCAGCCCTGGGCAACGGGCAGGCCGCTTTGACCGAGCAGCCCCAGGGTGTATGCCTTGTGGCCCACGACCCTACGGTCAGCTAAGGCCAGGTCATCTAGAGA
>JBGSNT010000049.1:0-7911 GCA_041739575.1 Nodosilinea sp. | reverse complement strand
AGGTCACATCCAATAAATAGGACTAGCCGATTTAGGTGTACTATCCCGGATCTCAACAGAATTGTCTAGTGACAGGCAGCCCCCTTTGCAGGTCTATCTGTCAAGTACAATTTATACAAAATAACTGCGATTGCCCTGGCTTACTTGGGGTTTTGTATAGAGCTGCAACGGAAGGACTTTTGAAGTTTGATGATGCTATGGCTCGATTACAGTCAACTTCTTTTCGAGCTTCGCCAACACTTATACAACAATTTCTAGCGCGATACGCCCGAGAGATAAACCTGTAACCCATAAGTTGCTGTGATGTTGTAATCTTCGCCGCTTGGAACCCTGCTAATGGATGCGGTAGTATCGGCATAACCTTAAGCAGCCAGGAGGATTGGATCAATGTTTCATCTATACTTTGGAGCGTTTGATGTGGTTCTCTACCTGGGGGGCATCTACGGTGCCATGGCCCTTTCCAAAGCCATCTGCGACCAAATGGATGCCGCCGAAGCTTCCCAAACCACCACCACTGCCACGGCTAATGCGATCGCCCCCATGCAGGCGATCGCGCCTCACCTAGCCGCCCCCGCCGCCAAGCGCGAGGAAGTCAGCGTCCGAGTATCAGCCAACTAAAGTTACACAACCCTACCCGCACCGACTCCGCCTTGAACTTGGCTGATTAAGGCCAAAATCTACGTATTTCTAGGGCTAGGTCGGGAAAACTCAGGGGGTTTACCGTTCCAGATTTGATTTCCTCAATGGCGGCATAGCCATTTCCTGTGGGCTGACGATGGAGCTAAAGTATTTGGTGAGGAATGTCAACCACCCAGTATTCTTGAATGTGCGCTCGGGCGTAGTACTCCGCCTTCTCCCCCAAATCGTAGGCCAGCGTAGAGTTTGAGACCTCTATCAGCCAGTAAATATCCTCTGGGGTAGGATGGCGATCGTTGTAGCGAAACTCTGGTGACCAAGGGTTGGGTCTATTCCCCTGACTCCAGCTTCTCCCGCGACTCACCCCAGTAGGCGCTCACGGTAATCACCTCTTGGCTTCCCTTAATCTCCGAGCGCCAGCGATAGACGGTGTTTTTGGGGTTGACGCCCACCTCGAGCAGCTTGGCCCCCATGTAGTACTCCATCGAGTCGCGGGTGCGCTTTTTGAAAAACTCAGACTGATCCTTGGGCACCGTGCGCGACAGGTGGGCCTGGGTATGTTTGGGCTTTGCCATGTAATTAAATTCGATAGACTCAACTCTCTTTTATGATAACCAGAGAATGCAAAATCTTGCGACACCCCTCTGTTTAGAAATCTTGACTTGCTAAATATTAAGGCTGCTTGTAGTGGAATATTGACAGCTTTCTGACCATCCTCCCGAATTTTTATGGTAATGCCTTGCTGGGTAATGAGGGTTATCTACTTGACCTTGATGGGCATGCTCGGTGTATATGATATTGAGCGGTGGATTTTTTGACTATCCTACAGAAAATATTCGCTTAGCTAATTACTATCTGACTCGATAGAGGATGCTTACATTTCCTCTGGAAGGCGCAAATTCCCCAAAAAACTCAGCATCAAAAATGAATTTATCTCCTGACAATAAAAGAGACACGCTCTCGGTGGTTTCACCAAGTATTCTTGTTCCATCAACTCTTAGCTGCATCCATACGCTCACTCCTTCAGTATCTTGAATCGCTGTGCACACCGTAGGTACTGAAATAATATAGTCGCTAGTATTTGGATTCTCAGAGACAGATGTATTCTCCGTAAGAAAACTACAGAACAAAGGATCTCCACGATTGACGGCAGAATTATATGCTTCTCTCGTAGCTTCAGCTCTTTCAGCTCTTTCAGCAGCTTCTTGTAGAGCGTTAGGGTTGCAGACTAATTCCAGATCCCTAACTTCACCATCCTGTTGAACCATATAGCAGTAATAGTCAAGGGATGAATAGTTTTTAGGGCTTGCTTGAGCAGGATCTAAGCCAAAAAATAAGGCGACAAAAAGACTGTTTGCTAAAAATAAATTTTTTCTCATAAAAATCAGGGCCAACTTTATGGCCGTCACTTAAGGAATTCATAGTTCTTCTTACAGGTGAGTTTCTGTTGAACAGAAGACTTTATGGTTTAAATATATAAGCTTAAGTCTCTGGTGAGATAAGCAAGAGGGCTAAATTAAACCTAGCTTAGATTGCTGGATTTTCTCCCTCCGGGAGACACAACGCGAATGACTCCGCTCAATGCTCTATCCAGCCGCGAATGGAGCATTGAGCGGAGTTGAAATGCGTCTTATAGATAAATTAGGTCTACTTGCTTAACCGGAATCTAAAATCCCCAGGTGCGTCTGGGGCCGGTGTCCAGGTGAATGATATTGGGAATGTTGCTGTAAATGCCAATGCCCCCCTGCCAGGTGAGCATCACCGCGTTGGCCACCTGGCGACCGCTCATGCCCTGCACCTGAATGTCGGCGGCGCGACCAGACAGATGCTGACTGCGGGAGGCTCCCCCTACCGCCGCATTGATTGCGGGCGGGCGGTACCAGGAATTAATTTGAAAGGGCCGGTTGAGGCGATCGCGCACCGGCTGTAGCGCTTGCGCCAGGCCGATGATGTTGTTCACAATCGTCTCGTTTTCAGGAATCCGCGTCGCATCCTTGGTCGCTTCGCCCCAGGTGAAGCTGCCGCCGGGGATAATCGGCTGGTCGGTGTAGAAGGTTGAGGTATTGCCCGGCAGCCGAAAAGGCCGACCCACATACTGGGGTGGCGGCGGTGGTGCCGGGGGTGGGTACACCACAACCCCAGCTCGTTCTACGCGGGCATGGCCCTGGTACACGTACCAGGTATTAAACCCATTGATATCGTCTTTGACGTACTTGAGGGCAAAGCGAATGTGCCCATTGAAGGGCCCCTGGGCGTCGGCAAAGGCGTAGCTGCTTAGGGTGAGCACCGTACCCGGTGAGGCGGGCGCCTGTTCGTTAGGGGCCAGTTCGCTGCTATCGACCGGGCGACGCTTAAATAGTGTGTTGGCCGTCACCCGGAGCATAAATGCATTGGGGTCGGGGCGGGGATACACCACCTCATCGTCGAGGGTGACAAAGGCGTGGGGGGTAAACACAAACCAGGTGCTCAACCCATTGACAAAATCTTGGGAATTGCGAATGGCGAACTTGATGTGGTTGTTAAAGTTGCCCTGGCTGTCGCTAAAGGCGTAGGACTGCAGGGTATAGGTGCGCCCTCGGGGCACCGCCACGGTTTCGCTGGGGTCAAGCAAGGTCGAGTCGAGGGGGCGACGCTTGAGCAGGGTGCTGGTGTTAATCCACAGCACCGACATGCTCTCCTGGTCTTCGAGGGGATACACCACCACCCCGTCGGCCTCCACCTGGGCATCGTTACTGGGTACAAACCAGGTGTTGAAGCCGTTCAGGGTGCGATCGCGCAGGGCCACCTTAATATGGCCATTGAATCCGCCATTGATATCAGCGTAGGCGTAGGATTGTAGGGGGTAATTGCTGCCCGCTGCGATCGCCACCTGCTCATTGGTGGACAGCTGCGACGGTGGCTCTGGTCTGAGCACAAAGGTTGTGGCTCGGTTGATGCGTAATACCTGATTCACCAGTCGTTCTCCGTGCTTGCTCTGCCCTAGGTAAATCCATCATATGGCATGGTTAAGGGAGCGTTCTCCTAACCTAATGGAGAAGTTCTGGTTGAGCAGCCCCCACCCATCCACCCCCTACCCATCCACCCCCCACCCTATGACTCTTTGGCAGGCCGATCTGCACCGCCCGCCCCTCGCCAGCGATCGCGGCGAACCCCTCTGGGAAATTTTGCTGTGCAGTGAAGACTTTAGCTTTAGCTACGGGGCCACTGCGCCCCAGCCGGCGGTGAACAAAGCCTGGGTCACCGACCAAGTGAAAATCGCCCTCGCAAAAGCCCAACTCACCCCCGACAAAATTCAGGTGTTTCGGCCCCAGGCGCTATCGCTACTCACCACCGGGTGCGAACCCCTAGGCCTTGTCGTTGAGCCGACTCGCCACACCCCTACGCTGCACCAGTGGCTCCAGCAGCGGGCCAAATGGTACCCCAGCCAGCCCAATGCCCTCCCCGTTCCCTACAACCCCTTATATATAGAGTCACCGCCCCCGGTACCTTTGCCCGAGCAGCTCTGGGGCGATTCCTGGGGGTTCACCGCCCTGGCGGCCTACGACTTCGAGCAGACCCTTCCCTACGAACCGATCCCCCTGCGCCACCTGCCGCCAGATCTCATGCCCTCTCGCCTAGGGCTCGCCAGTACCACCGCCATCCCTGGCATTGTGATCGATGCCGGGCGTCAGGCGATGGCGCTGGCCCAGTGGGTGCAATCTAACCGCCCCGACTGGCTAAGCTTTATGAGAGGAGAGCCGGATGGGCTAATTTTAGAGGCCGGACTGTGCGATCGCTGGGTCATCACCACCTTTAGCGACCCCGACGTAGCCGCCGCCGGGCAGCGCTTCGAGCAGCGCAAGCGCCAAAGCCAGGGCCTGCACTTTCTGCTGGTCCGCCCCGACGACTCCGGCATGACCACCACCGCCCTCTGGCTGTTACAGCAGCCCCAGGTATGATAATTCAGTCCAACTCAACAGTAACTACCATGGCGGCACAGGCACAGATTGGCATCATCGGCGGCAGCGGCCTCTATCAAATGGAAGCCCTCACCGACATCGAAGAAATCCGCATCGACACCCCCTTTGGCAGCCCCTCTGACGCCATCATCCTCGGCACTCTAGATGGCACTCGCGTCGCCTTTTTGGCCCGCCATGGTCGAGGGCACACCCTGATGCCCACCGAGTTGCCCTTTCGGGCCAACATCTACGCCATGAAATCCCTCGGCGTCGAGTACCTGATCTCCGCCTCCGCCGTCGGCTCCCTCAAAGAGGCGGCCAAGCCCCTGGACATGGTGGTGCCTGACCAGTTCATTGATCGCACCCGCAATCGCGTCTCTACCTTCTTCGGGGAGGGGCTCGTGGCCCACATCACCTTTGGCGACCCCGTCTGTACCGCCCTGGCCAAGGTCCTCGCCGATGCCGTCGAAAGTCTCGAACTCGCCGATGTTGACCTGCACCGGGGCGGTACCTACGTCTGTATGGAAGGCCCCGCCTTCTCCACCAAGGCAGAGTCAGAGCTCTACCGCAGCTGGGGCGCCACCATCATTGGCATGACCAACCTGCCCGAGGCCAAACTGGCCCGCGAGGCCGAGATCGCCTATGCCACCCTGGCCCTGGTCACCGACTACGACTGCTGGCACCCCGACCACGACAGCGTCACCGTCGAAATGGTGATCGGCAACCTGCAAAAGAACGCCGTCAACGCCCAGCGGGTGATTCGCGAGGTAGTCAATCGCGTTGCCGCTAACCCACCGGCCTCGGAGGCCCACTCGGCCCTCAAGTACGCCATCATCACCCCCTTAGACAAAGCCCCCCAGTCCACCCTCGACAAACTTAGTCTACTGTTGAAGAAGTACCTTCCCTAATCAGCCCTCCAGGCATTAGCCCCCCAGGTTTTAGACTGGCCTGGGGGGCTGGGTAATGGCTATACTCCCTCCGCCACAACGCGAAAGCCGATCTGGTTGCTGCGGGTGTCGCGCTTAAACCCGGCCCGGTAGGCCGAACGACAGTCCCGTGGCTGGCTTTGCCACGACCCCCCACGCACCACCCGCCAGTCGCTCCTCACCGTCAAGCCCTCTCCCGGCACGCACCACTCCAGCACGTTGCCGTGCATGTCGTAGATGCCAAAGTCGTTGGCCTTGCCAAAGCTGCCGACCGGCGTGGTGGCCCCTCGCCGCTGACCGATGGGCTCCTGACGATAGGGCTGGGTGCCGTCGTAGTTGGCTAGCTCGGTGGTAAGGGTCTGGCCAGTATGGAAGGGCGTAGTGGTTTTAGCCCGGCAGGCGTACTCCCACTCAGTCTCAGTGGGCAGGCGAAAGCGGCGAATATTAAAGCTAGCCGGGTTGAGTTCGATCCAGCGGTTAAGGCGATCGCAAAACTCCACCGCCTCATGCCACGAGACCTGCTCCACCGGCAGGCTATCCCCAGTAAAGTGGGCCGGGCTAGGGTCCAAGGGCCGATTTACCGCCGCCAGCATTGCCACAGTTCGCCACTGCGCCTGGGTAATCGGGTAAGCTCCTAGCCAAAACGACTCCACCTTCGCAACAGTTTGGGGCGGCTGGGCAGGGTCGTGGCCCAGTTCGGTGTCCGGGGCACCCAGCACAAACTGCCCCCCTAAAATAGACACCAAGGATAAAGGCACCGGGCCATCGGGGCCCGCTAGCGGCAGTTCTCCGTAGGCAGGGGTGGTAAACCTCCCCTGGGCAAGCTCCTTACCGTACTCATCAAGGGTGACTGATTCATAGGTGTATAGCCTTGCTTCATCCTCCGGGGCTGGGTCCGGCTCCGCCAAATCCGGCGCTGGCGCGATCGCTTCGATGTCCTCCAAGGAAGATTTCAGACGAGTTGGCAGGGTCGATAGGTCCGGCAGGCTAGTGGCAATGTCTTCTATCGCAAAGTCCTGCAGCGCTGGCACCCTTTGCCGCACCGCCAGCACCGCACCACCACTCATGATTCCCAAGCCCATTAAACGCAGCCAGCGGCGTCGGCCCACCCGCATCGGAGCGGTCTGAGGAGGTTTGTTTGCGATCGCCAGGGCCGCCGCCAGCTCATCAATCAAACTCGCCGAGGCGGGCAGTTGAGCGGCTCCTCCTGCAGCTAGGCTGCTAAACACCTCTTCAATGCGATGAATCAACCGATCCACGTCGCGGTGAAAATCGGGATCGCAACGCACCTTCGCGCTCTGGCGATAGGCCAAGGCCTTGAGGCTTTCCGGTAAGTCCGCCTCACTGGGCAGCTTGGCCTCACCGACCAGAATGGGAATAACCAGGCGATCGCGCTGGAGCGCCGTTTCAATCTCAATGCGAACCCAGTCAGCGGGGTTGGCCAGTCTAGGTCTACCTTGGTCATCGGTAATCCCTAGCCAGTGGGGATCAATAATTGCCAGCAGCACCGGGCAATGGCTGACCGCCTGCTCCAGATGATGGCGATAGTTCACTCCCGACGGAATAGCGTCGACGTCCTTAAAGATGCTCTCTTCGCCAAAGTGGGCCACCAGACGGTCATAAATGCGCCCCGTAATATCGATACTGTGGCGACGACGATAGGAAATAAAGATAGATCGAGAACGACTCATAGGGCTTAGCTACCAAAATGCAGAATGCACACCTCGTAGCTCAGATGAGTAACCTCGACCAAAAGATTCCGGTTCTAGGCGGTTTGTTCAATTCCTCATATTGATAGGGCTGTAGTGTGAAATTTCAGCCTTAGAGCCCGGCCTACCAAAAAATCCACCCGCCACTGGCAGCCCAACGTTGTCTCGGCTGGGCTGCCGAATCAACGCCGTACCCACGGGTGCTCCACCCCTAGATAAGCCCGCTCAGCTCTCTCGTCAAACGTCTGAGCCTGCGCTCGTCACCCTCAAGCCTTTGCCTCAAGGTCGACCTAAAGCCCTTAACCGTTACCCAGGAGGGCTTGACCACGCTATTGCTGCCGTCATCTGCCACCTATCGACCCCTAGATACGGTGGGGGTCCGAGAGAATTTTCAAAAAGAAATTGATGAATCTCGGGGTTGTGACCCCTTTAAGCCATGGGGAACCCTTGCTGCGCGGGGGTTTTGGCCCGCCAGAAAATAATTAGCCAAGGGAGTTGACACCCCAATGAATCCGGCTTATATTAGTAAAGCGCCTGAGGGAAGCGGCTCACACGAACCGCTTACTGAGGGCCGAAGCGAACCTCGACAACTACATAGTCTAGAAACAAAGCCAAGGTTCCTGTCAAGGATTAAATTGGTTTAACGATAGCAGTTGTGTTGTTGTTAAGTCAAGTAGAAAGACAGAATCGGATACTGAGGTA
>JBGSNT010000077.1:0-26171 GCA_041739575.1 Nodosilinea sp. | reverse complement strand
GTCATGCCCCTGCCTGTTGTTGCGGTTATCGGACGCCCAAATGTGGGCAAATCTACCCTCGTGAACCGCCTGGCCGGAGCGCAGGATGCCATTGTGTACGACCAGCCGGGGGTGACGCGCGATCGCACCTACCAGCCTGCCTTTTGGCGCGATCGCGATTACCTGGTGGTCGATACCGGCGGCCTGGTCTTTGACGACGACACCGAATTTTTGCCCTACATTCGCGAGCAGGCCCAGCTTGCCCTGACCGAAGCCAGCGCCGCTGTGTTTGTGGTCGACGGCAAAACTGGCCCCACCGAATCGGATCGCGAAATTGCCAGCTGGCTGCGACAGCAGTCGGTGCCGGTGGTGCTGGCGGTGAACAAGTGCGAATCGCTGGAAGATGGACTGGTGCAGGCGGCCCAGTTTTGGGAGCTGGGGCTGGGCGAACCCTTCGCCGTCTCGGGCATCCACGGCAATGGTACAGGAGAGCTCCTCGATGCGCTGGTGGAGTTTCTGCCTGAAACCGTAGAGGAAGAGGCCGAAGAGGAAATCAAAGTTGCCATTGTGGGGCGACCTAACGTGGGCAAATCGAGCCTGTTGAATGCCTTTGTGGGTGAAACCCGCGCCATTGTTAGCCCGATCTCGGGCACGACTCGCGATGCGATCGACATGCAGGTGCAGCACGGCGAGAAAATCTATCGTCTGATCGACACCGCCGGCATTCGCAAGAAGAAAAGCGTGGAGTATGGCCCCGAATTCTTTGGCATTAACCGCGCCTTTAAGGCCATTCGCCGCGCCGATGTGGTGCTGCTGGTAATCGATGCTCTCGATGGCGTCACCGAGCAAGACCAAAAGCTGGCGGGCCGCATCGAAGAAGACGGCCGTGCCTGCGTGATCGTCGTTAACAAGTGGGATGCGGTGGAAAAAGACAGCCACACCATCTACGACTTTGACCACCAGATCTCTGCCCGGCTGAACTTTTTGGATTGGGCCAAACGCATCTTCGTCAGCGCCAAGACTGGCCAGCGGGTGCCCAAAATTCTAGAGTTGGTCGATCATGCAGTAGAGCAGCACCGCCGCCGGGTCAGCACCTCGGTGGTCAACGAGGTGCTAGAGGATGCGGTGAAGTGGCACACCCCGCCCACCACCCGCCAGGGCCGTCAGGGCCGCATTTACTACGGCACCCAGGTTACCGTGCGGCCCCCGTCCTTCACTCTGTTTGTCAACGATCCCCACCTGCTGAAGGACAACTACCGTCGCTATGTGGAGCGGCAGTTTCGTGAAAATCTAGGTTTTGAGGGTACGCCCATTCGCATCTTCTGGCGGGGTAAAGCCATGCGCGACCTGGAGCGCAACAACCCCAACCGGGCGACGAAGGTGAAGTAAAATTTTTGATTTGCGATTTTTGATTAGTTGGTTAATATCCTCTAAAAGCGTTAGCTCACGGGTCTTCTACGGCTGCATAGCTTTCGTCCAAAATCGCCAATCCAAAATCCAAAATCGGTAACGGTAGTCAAAACCCAACCCCCAACTCCATGGATCTCCTTCGCTCTCTTCCCATTGGTCTCTACCTGGAGCAGCCGGTTACCTGGCTGCACCGGCTCGACCCCAGGGTCAAGATGGCCTGGTTGATGAGCATTTTGGTGACGCCGATTCTGGCCAATGCCTACTGGCGGTTTGGGCTAGTGGCACTGCTGGTGCTGCTTACCCTGGCGGCGTGCATTCCCTTTCGGGTGTGGCGGCAGCAGATGGGCTGGCTGGTGCTGCTCAGCACCCTGGTGATGGGGCTGACCTTTGTTATGCCGGACGGGCTGCAGGTGGCGCAGACGCCCCGTCTACCTACCCCAGCGGCGATGGCTACCCTCGACGACCCGCCGGAGGATTTGCCAGAGCTGCCCCAGCCGACATCGTACCGCTATGTGGTGTTTGACTGGGGGCCGATTACGGTCACCCGGCGATCGCTCGACCTGGGCATTCGTATTGGCACCCTGCTGTTTACCCTGATCTACGGCACCAACCTCTACCTGCTCACCACCGCCCCCGAAGAAATCACCCTGGCCCTAGAGGCGCTGATGGCCCCGCTGCGGTGGTTTCGCCTGCCGGTGACCGAAATTGCCCTGACGGTGACGCTGTCGCTGCGGTTCATTCCCCTGGTGCTGGAGGAGGTGCAGAACCTGGTACGCTCCGTGCAGACCCGTGCTATCAACTGGAAGAAGCTGGGCTTTCGCGGCTCGGCCCAGGTGTGGCTGGCGGTGATGGAGCGGCTGCTGCAAAACCTGCTGCTGCGGGCTGAGCAGATTTCGGCGGCGATGGAAGTACGGGGGTTTACCAGTCCCAACGAGCACCGAGTGCGCTGGTATCAGCTAGTGCTGCGATCGTGGGATTGGTTTGCCCTGGGGCTGCTGGTGGTGTTTTGGTGGGCCCGCTGGGTTTGGGGAGGCGAGATTTGACCCAGTGGCAGTGGTGGGTGCGATCGCAGCCCCTCAAGCACCGCACCGGCAGCGACATTTTCCAAACTCTCTACGGCGATGTCCTACAGCAGCGTCCCAGTACCTCAACCCTAGTGGCGCTGCTCGAAAGTCCTTATCCTCTACCGGCAGCAGCTCAGCCCCACGCCGCCCACAGCCGCTACTCCATCTGCGCTGGGCCACCCCGCCAGGTCAAGCATCTTCCACAGGTGTGGACTCCTGCCGTGGGCAACATTCTGCCCACCTTGGCTGACCGCCTGGAGGAAGGAGACCAGCTAGAACTCCTGGGGGAAGAGGCCGCTGTCGCTGAGCAAACTCTGCCTTTTACCGGCGGCTGGCTGGGCTGGCTGGGCTACGACCTGGCCTGGGAGATTGAGCGACTGCCCACCCTCAAGGCCGACTCCCTGCCGTTTCCGGTGGCGCTGTGGTACCAGCCAGCCACCTTCGCCGTGCTCGACCACCAGGCCCAGCGGCTGTGGCTGGCTGCCCCAGCCCTGGCTAGCTTGGATGCGATGAATCGGCGATTGGAGCAGCCCCCTCCAGCCGATGACTGCTGGGCTCTGGAGGAAAACGCCCCCCACGCCATTAGCTTAGGCATGGGGGCAGAAGACTACCAGCAGGCGGTCCGACAAGCTCAGCAGCATATTAAGGCGGGGGATGTGTTTCAGGTCAATCTATCCCTGCGATTCTCCACCGCAACTATGGCCCATAGCTGGGCGCTGTACCGCCGGCTGCAAACCATTAACCCGTCTCCCTTTGCCTGCTACTGGCGCACCCCCTGGGGGGATGTGATCAGCTGCTCCCCGGAACGACTGGTGCAGCTCCAAGATGGCATGGCCCAAACCCGCCCGATCGCCGGTACCCGGCCCCGAGGCGCCACCCCCGCCGAGGATGCCGAGTTAGCCCAGACCTTGCGGCATAACCCCAAGGAGCAGGCCGAGCACATCATGCTGGTGGATCTGGAGCGCAACGATCTGGGCCGGGTGTGCCAGTGGGGGACGGTGCAGGTCGACGAACTGCTGACGGTGGAGTACTACAGCCACGTGATGCACCTGGTCAGCAACGTGGTGGGAACGCTGGGGCGCGATCGCACCCCCGTAGACCTCCTGCGGGCCGTCTTTCCCGGCGGCACTATCACCGGCTGCCCCAAGGTGCGCTGCATGGAAATTATCGAAGAGCTAGAGCCGGTGCGCCGGAGTTTGTTCTACGGCTCCTGCGGCTATCTCGATCGCCAAGGCAACCTGGACCTGAATATTTTGATTCGGACGTTGCTATTTGGGCACAATAAGGGCCGGTCGGGGCTGTCCACCGTGTGGGGCCAGGTTGGGGCAGGGATTGTGGCCGACAGCGATCCCTGGCGGGAATGGCAAGAATCCCTCCAAAAGGCCAGAGCCCAGCTCCTGGCGCTGGGCTTGGGGGAAATCCGTAATTAATCGCAATAATCTATCTGCCTCCCCCCCGGATGCATGCGGAATGCACGTCAGGTTCTAGAATGCATGTGGCTAATTTAACGGACGTCACTATCATCGGGTCGTAAAACGCACCCTCCTCCATACCTGAATGAGCACAGAAACCTATCTCAATCATCCTAATTTTGGCCTGCTCTTTAGAGTGTGCATGGTAGAAGACGGTCAAGAACTCTACGCTACCCTCTATGCTCAGCGGTTATTTTTTCTGGTCACCAGTTCCACCGCCGAAGGGCTGGTGTTTCAACCCCTGGGCCGTAGCAACGCCCGACTCATGCTGGAAAGTCGCCTGCGTATTTTGCGGCGGGCAGGCCAGCAGGCCGACTATGATCGCCTCCAGCACACCTACAAGCAGACCTTTCAATGACCGTGGCCCCTGGCGCCCTGCCCGAGCAGTTTGACAGCATTTGTCAGAGTATTCCGCCCGCCGTGACCCTAGTGGCGGTGACCAAATTTTTGCCGGTAGACACTATCCGGGCTGCCTATGGCAGAGGCCTCAGGCACTTTGGCGAAAGCCGGGTCCAGGAGGCGATCGCCAAACAGGCTCAACTGACCGACCTGCCCGATATCACCTGGCATCTGATTGGTACCCTGCAGGCCAACAAAGCCCGCAAAGCCGTCGAACACTTTGCCTGGATTCACTCTGTGGATAGCCTGAAGCTGGCCCAGCGCCTTGATCGAATGGCTCAGGAGAGCAATCGGGTGCCCCAGTGCTGCCTCCAGGTTAAAGTTGTGCCCGACCCGCCTAAGAGTGGCCTTGACCTGGCGGAAATTGACGGTCTGCTGCCTGGGTTCGACCAGCTGTCCCACCTTCAAATTCGCGGGCTGATGGCCATTCCACCCCAGGGGGCCAGTGAGGCGACCGTAGGCGAGGTGTTTACTGGGGCAAAAGCACTCGCTGAGCGGATCAACGGGCAGGGATTCAACCGCTTGCAGATTGATCAGCTTTCCTTGGGCATGTCGGGGGATTACAAGCAGGCGATCGCCTGTGGAGCGACCATGGTGCGCCTAGGCACGGTGCTGTTTGGCCCTCGACCCAGCGCTTAGCTATACCCGCTTCCGGTTGACGCCTCCTCGACAGAAGATGATCTGACGATCTTTACTACGGATTTCTAACTCAAACCCAGGGCGGAGGCAGCGGTCTGGCCTGGCATTGAGGCAATCGTTAAGGCTCCTTGATCCACGGTTATTCACCCCGCTGGAATCACGATCCGGACGTGAAATCCAAAAGCATTCCGGAAAAATTTTAACTAATTGTGAATCGGCTTTCTCTTTTTTGGATTTCGTGTATACTGTGGACTCAATATTCTGTGTGCAGGGTATTAACACAAAAAGCCTCAGCCTGTCTTAGCTCAGCCAAAAACGGTTCATTTTGGTGACGTTTTATCCCTGAGTTTGTAATGCTGGCATAGGCGATCAAAAGCCCTCCCAGAGATCCTGACCATCCCCTACTCCTAGGCAAGCCCAACTAATTTTCATCGCACCCGTTGCAAATTGAAAATTGGCGTTATCATTGCCCTCGGATAACCGGAGCACGATGTCCCAATCGGTCAGTGGATATGGGGATTGCCTACCTAAGTGATAGTTATCGTGGAGTGTAAGTTGTGAGCAACATGTTTTCTAAACTGCGGGACTTCGTTGGCCTCAACGACCCAGCAGATTACGACTACGAATACGAAGAAATGGATGGTGAGGAGTACCAAAACCTCTACCAGGAAGAGAATACCCAGCCCATTGTGCAGCAGCCCCAGCCCGAAGAAGTTCGGCGGAGCCGCCCCCGTCGCGAACGTATGATGCCCACCGATGTAGGAATGACGCCCATGGCCAGCAATGTAATTGGTATGCCTGGTGCCATGAACGGCACCTCCGAAGTGGTGGTGATGGAACCCCGCTCCTTTGAAGAAATGCCCCAGGCCATTCAGGCCCTGCGGGAGCGCAAGTCCGTGGTGCTGAACCTCACCATCATGGACCCTGATCAGGCTCAGCGCGCCGTTGACTTCGTGGCTGGCGGCACCTATGCCATCGATGGGCACCAGGAGCGGATTGGCGAAAGCATCTTCCTGTTTACCCCCAACTGTGTTCAGGTCAGCACCCCCACCGAGTACGAAGAGGAAGTATTCATGGGTCAGTCCCAGGGTATGCCTATGCCTGGCCAAATGCCCCCGGCTCCCACCTGGGGTGCAGAGCCCATGGCTCGCATGGCCTAGGCGCGATCGCAACGCTCTCAACTTTGACTATCACCGCCCCCAGGCTAGCCCTGGGGGCTACCTTAGGTTATGGTCTTCACTGACGGCGTGAGTAAGTAGGTCGTGGGTGAGCGCAATGCCTGAGGCAGCATTTGGGGTTATCGGCGGCGGGATGATGGGAGAAGCTCTCATTGCCCGCCTGATTGATCAAGGGATTTTTTCGCCGGGGTCAGTGCTGGTGAGCGATCCCCAGGCGGCTCGGCGAGAGGTTTTGCACCATAGCTACGGTGTGCAGACCACCGACAGCAATCAGGCTGTAATCGACGCTGCGGAATCGGTGCTGTTGGCGATCAAGCCACAGATGCTCACGGCGGTCGCCGCCAATTTAAAGCATCCAGCCCGCCAGAAGCCGCCGCTGTTGCTGTCGATTTTGGCGGGGGTGACTCTAGCTCGGCTAGAGCAAGAATTCCCTGACTGGGCGGTGGTCAGAGCCATGCCCAATACGCCGGCCATGGTGGGGGCAGGGGTGACGGCTTTAGCGGCAGGCGAGGGCGTTAGCGATACCCAGCGCCAGCAGGCCCGCACTATTTTTGCCAGCGTAGGCACTGTGATAGACGTGCCTGAGTACCAGATGGATGCTGTTACCGCCGTCTCAGGGTCAGGGCCGGGATACATGGCGTTGGTGGTAGAGGCGCTGGCCGATGGCGGGGTGGCGGTGGGGCTACCTAGGGCAGTGGCGCTGGAGTTGGCGATCGCCACCCTACGCGGTACTGGTGAGCTTTTGCACCAGGGCGATCTCCATCCAGCTGTCCTAAAAGACCGGGTGACTAGCCCCGGCGGCACTACGATTGCGGGCATTGCGGCCCTGGAGGCGGGCGGGCTGCGATCGGCGCTAATGGGAGCGGTGCGGGCGGCCTATCTGCGATCGCGGGAACTCGGCAAGACCTGACCTCAGGCTGCCCCCGGCCTATCGCCTAGGCTACCCTAAGGACAATTCTGAAAACGAAAATACCCGAGAATTTTGATGCTTCTCAAGGGCGCAGGCCCTGCGCCCCTACATGGGGGTATCTTCTTTCTCGGAAACGACCTAAGATCCCATCGCCACCTCGTTGACAGCCTGAGGTAGGCGAGGCTGACCGCTGCCGGCTTTGGCGGCGATCTGATCGGCCAAATACTCCGCATCGCGGGCAATGCCTGAAAAGCGAGCAGACCCCCAGGTGTAAAGCCAGGGCAGGCCCAGGAAATATAGCCCTGGGATGGCGGTAACGCCGCGACGGTGGCCGGGGTAGCCCTGGCCGTCAAATACGGGTAGCTCCACCCAGTTGAAGTCGATGCCATAGCCGATGCACCAGATCACCGAGGTGATATTGGCCTTGCGATAATCGAGCTTGGAGGGCATGGCTTCCGGCTCCCAAACCGGCTGATAGGGAGCCTCGATTGGGGCCTCAATATTGTTTTTTTCGATGTAGGTATCAATGGTGCGCTTGATGCTTTCGGCGACGGCATCAGCTTTGTCGAGGTTTTCCTTGAGGTCGTCGCTAAAGATGAGTTGGGGGCCTCGAATACCCGTGAGTCGCCCATGGAGCTCCATGCCCTGGAGGGCAAAGTGGCGCAGGTCAATTTCGCGGCCGCCGCCGCGCCCGGTGACGTAGTGGTTGGTCTTGTGGCGCACGGCCTCCTTTTGGGGGTGGTCATCGATGGCCAGGTCGTAGTAGCCCATCTGGTCGAGCCATTCCACCACGTCTTTGCCTCGATAGCGGCGGGGCGATCGCGGCGCACCCCCCACCCCCAGGTGTACCTGGCGGCCCGCCAGGTATAAATCTTCGGCGATCTGACAGCCCGACTGCCCCGTACCCACCACCAGCACCGCACCCGGGGGCAGTGACTCAGGATTGCGGTATTCCGCTGAGTGCAGCTGCACAATTTCGGGGGCCAGCCGTTCCGCCAACCGGGGAATTTTTGGGGTGTGGTAGCCGCCGGTGGCCACCACCACCTGGTCAGCGGTAAAGTCGCCCTGGTTGGTGACGATCTCAAAGGGAACCCCGTCTCCCTGCTTGATCCGCTCTACTTTGACGCCGGTCTTGATCGGTGGGTTGAAGTAGCTGGCGTATTGCTCGATGTATTCCACGATCGCATCGCGGCCCATGAACCCCTCGGGATCGGCGCCGGGGTAGGGAAAGCCTGGCAGTTGGCACTGCCAGTTGGGGGTGACCAGGCAGAAGGAATCCCACCGTTTGGTGCGCCAGGAGTGGGCGATCTGGTGCTGCTCAAACACAATATGGTCGATGCCGAGGTGACTGAGGCCGTAGCTAACCGACAGCCCCGCCTGGCCACCGCCGATCACAATGACGCCGTAGTGCATAGCCATAGCTGATACCAACTTGAGATAGTTTGATTTCGGATTGCCGACGCTAACTGAAGAAGCGCTGACCTGTTGGGCTGGTTTTATTTTTTGTACCGTAGGCCGTTGCCAGGGGGGATGCTTGTAACTCTGGCTACCGAAACGGTTGATCTAGCGCTAGTGGCAGGGTGGGGCGGGGCGATCGCACCTTTGATCCGGCCTAGGCCCTGCAGGATGGGTAATTTTAGGGGGCACCCCTATCACTTTCGACAGGGGTATTCCTTCGCCAGAGAGTTTAGCTGGGTCAGCTATGGCCCAGCCCCTGTTGATTAGGGCAGACCTCAGAGGTTTGTAGTTGCCGATACGAGAACTCGCTGGGATCGCCCGTAAGGTGCTGAAATGTGCAGTCAGACAACTGGAACTGCCAGCAAATTTGCCAGGAGCTAAAATCCATGCCTGAAGTAACGAAGCCAGCCAATCAGGCTGGGGATTTTTTGGTTGACTACGAAGAAAAAGTATTTCCCGATGTGCAGGCCGAGCCCGGCGAAAAAGCCCTTGTCACTTTCCACACCGTGGCCTTTGAGGGCTCCATTGGTTTGGTGAACTTGCTGCAAGCCACTCGCCTGATCCGCAAAGGATTCGAAACTTCGGTGCTGCTCTACGGTCCTGGGGTCACCCTGGGGGTTCAGCGCGGGTTTCCCAAGCTCAACGACGAGGCTTTTCCCGGCCACTTGGCTATGAATAACCAGATTGTCAAGCTGCTGGAAATGGGCTGCAAAATCTACGCCTGTCGCTTTGCTCTACAGGCCCTCTACGGCCACGGCGAGCCCTCCCTGATTCCTGGCATTCGCCCCATCAATCCCCTCGATGTACTCGACATTGTGCTGATGCACCGCAAAGAAGGGGCCTTTATTCTCGACACCTGGACCATGTAGCCTCTCATCCCCATCCCACCCCTCACCCCTCTCCGGTGGGGTAAGGGGTGGGCAATGCCCACTACGCTGCTCCTCTCACCCAAGTCCCATGGATTACACCAAAACAATCCGAGCCGCTGCGGCGCAGATTAGCCCCGTGTTGTTTAGCTGTGATGGCACTACCGAAAAGGTGCTGGAAACCATCGCCCAGGCGGCCCAGCAGGGGGTTGAGCTGATCGTCTTCCCAGAAACGTTTATCCCCTACTATCCTTACTTCTCATTTGTGCAGCCGCCGGTGCTGATGGGCAAAGAGCACATGCGCCTGTACGAAGAGGCGGTGGTGGTGCCGGGGCCGGTGACCGATGCCGTGAGTCGGGCGGCGCGTTCCTACGCCATGGTGGTGGTGCTGGGTGTGAACGAGCGCGATGGCGGCTCTATCTACAACACCCAGCTGATCTTTGATGCCGACGGCACCCTGGTGCTGAAACGCCGAAAGATTACCCCCACCTACCACGAGCGCATGGTGTGGGGACAGGGGGATGGGGCCGGACTCAAGGTGGTGGAAACGGCGGTGGGGCGGGTGGGTGCCCTGGCCTGCTGGGAGCATTACAACCCCCTGGCCCGCTATGCCCTGATGACCCAGCAAGAGCAGATCCACTGCGGGCAATTTCCCGGCTCGATGGTGGGGCAAATTTTTGGTGACCAAATGGAGGTCACCATGCGCCACCACGCCCTGGAGTCGGGCTGCTTTGTGGTGAATGCCACGGGCTGGCTGACGCCGGAGCAAAAGCAGCAGATTACCGCTGATGAGACCCTGCAGCGGGTGCTGTCGGGGGGGTGCTACACCGCCATCATTAGCCCTGAGGGGGTGCCCCTGACGGAGCCAATTACTGAAGGGGAAGGGTTGGCGATCGCCGATCTCGACTTCTCCCTGATCACCAAGCGCAAGCGCATGATGGACTCGGTGGGCCACTACGCCCGCCCCGACCTACTGCGACTGCACCTCAATGCTGAACCCTGGTCAGTGGCAGAGACGCCTTCACCCGCTGGCCCAGAGCCTGGTAGGCTCTCTGCCCCATCTGGGCCAGCTGCCCCCGGGCTGCCGCCGAGTGGCGTCGAGCTGCCGGCTGCCTAGGGTAGGCCACGGTTTTTTAGCTGAACACGCGATCAGCCACTCGCTAGGGCGGCCCTGATTGACGCAGGATTTTATCGGGTATCGAATGTTAGGCCATGAATAAGCAACGGCTAATCACAGAGTTACAGTCTCATGGGCTGCGGGTAGTAGAGTCTACGCCGGGCGCAGCGGGGCGGCGGGGTGGGGCAGGCCCCTCTGACCACCGCGCCATCACCATTGACGGCACCACCGTCATGGTGCCGGTTTACACCGATAGCGCCGCCCACTCTCCCTATACCATCAGGGCTACGGCTGCTAGCCCGCTGCATCTAGAATCCTCTGGAGAGGCCCTCACCCCCATCGATGTGCCCAACGAGCCCAAGTTCTACGGCCTGACCACCGCCGACGGCATTCCCTACTCGAAAATTGCCCTGCTCCACGGGCGAGACGTGCTGGCCACCACGGTGCAGCAGACCTGCATGCGCTACCGCGACCCCGACACCGCCTGTCAATTCTGCGCCATCGAAAAGTCACTGGATGCAGGGCGCACCATTGCCCGCAAGACGCCCCAGCAGCTGGCGGAGGTGGCCGAAGCGGCGGTGCGGCTCGATGGGGTGACTCACATGATTATGACTACCGGCACGCCTAATACCAGCGATCGCGGTGCCGCCTATTTAACAGAGTGCGCCGCCGCCATTCGCCAACGGGTAGATTTGCCTATCCAGGCCCAGTGCGAACCCCCCGACGACTTTGCCTGGTTTAGCCGCATGAAAGCCGCTGGCATTGACAGCCTGGGCATGCACCTAGAGGCCGTAGACCCCGAGGTGCGGGCCAGAATTATGCCCGGCAAAGCGGAAGTGCCGCTAACGGTTTATTACCAAGCCTTTGCAGCGGCGGTGCAGGTGTTTGGCTGGGGCCAGGTGAGCACCTACCTGCTGGCGGGGCTGGGGGATCGTCTGGAGACCCTGGTGGAGGCCAGCGATCGCCTGATTTCCCTGGGCGTTTACCCCTTTGTCGTACCCTTCGTGCCCATCGGCGAGACGCCTCTGGCGAACCACCCGGCCCCCAGTAGCGAATTTATGTTCACCCTTTACCAGCGGGTTGGCGCACTGCTGAAGCAATCGGGCATGACCTCAGCGGAGATGAAAGCAGGCTGCGCCAAGTGCGGGGCCTGCTCGGCGCTGTCTACGTTTGAGGGTTGACCCACCCCTGCCCCTCCCAGGAGGGGATATTTATCCCGGCATATCTAACCTGAGACAACCCCGACAACTCCCATGGCAAACCATCGCTATAGCTTTGAACTGGCACAATCTTCCGAAGACCTAAAGGGCTATTTCGCCCTGCGTCAGGCCATTTTCTGCGAAGAACAAGGGCTTTTTGATCATGACGACGCCGATAACCTCGACGGTGTCGCCTATCCCATCGTGGCGATTGATCACGAGGCCTCCTCCGACGATCGCGTCGTTGGTGTCGTGCGCATCTACGAGAAATCGCCTCGACTCTGGTACGGCGGCCGCTTAGGCGTGCATCCCAACTATCGCCGGGTCGGACGCATCGGCAAAGGATTGATCCAGAAGGCAGTGACTACGGCTAATACCTGGGGCTGCGATCGCTTTCTCGCCACCGTACAGGAACAAAACGTGCGCTTCTTCCAGCGCCTCCACTGGGACTCCCTGGAGGAAATGCTGCTCTGCGATCGCCTCCACCGCCTGATGGAAGCCGACCTCGCCAACTATCCCCCCGGTAGCGAAGCGCGACCCGTATTGCCCTGGGAAGTGCAGCAGGTGTCGTAATGAGCGGGTGGATGCGTAGATGGGTGGATGGGTGGATGGGTGGATGTGCATAGATTGAAAACAGTTAAGGCCCCGGGGTTCAAAGCCGCCCACCGATCAGTTTGCAGGACATAGGTTTAAAACGATGATCAGCCAATCCTTTCCGTGAGGTGCAGGACGACGGAACGTCTTGCTCGAAGGGGGTCTGGGGCCAGCGAAATGGCCCCAGCGGTAACTCTGGCTTTTCTCCACCCACTCAAGCCACTCCAAGTATTGATGCAGTGATGACCAAAGAGCTAACGCTGGAGGAATTGGCCACCGAACTGCGGCGATCGCTGGGCATTCTGCATAAGCAAGACATTCAAACGGCAGCAGACAGACTCGGCCACTGCGTCCCCGCCGTCAACCAGACCCCCATTCTCCTGGGCGATGACTGCGCCGCCATCCCCGACGGCGATGGCTACCTGCTGCTGGCCGCCGAGGGCATGTGGCCGACTCTGGTGGAAACCGACCCCTGGTTTGCCGGCTGGTGCGCCATCATGGTCAACGTCAGCGACATCTACGCCATGGGAGGCCGCCCGATCGCTGTCGTCGATACGATTTGGAGTCAGTCGCCCGAAGCTGTGGATCCACTTTGGCAGGGCATGGTCGCGGCCTCCCAGGCGTTTAATGTCCCCATTGTAGGGGGCCACACCAGCTGCCACAGCCCCTACGCCGCGCTGTCGGTGGCTATTTTGGGCCGAGCCAACCGCCTGATCACCAGCTTCAGCGCCCAGCCCGGCGATGTGCTGCTGCACGTCACCGATATGCAGGGCAAGATGCACCCCCGGTACCCATTTTGGAATGCGGCGACGGAAGCCGAACGCGATCGCCTGTGCACCAACCTGGCGTTACTGCCTCAGCTGGCCGAATCGGGGCTGTGCGACACCGGCAAAGACATCAGCATGGGCGGCATCGTGGGCACCACCCTGATGCTGCTGGAAACCTCCGGCTGTGGGGCGGTGCTGAATTTAGATGCGATCGCCCCGCCGCCCCAGGTGGACCCTTTGGTCTGGCTATTGAGCTTCCCCAGCTACGGCTTTTTGCTCAGCGTACGGCCCGAGGTGGTAGACCTCATTCAGCCTCGGTTCCACCGCCAGGGGCTGGTATGTGCACCGGTCGGCACCATAGCGACCGGCCACGCCCTCACCCTCCAGTACGGCACCGCGACCCTCTGTTTTTGGGATTTGGTCGCCGAACCTCTGACCGGGTTTGCTTCCCCTCCCTCCGCCTAGGGAAACTGCGATCGCAGCTGGCTCTGGTAAGGGGCCAGGGCGTTATCCAGGGCCGGGAAGAAAACTGGCGAGGCAAACAGGGGATCAAAAAACTGCACCACGGCAATGTTCTCCACCCGCGGCAAAAAGTCTGAGGGGTTGGGCCCATCGATGTGGCGGCTGAGTACCCCAAAGCCCAGACGCTGGCTGCGGGGTTGCCAGCTCGGAGCGGTGCGGTGGAGCCAGTCTGTGAAGTCAGTCGCGGTGGCCATGCTGTTGACCAACTCCGTGATCACCTCCGCCGGGGGAAGAGTCAGGCTCAAGTTGCCCGTGTCTTCGGGTTGGCTGAGCCAGGCTTGGCTCAGCAGAGCTTCGCGCTGGTTAGGGGTTTGCCAGGCTTGCACGGCATACTTGGCGGGCAGTTCGGGCCAGGAGCCAAGATCTACCGACTGGCCCGCCGCCAGCTCAAGCATCCCCTGCTCAATCTGGCCACCGTAGGTTTCCCAGTCGGCGGCGGCAGCCTCCAAATCGCCCCGCCACCAGCGCAGGCTGCCTCGGGCTCGGTGCAGGAAGCCGACCAAATCTTGGGCTTGAGCCTGCTTTAGGAGTTCGCCGTAGCGCTGCTCTAGCCGGTCTAGCACCGCTGGATACAGGCTGGCAAAGGGGGCAGCCCGCCACAGGGGGCTGGTCAACAGGGCCGGATGGCGAAGGATTTCGAGGGCCATCGCCTCGGTGGCACAGGCGGTATCCCCCGCCTGTAGGCAAGCTACCCCCAGGCCAAAGAAGACGCCCATTTTGCCGGGCACCAGGGCGATCGCCTGGGCAAACGACTGCTGAGCTGCCTGGGGTTGGCCATTCTCAATCTGAAGCCAGCCCAGGTTGCTGTGGCCAAACTCCTGGTAGGGCCCGACCTGATTGCCGGTGGCAAACCACCTGGCGGCATCGGCAATCAGGGTTTGGCGCTGGCTGGGGTTGTCGCTGCTGCGCAGCGCCAGCGCCCCCAGGTTATAGCCCAATTGGTAGGGATAGTAGGGTTCCCAGGGAGCCAGGCGGTGGGCCTGCTCTAGCTGAGCGACAAATCGACTCTGGTCGGGGGGATCGGCAGTCAAGGCTAGGAAGCCGTCGCTGGCAGCACCCCAGGCCCGATGGGCAGGGATTAACGATAGGGTCATGGCAATGGTCAGGCCCAGGCCTAGGCCTGCCAGCAGTCGGTGGCGGCGCGGCGATGGGGGGGTACCTTCCCCATCGGGGACAGGGCTGAGGCTGCGGGCGAGGACTGCCAGGTAGAGGGCGAGGGTGCCGGCGATCGCCGGAATATCGAGCTGATAGTCGGTCAGGCTGACCAGGCCAAAGGCGAAGAGACCCGCCAAAATGCTCCACACCAGCACCGGGGGTAGCCCCGCAGGGGTGGTCTGAGCCCCCTGGCGCACCCACCGCGTCACCAGCAGCACCAGCACTAGCCCCAGGGCCAGGGGCACTACTATGCCCCAAAGCCCCAGCTCACCCCAGATCTGAGCCGGGGTGCTGTGGAGCTGAAACTGTAGCTCGGCATCCCGGCCGGCCCAGTGGGGGCGGTACTGCTGGTAAACCAGGGGCACGCTGCCTGGTCCCACCCCGGTGAAGGGATGGCTGTGCCCCATGCGCCAACCGGTGGCGTTGGTAATTACCCGGTAGGACAGTTCGCCGCCGGCAAAATTTCCCGTCGCCAGGTTCCCGAGGGATTGCCACAGCCGCCGGTTGACCACTAGGCCCACCCCTAAAAGCCCCAGGGCAGTGCCGGCCAGGGCCAGGGCCAGTCGGCGGGGCAGAGGGCTGTAGACCAGCGCTACGCCGATGGCGCCCAGGCCTGTCACCATGAGCGCTAACCACCCCCCCCGGGAGTTAGTGGTGTAGAGATTGATCAGGCCCAGGCCCATAGCCGTCAGCCAGAGCCAGCGTTGCCAGCCCCGCTCGACCCAGGCCAGCCCGGCCAGTACAGGCAGCACCAGCACCAGATAGCCCGCCACGTAGTTTTGGTGGCCAATGGGCTGCCAGTTGCGCAGACTGGTGAGCCCAAAGTTAAATGACTGCTCTAGGCCGTAGCCCTGGAGCGTTCGCAGTCGAGCTTGCTCGGGCAGATAGATTTGGGTGGTCCACAGGAGCAGACTGACCAGGATAAATGCCAGGGCCACGTAGCCCTGAAACCTGAGCAGATTAAGGCTGCGCTCCGAAGTTTGCAGCCAGCCGCCGAGGGCGTAGACCAGGGCGATCGCCCCCACCGCCGCCCAGGCGTACCACCGCGCCTGGGCCGGAAACTCAGCCCCCAGGGTAGAGACCACCAGCCCCACCAGCGCCAGCAGAGCGACCCAGTCGAACCCCTTCCCCAGCGGTGCTAACGGCCTCTGCCACAGTTGCCACAGCAGCCAGAGCAGGGGTAGGGTGAGGCCCACCTGCCACAGAAACACCCAGGGCCACGACACCATCAGGGTGCTGCTCCCCGGCACCAGGGTAAAGACGGTGTAGAAGGCGGCTATCAGCAGGGCCAGTAGTGTGCCATCGCTGCTGGCTGGGGGAGCGGGGTTAGCTTTAGGGGGAACAGCCTCGGTCATGGCAGATGGGGGGTGAATTAGGGGGTAGAGGCCTGGAGAGGGGACAGGCGAAAGCCATTGCGGGTGGGATGGGGCAGCCCCAGGGCCTCAGTCCGGAGCGCCTCAAGGCGGTGATCCAGGCTGGGAAACTCTCGCGGCCAGGCGGGAAAGAGGTTGAGCTTGGCTACCAGGGTATACTGCTGCAGGTTTTGCGGCGGCAGTATACGGGTAATTTGCCTGGCCTGGTAATTGCGGTAGGCAAAGGTAAGCATCCCCCTGGCCCCCTCGGCTGGGCTGGTGATCAGGGCGGTGAGCCAAGAGCGCAGGGGGCGAACCGCCAGACTTTCTTCCAGCAGCAGGGTGTCTAAATCGGGCGGGTCCTGGGGGTCCTGGGTCGGTACGGAGTAGGTTTGAGGATCCAGCCAGGCCGCTAGCAGCTGGAGCTCGGGGGTAGGTTGTCCAGCCTCGAGGGACTGCCTGACATAGTTTAGGGCCGCCTGAGGGGCGGTATCGGCCAGGAACAATCCGGTCACCACCGGACGCAGCAGTAAGGAATCGACTGCCCCCAGCGGCTGATCGGTCCACCAGGCCAGCAGGGCGCGGGTTTCGTAGAGGGTCTGATAGCCGGGGCGATCGCCAGCCACCTCGGTCAGCAGGGTGTCGTACTCGGTTAGGGTCGCCTGGACAACAGCGGGATAAATGTCCCGGTAGGGGCTCTCCTGCCAGTGGGGATGGGTCAGGGCGGCGGGGTTGACCAGGGCTTCCAGAGTAAAGGCCGCGATCGCCTGCGGTTCCCGCCCGGTTTGGAGCAGCAGATCGCCCAACAGCCAGTAGCCGTAATTGCGGTGGCGGGGCATCAGCTGTACCGCGCGGGCGGCGTAGGGTAAGGCGATCGCCGGAGCCGTCGTCTGGTGAAGCACCGCCAGGTTGTGGTTAAACCAGACATCGTTTGGGGCCGCTCGCTGGGCCTGGGCGGCATAGTCCAGCGTCAGCGATCGCAGATTGTCTTTGGCCTCCGACTCGCCCAGCACCTGGGCTAATTCCCCCAGCGCCTGGCTGGCCACCGCTGGGGCAGTTGGATCCCATGGACTCAGGCGATAGGCTTTGTACCAGCGGGTATCGGCCAGGTTGATCGCCTCACCGTAGAAGGCGCGATCGGCCAGGGCCCCGTAGGTGACGGTGAGGCTGAAGGGCAGCCAGACCGTCAGCAGCAGCCCGAGGCCGAGGGCCAGGGCCAGACTCCCTTGCCGTTGGGCTGCGGCCCCCAGGGGTGGGGGGGCAGGACAGTAGCGGTCGGCCACCGCCAACAGCAGGACCACCAGCCCCACCAGCAGGCCCGCAATGGGAATATTCTCTAGTTGATAGTCGGTTAGGCTAGAGGTCCCGTAGGCCAGCAGGCTGCCGCCGATTCCCCCCAGCAGAGCGCGATCGCTAGGGGCTAGGGGCCGTTGCCAGAGCCGCCACCCCAGCCGCCCCAGCAGCAGCAGCCCGGCCAGCGCTGCGGTCAGCCCCACCAGACCGAGTTCTCCGGCTAGCTGCACCGGGGTGTTATGCAACTGCTGAATGTGATCCAGCCCCGCCCCGGTTTCGATCGGGCGATACACATTCGATACCCGGCTCATTACCCCAGGGCCGACCCCCAGCCAAGGGCGATCGCGCAGGATATTCCCCGCCAGGCGCACCATAAACCAGCGATCGAGGACAGGGCCATCGGAGATAAACCCATTGACGCTAAACCAGGTCCGAATGCGGGGGTTACTGGCCAGGGCCAGCCCCAGGGCGATCGCACTACCCAGGCCGGCCAATCCCCAGCGCCAGCGCTGGGCGGGGGGTATGCGCCCCAGTCGGCTCAACCAGGTCGCCCCTA
Organism: Nodosilinea sp.; assembly: GCA_041739575.1. GTDB lineage: Bacteria > Cyanobacteriota > Cyanobacteriia > Phormidesmidales > Phormidesmidaceae > Nodosilinea. Next base: position 8,241 of record JBGSNT010000077.1, on the reverse strand, counting down.
GCCACACCGCCAGCCCCAACGTTGCTCCCCGCGAACCGCTCACGTATAGCGCCACTAGGATGAGGACGGCGGCCCCACCCGCCAGCCATCGCCGCCAGCCTGAAGCCGCTACCGCAGCCGCCACGGTCAGGGGCAAGGCCAGCACGAAATAGCCCCCAACAAAGTTATGGTGGCCCAGAGGCTGATAATTCCGCAGGGCGGTCAAAAAATCGTTCGACGCCCACATGGCACCGTCGGGCCGCCACAGGGCCAGGCTGACGATCGCCGTCCCGGTGGCAATGCCCACCAGCCCCCACCAGAGATGCTGGCGGGTCAGGCAGCAGCCTGGTGGGCAGTCATCCCTGGGGCGATCGACCACGTTGCGGTAGACGTACAGCGCCGCCCCATAGGTAAACACTAGGCTCACATTCCACAGGGCCGCTTGGGGAAAGGGCGAGACCAGAGCCGAGGCTCCCAGGCTTGCCCCCAGCGCCAGGACGACCCAGTCCAGACCGTAGCCGAGGGCGCAGACCTCTTTGCCCTGGCGCAACTGCCACCAGGCCCCCCCCAGCAAGACTAAACCGCCGATCTGCCAGAGCCAAATCCAGGCCCAGCCCACCATCCGGTAATAGCTCAGGGGCAGCCAGCTAAACACCAGCAGCACCAGACCACCGGCCAGCCAGAGGCTAAGCTGGGGACCAAGCGGGAGATTGGTCAAGCCACCGCCCAGGTGCAATCCCCGCTTGCCCAGGCTCCTGGCAAACAGGGCCGGCGGGAAACCAGGGGTCAATAGGCCCCCTTACCCCAGAGCACAATGCCCAGGGTAGCAGCGAGAATTTCAAGATCTAGATTTAAGGACCAGTTGTCGATGTAGTGGAGGTCGAGGCGGGCTACATCGTCGAAGGTATCGATGTCAGAGCGGCCCGAGATTTGCCAAAGCCCCGTCACCCCCGGCAGCACCTGATGGCGAATGTTATGCCAGCCGTCAAATTTAGCTACATCGCGCACCGGTAGGGGGCGTGGCCCGACCAGGCTCATCTGGCCGCAGAGCACGTTAAAGAGCTGGGGCAGCTCGTCTAGACTGGTGCGGCGCAGCAGACCCCCCACCCGCGTGATGCGGGGATCATGCTTGACCTTAAACAGCACCCCATCCGCCGACTCGTTCTGCTGCTCTAGGGAAGCTTGCAGGCTGGGGGCATCGACCACCATGGTGCGAAACTTCCAGACCTGAAACGTCTTGCCGTGCAGACCCACTCGCTCCTGGCGGAAAAAGATTGGCCCGGCTGAATCGAAGTGAATGGCCAGGGCAATGCCCACCAGGAGAGGAGCCAGGGCCACCACCCCAAACCCCGCCCCCAGGTAGTCCATCCAGCGCTTCAGGCGGTAGTCCCAGCCGCCCATCAGGGGCGCATCGAGGCGCAGGGTGGGTAGGCCCGCCACGGTTTCCGGCGTGCCCCGCCGGTAGAGCATATCGCGGCTAGTGGGGATGAGCTGCATGGCAATGCCCGCTCGCCGCAGCTTCCAGTACAGTTCTGAGGCCAAGTCGGCGGAAGGAATGCTCTCCGCTAGCACCAGGGTGGCTCCGGAGGCCACAATGGCCTGGTAGGTGGTAGGGGAATTGGCCGTGGCGGCCAGGGCGGCCCCAATCACCGGCACCTGGGCTCGCTGAGACAGCACATCCGCCAGGCGCTTGAGGCGGGGGGCGGGGGCAATCAGAAACACCGAGGCGGGGGTTTGGGCTTTGGTCAGAGGACGCAGCGCCAGGGTGGCCATCAACCGCAGCCCCACCACCAGGCCTATACCGCTGAGCCAGGCGGAGAAAAAAAGCGATCGCGGCAGATCTAACTTGGGGTCATAGAAGTACATGCCCACCAGGGAACCGAGGTAGACCAGGCTGAGCAGCTTGCCGGCCCGCAAGTATTTTTGCCCCTGGGCTGCCGTATCGTAGAGGCCGCTGTAGGCAAACAGCCCAACGGTGCAGGCCACCAGTACCCAAAAGGGGCTGGGCATGCCCAGCCAGGTCCACCACACCAGCTGGGGCGGAATGGGCGAGAAAAATTGGTTGAGCGATCGGGCAATGTGCCACGACAGCCCCAGGGCAGCAATATCTGTGGTGAGTAATATCAGCCCGGCCCGGCCTGGCCCGGTTAGGACATCGCGCAGCTGTAGCCCTAGCCAGCGAGGGGCACGAATATCTTGATGGTGGCGCCGCTGAGGCATTGCGGCGAGTACGGCGCGGTGACAGCGCATAGCGGGGGCCATAGCAGGGGCAGTGACAAAGGTTCAAGCTGTCCCTAGTATTCCGCAATCGTGCGGAGAATCCATCATGGGATGGGTTTGTTCACAGGGCGATGGGCAGACTTGTCCCACAGCTGATATCGGGCAATCTGTGCGCCAAACAGCAGCACAAACATGGGGTTATTAATCAAGTAGCGCTTCCATAGACGGCGGGGCTCCTGGCCCAGCCGATAGAGCCACTCTAGGCCCAAACCCATCATCCAACGGGGCGCTTGGGAAACTTCGCCGCTAAAGAAGCTGAAGGCTGCGCCCACGCCCACCATGACGGCGTTCACCTGCCCCTGCTGGCGATACATCCACTGCTCCTGCTTGGGGCAGCCCAGGCCAACAAACACCACCCTTGCCCCAGATTGATTGATCCGTTCTGCGTCGGCAGCGGCCTCTGCGGCGGTTTGGGGGCGAAAGGGCGGCGCGTAGGTACCTGCGATTGATAACCCAGGAAACTGCTCTTGCAGGTGGGCCGCCATCTTGTCCAGCATAGGGGGGATGCCACCGTAGAGATAGATCGGTAAGCCCAATTGAGCGGCGCGCTGGCACCAGGCCAACATCAGGTCAGGGCCATAGACCCGGCCCTGATCCGGCACACCTAACAGCCGCAGGCCCATCACGAGGGGCATACCGTCAGGGGTGACCAAGGCCGCCTGGTCAAGCATCTGCTGGTATCGCGCATCTCCATGGGCGGTCATGACAACATGCACGTTGGCCGCGACCACGTAGCAAGACCGGCGCAGCATCACCCAACGCAGGATGCGATCGCATGCATCACCATAGCTAGTGGCATTGACACGAGTTCTTAGAATCCGCCTGGACTGGACTTTGAACTCTCTAGCGCTGGTAGTGACCATTGAGTATGACCTGCTCTATCGGCGATCTAGGGCTTGGCCCCTTTCGTATCGCGCTTGTCTCTTATATAAATCCCATTTTGGCGTCTTTCCATATCAAACAGGTCGGTGGCTTCTACGAGGGTGCTTAATTTTGCGTAACCATAGTTGCGCGGGTCAAAGGAAGCCTGATTGGAAATATGCACCCCCACCGCCCCCAGATTTGACCAGCCGTCGTCGTCCTGGGCGGTGGCGACGGCGCGGCGTAGCAGGCTGACCAGTTTGGCGTCCTGTCGGAGTTCTTTGGTGGTTTTCTTGACGCTTTCAACGGTTTTGGCCTGGGTAGCGTCGGCATCCTGGCCCAGGTTTTCTAAATAGAGAAAGGTTGAGCAGGCGTAGACAAAGGGCTTGGGAGTTTTCTTTTCGCCAAAGCCGTAGACCTTCAGGCCATCGTTTAAAATCCGCATGACCAGAGGGGTAAAGTCACAGTCGCTGGTGACAATGGCAAAGGCGTCGAGGTTGCGGGTGTAGAGCAAATCCATTGCGTCAATGATCAGGGCGGCATCGGTGGCGTTCTTACCCTTGGTCAGGTCAAACTGCTGTACCGGGCGAATGGCAAACTCGTGCAGGTTGTCTTCCCAGGGCTTGAGGCTGGGGTTTTTCCAATTTCCGTAGGCGCGGCGGACATTGGCCACGCCGTATTTGGCAATTTCAGCCAAAATCGCCTCAATTTTGGCCGCTGGGGCATTGTCAGCGTCAATTAACAGGGCGATTTTGGCTTCTGAGGGTGACATGGCGCTCACGGGGAAATATTGCAACGGCCACTACGCTGGGGGGACTGGTCACTGCCCCTGGACTAACTTTCAGGCGGCTTGTTCCGATTGGAGGTTGCGGCTTAATCCTGGCTGGGAGGGCAACTGGGCCAAGCATAGCGCGTTCAGCAGGGGCGTTCCTCACGCCTCAATCGTGGCGGGGGGCCAGCCCGAGCTGGCCATAAATTTCCATATGGTTGGGGGTTTGGGTGGTGGTGCTGCTGAGGCTGCGGACGCTGCCCAGGTAGGGCTTGGTGCTTTCAAAGCCAGACGCATTGTGGAGGTCAAACACCTGGTATACCAGGGCCAGGGTAGCGCCAACGTTGAGATAAAAGTAGCCGTTGTTGGGGCTGGGAAACGTTGCCGTGGCCTGGTCAAAGAGGAAGAAATTGGCCAGAGGGTCGTGGGGGGAGGGGGCCAGCACCCGGGCCATAGGCACCGCCCCAGAGGTCATGACCAGAGTATCGTCGGTGACCCAGCTGTGGCTGCCGACGCTGAGTTCTGGTATGTAGTCATCGTCAGTCCAGCTGGAGAGCAGCTCCCAACTGGTGACGGGCTGTTGATTGACGGTGCGAGGAGTGGCGGCAATGCCAAAGCCCGGCAGCAGGTTGTCTAGGGCCGCCAGGGTGGTTTCGGCGGCGGCGCGATCGCTGGTTTGCACCAGCAGCCCCAGCCCCACGTACTCTAACGGGCCTCCATCGGTGGGGAAGGCGGCGATCGCAACCTCCCCATCCATCCAGCCAAACAGGTCGTTATCTAGATCTAGCCCGGTGAACAGGGTGAACCCGGTCCGTACGGCCTGTAGCCCCTCGCGGGTAACGTCGCTAGCCCGATCAAGAATGCTGCTCAGGCTTTGCCAAAAGCCCCTCACATTGCGGCCACTCAGGGCTAAAAACGTCGAGGCGGGCAGCAGCGTTAGGGGGCTGTCGGCGCTGGGCAGCCTGGGGGTGAGGCCAAAGGTAAACGGCACCGCGTCGTAGTAGTAGCGGCCCCGCACCTGAATGCCCTGCTCGAGGGGGTAGACCAAACCCTCCAGGGTGCCGCCAAAATTGAGCGATCGCAGCGTTTGCAGCGAGTCTGCGTCAAGGCTGGGTATGGGCGGCAGCGGCAGCGGCAGACTGACCTGAGGGAGAGCCGCGAGGGACGCATCGTAGTTCAGCAGCTCTAGAGCGTTGCCGTAGACGGCCAGAAACGCTCGGCTGGCGGCCCGGTTCGCCAGGGTGCGCTGAAACTCGGGGCGATCGGTTAGGGACGGGGTGCTGTCTCGCTGGCGCAGGTATTGCTCAATGGCGGCGGGGTGTTCTGCCGTCACCAGGGCATCGGGCAAAAAGGCCACGGCCAGCCCCGCCGGGCCAAAGGTGGGCAGCGGCAGCGGCACCTCGACATCTATGTTCTTATCCACATCCTGTCCGCCTTCGACCAGGGGGCTGACAGTGAGGGGCAGGGGCAGGCTATCGCTAAGCCGCAGCATCGTTGCCCCCCCTGCCTTCGGCGGGACCACGTTCGCCTCAATGCCCGAGTCAGGCATGGCGGCAGTCGCTGGGGTTTCCCCGTCGCAGGGTGTGGCCGCCGCGATCGCAGGGTCGCAGGGCTGGGACAGGGCTGACTCAGCCCCCTCCTCCAGCTGGGGAGCCGGCCAAAAGTAGATGTCATTGCCCAGCACCGGGGTGATTTCGGGGGCGCTGCCCTGCCGCTCCAAAAAGCTGGCGCGAAAAACACCAAAGGCTTGGCCATCGGCCACCGGGGCAACCATGATCGAGGCGGCGGCAATGGTTGCTGTCTCCCCAGGCGGCACGGGCAGCAGCGCCACCACGGCGGTATCGCCCACCCAGGGACTGACCTCAGTGGCAAAATCGATCCCGGCGGGCAGATAGGGCAACCCCGGCAGGCCGGGGACAATGCCCTGCTCATCTTCTAGGAGCTGAAAGAGCTGATACTGGCGGAGCTGGCCCCAGGTGTCGGCGGTGGTGTCGATCAGCAGCACCAGGGCTGTGTTGTCGGGCAGGTGCTGCCAGGCCTCGGCGGCGACGGCGCGGGCTATCCCCTGGAGAGCAGACGTGAGGGTTAACCCGATACCCGCCAGTCCCAGGGCTAGCGATCGCACCTTTGACCCTCGCCGACGCCGCAAAACATTCTGGTTGCCCCGGTCCATCATCGCCTGTTCTCTCCACGTCCTTTGCCATCCCAGTCCTTTCTATCAAAGCCGAGGCAAAAGGCGGTGTCTGCAAAATGTGGGGGTTTATTTACGTTGGCGGCGCGGTTTCCACTTAACCCAATCCACTTCTGGACTTGGTATCGCCCCATTCTAGAACATCGCTCGAATGGGGCGTCCCATCCTTGAAGGCAACCAGATCGTCACCCAAAACCACTGGAGCAAAATCTTGGTCACGGACAGGACCATCTCGCCATGGTCCTGCTAACCCCCAAGGTTCTGACTTTCTTGTTTCATTTTGTTGCTGGCCTGTCCCTACGGCTCTGCCGCCGCTGAACGGGGCTTTGGCCTACCCCCCCTACCCCTCTCTTTGACTGGCTGTTGAAGGCTCTCCCTTCTGCCGCCTCGCCCCGATCGGAATCGTCCCCTAGTGTCAACTCCTAGATAGACGTCGCTTGACCTATCCCTTGGCCGAAACGATGATTAAGGCTCATCTATTGTTGTCACAGTGGGACAGGAGCCTCTCTCGTTAACTTAAAAGTTGTCTGAATGAGGGGTATCGTTAAATCCAAAACAAAAAGAAAATGCTTTCAAACTCTTTACATATTCGAAAAGTTAATGCTGATGTGCGACTTCTAGGCTAACTGAGGTTAAAGAGAAGGTTAAGGTGATATGAAAATCAGGCGTTATCCCCAAAGCGATCTTTAGATTGAGATGCGGTCAGCGCGACTGTTTGGCAGCGCAGGCACGGCACAGTGCCCTAAATACTATAGCTAAGGTTTCACTTTAAATATGCAACAGTCTAACTGCAAAAATGTCGAGCTATTGTTACGCCCTTCGCAAATAGCCTCGGTTTTGGCCGGACTTGTCCTGCTTGCATCCACAGGACACATCGTCGTTCACCTCCTATCTTACTTTTTTGACATCACTGAAACACCCTTTATTGGTGTTTGGCTTTTCTTTACCATGAATGATGAAGCCAATTTACCCACTTACCTTTCGTCCCTAAACCTATTGGTGGCTGGAATTCTCTGTGCCATCATCGCCTCACGCCAGTCGGCTCTAAAGCAGTTCGACAGAGTTGCCTGGTGGGGTTTAGCCGCTGGCTTAGCGCTGATGAGCCTTGACGAAGCTGCACAAATTCATGAAGGAGTTGTCGGCCAAATTATCAGTGGGTATTTTGGCAGCGGTGAAGGCGTTCTTTACTATCGATGGTATTTAGCCTATATTCCTCTTGTTGCTATTTTAGCCTTCCTATACATACCGTTTATCAAGCGATTGCCATTGCGCTATTCCTTTCGGTTTGTCTTGGCCGCTGTTGTCTTCCTCAGCGGAGCACTAGGAGTCGAGTTCCTGGAGTCATATTTGGCCTCCATAAAGTCAACCATAGCGTTTGATACTCTGGTAGCGATTACCACTCTGGTCGAAGAAACTCTAGAAATGTCAGGGATTGCCATCTTTATCTATTCGCTATCCCTTTACATGGCCGAATTTGAGTATAGTTTCAATTTCTTAATAACCGCTGATATAGCGGATCCTAGACAGTCGAGATACAATCAAAATAGAGTAAGTGCAAAACAGTCTTACGTTGATACCCTTTCAAAGAGATATGATGAAGATAAATGATTCTCGAGAAGGACATGATACCATCAAATGACATGTAAGGGCATCTCGATTAATTGTCATTTTGCGAATATAGGAAGTCAAAATCTTTGAGGTCATATTGTCACCCCCAGAGAAATCTGGATTTTTCGAGGTTTCCTCAAATGATTTTACTTAAACCCTTGCATGCAGGGCAGATCGGGCGATCGGTGGAGAGGGCGGCGGCTCTACTTGGCTCTCGATACCACAGTCTTGTGGAATCGTTACTGCATGATTCATTTGTCAGTGACCTGTTGTGGACGGGCCGTGCCGCTGCTATGGCGGGTTTTGGAGCATTCGAGCGCCACCGTCAGCATGGAGCGATATCTCCCGATGCTGCGGTTGGCCCATCGGCTGTTGCAGGCCTATCCCGATGTCATGCTGTTAGCAGACCGAGGGTTCAATGTCACTGACATAACCTGAATCAGGCCGCCAGCTTAGCTTTGAGAACAGAGCGAGGTTGTCGCATGCGTGGAAAGGGTTTGGGTCTTCGCTTGACGACTCTAGGTTCTTGGCGATGGGGACGAACCGGTAGCAG
>JBGSNT010000074.1:0-60935 GCA_041739575.1 Nodosilinea sp. | reverse complement strand
GAAGGCATTCAGGGCCAGTACCAGAATCGAGCGAATGGTTTGGGTCATCACCGAGCTATTGGCCCCCGAGCCCACAATCATGGTCAGCAGCGCTGACTCCAGGAACGACTGAAAGTCATCGAGGCGTTCTTTGCGCTCGTCACCCGGCAGGTGACGCAAGTCCGGCAGCTCGAACAGGTTGTTGGACTCGCGGGAGATGTCGAAGTACGCCCCACCTACCAACTGCGTATAGTCGGTGAAGGTCGAGGAACCATCGGGCTTAGGAAAATCAAGGGCCACCACTGGGAAGCGGTGGGCCAGGGCTTGAGTCAGAATGCCGGAGACCAAAACTGATTTACCAGCTCGGGTAGTGGCAAACAGGCCCAGGTTCTGATGCTGATTGAACAAATCCAGGTGTATGGGTTGCCCGCCTTCCTCGGCGATCAGCTCAAAACCACTTCTATCGCAGGGCTGGGTCACCACTAGGGGCATCAGCCCCGGCGCTTCGCCTGTTAGGTAGAGCTGCCGTCGCCCAAAAGGAGTCGCCATCAGTGCTTCCCACACAATCGGTAGGGTTTGGAGCCACACCTTCCAGGCGTAGTCTTGCTCACGCTCCACCCAGGCCGGGCGGCGAAAGCAGCTCTGGATATAGCGGCAGGCTTCATCCAGCTGCTCTAGATCCGGGCGATGCACCAGGAATACAACGGCGGTGTGAATCGGTAGGGCACCCTCAAAGAGTTCTTCCTGGGCCTCAATCGAGCGCTTCATCTTCAACTCAGCGGCCACATCCACCGAATGGCTGTCTTCAGCTAACGTAGCCGTCAGGTTCGACTGCTTCAGCATCCGCTGTACGGTCGTTTTCACTAGAGTTTCGTTGGCCCGAGTCAGCTGGCAGAAGATTTCGGTATCGGCGACCGTCTCGCGGGAGAGGATCTCCCACAGGTAGCGGAGTTGGGCCGACTCGCTAGCCCAGCCACCCGGTTTTTCGAGGAACGTCAGCGGGGCCGCATACTGGCCCTTGACCTTGACCCAGGTTTTTCCGGCAGTGGGCACCCCGGCTCGCGTCAGCAGCGTGGTGCTGTGAATGTCGGAGTTGACCTGCTCGTGCAGACCGTCCCCATCCAGGATGATCAGCTGGGGGATGTCGATGGGGGCACTGGCGTTGAAGCGGTTCCACAGCAGGCTCCACAGATCCGCTTCACCCAGGGGTTTCACCGAGAGACCCATCTTGGTTGAGAGCACCTGCTCCCAGAGCAAAAAGCCGTCGGTAAAGGCCTTGGTGATCACCGTTTGCAGGCGTTGGTTTTTGGCTTGGCGCAGCTCACCCGTAAACGACTTCCACAGGGTTTCGCCCCTGCTGATCACCTTCTCGATGATGTCTTGGGCTCCTTCGGCACCGCTCTGGACGGTGTAGGTGACGTACAGCCGCAAGAACTTGGGTTTGCGCAGGCCTTGCTGGGTGAGCTGTTGGACTCTGGCGCGTTCAGCGGTGAGCAAGAACTTGAGGGCAGCATTGGGGGCAGTTTGGGTAAGCTGGGCTAGATCCTGCTGTCGCTTGCAGTCCGCTGAAAACGACCCCAGATGAATCGTCAACCGCTCACCGTTGGGCAAATCCTTCAGCCCCGATTCCAGCTGGTCAAAGACTGTCTCTACCTGTTCATCGGTCAGGGTGTTGTGGATGCCCCGGCAGTCGAAGCCAAACACAAAGCAGAGGTGCTCGCGGTTCTTACCCTTCGTGAGAACGTAGGCTCCAACCTGCCGCCCCCGCAGCTCGATCCGCAGCATAGCGGCGAGGTGCAAGGCATCTTCAAAGGGCGTCAACGTGCTGACGAACTGGTTGCCGAGCTTGAGTCGGTGTTTGCCGATGGTCTGTTTCATCGTGGATAAACCTTAGATATCGGGCATAGCCGCGACTCCAGGTGGGAGTCGGCACAAATTTTGCGGTGAACTTCCAGCTCTGCCCCCCGGTGAGAATCCACCAGGTAGACATGCCCCAGGCAGCAATGAATCCAATCGAAATCCAGCTGAGACTGAACCCTCGGCCCAGCAGGTAGGAGGCCCCCGTGATGCAAAACCAGGGAATGATCTGGTCTGCCGGAATGGGGCCTAACCGGGGTTGCGCTCCCAGGATGGAGTTAACGGGACGAAATTGAGATGCCATAAGCCGCTACTGGTGCTGAAAGGACGGTGTAGAACTGCACCCTCGATTTGAATGCGACAACTAGCCAGTGATCAGCGTCGTCAGTACATCGCCAGCGGTGACGGCAATGATGATAATTAGCGGTGTGCGGGCAATAGTTTGCCAATCCTCATCGTTGCGGGCACTGTTGATCACTCGCACGAGCGAGATGCCGACGTAGAGCAAAAACAGGCCCCGCAGCACGTTGAAGACCAGGGGAATGGCGTCGCCAGCCGCCGTACCAAAGTTGGTGGTCATCCAGGTTTCAGCATCGCCGAAGAACTGGGCCTGGGCGGGATAGGCCAGCAGGGTGATCAGCCAGAGCAGCCCTAAACCCAAAAGCAGCCCAGCCTTTCGACTGAAATCCTGGGATTTAGACATCCGTCTGGATAAGGAACGGGAGAGTGTTATGTCCTGCCTACAGGCAAGGCCTGTCAACCCTGCCACGACCAGCACTGTCAGCAAGGCGGGGCCGTGGATGAGGGTATCCAGAGCAAGGCATAGGAACGCTACGACAAATAGCGGCAGGTCTGGAAGCGGATTCATCCGACCTACCAGTCGTTCCATCAACGGAAAAACGTAGAGAGTTTTCATGGCTCAAATGAATTGAGTCTGACTGATGATTGAAGTCTCCTGAAATCAGTCAGATGACATGACTCGCGTGCTCACCAATGAGTGAAGTATTCCACTCGAATTGCGTAAAGATTTGATCAATATAGCAATATTTTTCAGCGGTGGGGAAATGAGAAACTAAATTGTGGATTCAGGCTTAGACGACTCAAATCCATGCCTAAAGCCTATACAAGACAATGAATATCGTGCTTGATTCTGTAATCTTGCGTGATGTTAATCAAGCTATTGAGCAATCTATGTAGACTCTTAAAAGTGGAGATCTTTTTTATACTGAGGCTATGCATAGCCACTATCAGCCGAAAATTTGCTGTCAATTATCCACACGCAATAACTCTATAGTTGCAATCGAAATTGATCTATAAAAAATTGTTAAAAGCGACGTTTTGACATGTTACTCGGTTCCTATTTTCTCCAGGTATTTTCAACTTAATTGTCAAGCTTCAACTGACAAAATGACATGACAACTGATTTACAGACACAAAAGCAAATGTATTGACGTCAGTACGTCTTGATGTCTTTGCTCCTGCCAGCTTATAGGGCGTCCAGATCGCTGGTGGGTCAAGCCATGCAGAGATGGGCAGGGGCTAAGTGTTGTACGGGGAGTGAAACATATCCATGAAGACAGTGAGTTGTTTGTCGCTCTCTGGGGGGCAAGGGAAAACGTCGGTCTCACTGCTGCTAGGGCGACTCTTGTCGCACCGAGGCCAGAAGGTGTTGATGGTGGATGCCGATCCGCAGGCGAATCTCACCTTTTACTTGGGTCATGACGTTCAGGCAAATGAACCCACCCTGCTGGAGGTGCTGAAGGGCCAGGTGGAAACAGCCGATGGGATCTATCCGCTGGTGACGGCCAATCTGTTTCTGATTCCAGCTGATGAGGGGCTGCACAAAGCCCAGGAATACTTGGCCACCATTGGGATGGGAGCCTTGGCTTTGCACCATGCCCTGGAGGCCGTGGAGGAGCTGTTTGATGTTTGCATTGTCGACTCACCGCCTCAGCGTACCCAGATTTGCTTATCGGTAGTGGGGGCCTCGGACTGGGTACTGATTCCAGCGGAGGCCTCGACCAAGGGGGTAAATTCGCTGCTGCGTAGTTTGGAGCTGCTGGAGGAACTACGGCGAATCCGGGCGTTTACGGGCCAAGTGCTGGGGGTGCTGCCGTTTCGAGATAAGTGGTTTGGTCGGGCGCAGGCAACGGATAGCCGAGAGGCGATCGCCGCGATGCAGCAGGTGGCAGGGGCTATCCCGGTGTTGCCGTCGATTCTGGAGAGTGAGCGCTACAAGCAGGCGATTCGGCAGGGGCAGCGGCTGTCAGAGATTGGGTATGCGGAGCTGGAATTTCCGCTGTACAGGGTGATTGAGGCGTTAGAGCAGGGGCAAGGGAATGGCTGAGGATGCGCTGGAACGGTTGATGCAGCGGCAGCGCCCGAGTGTGCCGCCCCGTGCCGATGGGTTAGAGCCACCTATGAAGTCTCCTCAACAGGTGACAGTTGAGGACAATAGGTCGGGATATAGTGACTTTAGCGAGTCTACATGTGTTGACGTCAGTATGTCTGTTAGCCAAGACGATGAGGCGGAGTTGCCGCAGCTAGTGCGGACGACGACCCGGTTGGAGGAAGAGATTGATAAGGCCTTACGCCACCTCTGTATGGATGAGAAGATCACCAAGGAGGTGTGGTTTGAGGCGGCGTACCTTTACCTGGCGGAGCACCCAAAGGCGATGCAGGCAGTGAATAGGGTGGCGAAGGAGCGTTACCAGCGGCGAAAGCGAGCGGCGGATTTAAGGAAGCTAGAGACAATGCAGAAGCGGCTGAAGGGATAATTCACTATCCGACTCAATTCGTTGATCCTTCTAGTAATAGCATTTCAAATACAGGGTCTTCCCACGTCATTAGCCTTAGGGAAGGGCTTCCCTCGAACACCTCGGGCCGGAACGTTACCGAATAAGTTTGTTGTTGATAGACCAGTTTCCAGATGTTGGGGTCTGTTTGAGAAAAATGAACTCGTTTAGCTTTAAGGAGGTTCGACTGGGTGAACGCCGCCTCCACAACCTCGGGGCTGATTGCAGAGGGAGGCAGCGGTCGCTGAATCTCTTGCAGGTCAGCCTCTACATCGCGTTTTACCATGTCATCTAAGGCTGGCCGCTGGGGCGGAGCCGATAGAACGGTGTCAAACTCAGAGAGCAGCACGTCTTCTTCTTCGGCATCGACGCTCATAGTGGCCCGTTCGATGAACGTGGGCACCTGGGCCAGGATGGGCTGAAGGTTACCAACCACAGATTCAAAAGCCCCAATGCGATCGCGCAATTTCTTGTACACCTTCGCTTCCACCGTACCGTCGTAGTAGAAGTTGTGGATGGTGACGGTGGGATAGCGCTGGCCAATCCGGTCAATGCGGCCAATGCGCTGCTCCACTCGCATGGGGTTCCAGGGCAGGTCGTAGTTAAAGAGCACCCCGCAGGTTTGTAGGTTCAGACCCTCGCTGGCGGATTCGGTACAGAGCAGGATTTTGATCTCGCCATCGCGGAATTGGGTTTTGATCAGCTCCTTGGGCACTACCGCCCACTGGCCCTCGCGCCACAGTTCGCCGCCGCGCCCGGAGTAGCAGGCCACCTGGTTGCCGTAGAGTTCTCGCAGCTGCTCGCGCAGGAAGTCCATGGTGTCGGTGTACTGGGTAAAGGCGATCGCACTTTCCCGATTCACCAACTCCTGCCGCAGGGTGGCGATGAAGTGGGCCAGCTTGGTGTCTTCTCCGGTGTTCTCAAACTGTCGCAGAAGGGCTTCTAGGTGCTCGATTTCTCTGGGGTCTACAGGCTCCATGTAGCCCTCTAGCCCTTCGATCACGGCATCGTCAGCATCGTCGAGATCGGCCAGGTCATCTGCGGTGAGGCTGCTGCCCTGCTGGGTGAGCAGGGAATCGAGCCGTCGCTGGAGGGATTGCTGAATGGCATAGAAGGAGCTGGTCAGCCGTTTGCGGTACAGAGTCATCAAGAAGCCCAGGGCTTTGCGCTGTTCTTTTTGGGCCAGGCGGTAGAAGTGGCGCACGTAGTCGCTCACCTGGCGGTAGAGGTCGGCTTCGCGGGTGGGTTCTAGGGTGATGGCGTTATCGCGCACCTCGCGGCGGGGCACGTCTTTTTCTAGCAGGCCCAGGCGGTAATACTCCCGCAGGGTGTCCCGCGTGTGGCGGAACATCATGTCTTTGAGGGGGGTATTGGTGGAGAGGAATTGGAGGGAGGCAGCGATAAAGGCTTCGTCTTGCAGGTAGGGGCGCTCGTGGATGATTTTGATGCGGCCCTGCCACAGAGCTTCGACGGTGCTAGCTAGCATGCGGTCTTGCTGCTTGAGGTGCTGCTGGAGTCGGGGGCAGGGCTGGCCGCCATGGGCAAAGTAGTCGGCAGACATCGTTTGCCAGAAGTTGAGCAGGTGGCGATCGGGTTTGCTCTCTAGCGATGAGAAGTAATCACAGAAGGTGTCGCCATAGGCCCAGTGGCCCTCTAGCCCCAGCACATGCAGCAGGTCAAAGACTTCGATCGGGTCAATTTGCATCGGCGTGGCCGAGAGCAAAATTAGGGCTTTAGTTTTGTCGCGCAGCTGCTCTAGCAGTTGCAGCAGGCGGTTGGGGGTGTCTTTGCGGGCCTGGGGCGATTTGCGGCGGGCGTGGTGGGCCTCGTCGAGAATGACCAGATCCCAGGGTTCGGCGTCGAGCAGTTCTTGCATGCGCTCTTTGCGGCGCACCAGGTGGCTAGAGGCCAGAATCAGGTTTTGGCTATTCCAGGGGTTGCCGGTGGGCTGGGTAGTGTGGCCGTAGGGGTCTTTGAACTCGCCCTGGGTGTAGCTCCAGAAGTGGAGGTTGAACTTTTCGCGCAGCTCTTCATGCCACTGGGGCTGCACGCTGGCGGGGGCCAGCACCAGAACGCGCTTGACCTTCTGAGACACCAGCAGGTAGCGGAGGATTAGCCCGGTCTCGATGGTTTTGCCCAGGCCCACTTCGTCGGCAATCAGGAAGCTGCGGGGGAATTCGGCGGCGGCGCGTTTGAGGATTTTGATCTGGTGGGGCCAGGGCTGAATGGGTATGGAGCTGAGGCAGGCACTGAGGCAACCGGGGTCTTGGTGGATGTTGGCGATCGCCCGAAACATCTTCCGTTCCCTAGCCAGGGTGGTCTCATCGCTCTGGGCCTCTGGCTCTTCTTCCTTGGCAGGCTCTGGGTCAGGTATGTCTAGCGGCTCGCGCTCTTGCCGGGTGAGGGGGCGCTGGTTGAACTCGTCGTCGGCTGTCCAAATCGGCTTTTGGGGTGGGGCGTAGCGGATCAGCTTTCGCTTGACGGCGTCGGGCACCTCAAAGACACGCACGCTGGGGATTTGGTTATGCCAGTGCTGCTCGAACCGTAGCGTTTCTTCTTGCACACGGGCCAAGTCGCGATCGCCCTCCCAGGAGCAGAAGACGTGGAAGGATTCGACGTTGAAGTTCCAGCCGCCGCTGGACTCGTTGTTGGAGCCAGTGGTGGCGAGCTGGTTGCCGTCGGCGTCGGTGAAGAGACAGACTTTCTCGTGATAGATGTAGTGGGTGTTGATGGCCTCGTCGGGGTCGAGGGGTTGGCCGTCGTGGCGCAGGGGAATGGCAATGCGGATGTCGAGGCGATCGCTCTGAATTAGCCAGCTGAGGATTTCGAGGCGTTTGAGCTGGGCGAAGTTGGTGGGTGGGGTGAGGTTGGCGTCGAGGCGGGCGGCGACGGCATCGCGGAGGGTGTAGCCCTGCTGAATGGCCTGGAGGTCGGTTTTGCTGAGGTGGCAGCTCATGATCAGCCGGATGCGGCCCTCGTTGTGGAGGAAGGCCCCCAGCCCCCCGGCGACCTGACTGAGGATGGCGCTGTTGAAGAAGCCGGATTTGCGATCGTATTGGGTAGAGCGTTCGAGGGCAGGGATGTAGAAGTCGGCAACGGGGTTGCTAGTGTCGCTGGCGTAGCTGATTTTCCAGGGATAGGTCGTTAGCGTAGGTGGCATGGTCTATCTCGCCTCTTAGCCCTAGGGATTTAGGTCGTGCGGTAACAGTGCTCACACCCACCTTTGGCAATTAGGTGAAACAAGCTCTTACTTTTTTATTCCCCACAAAGTCGTTCAAAATGCGGTAGTTGCCGGTTTCCTTACGGATTCGACCAGCAACAATAGCTGGATTAATCCTCAACTGCTGAGCTAGGGCAATAACAGCAGCCGATGAAGATGGTCGATCTAATAGTCGAGCTTGCTGCCAGATCTCGGGGGGAATTAGCACAGTTTTTGCCTTGTCGTCAGCTTCTGTTTCCTTTGGGTCTTGATCAACTATGTCAAGATTTAGATCATCAAAAAAAGCATAGTCTGGATTATTTCCCTCCAAATGCAGCTGCTGGTGAGCTAGCTCATGACAGAGAGAGAACCAAAAGTTATCGAGGCGATCGTAGCGCAGGGTTAAACCAATGACGGGTGTGCCATCCGGTAGCCTTAACGCTGCTCCATCAAGATGGGTGCGTTGTAGGTGGGGTAGATAAACTAGATGAATACCGTGACTGGCTAAATACTCTTTAGCTAAGCGTGGCCCTGACTCTGCCCAACTGAGCCGAACCATTTCTTGAATAAATTCATCTGTGATACTGCCAGGCTTATATTTTGCTGGTAATGGCGTTTGATTAGCGATCGCTAATACCTGTAATCCCCAAGCTTGTAAAGCATAAGGATCCATTTTGGCATTTTGGCGAGCGCCATCATTTTTCCGGCAGAACATTTTGAAAGCTGTATCGTATCCACCCGCCCGTTCAATTAGGTTTCGGATAATTTCTTCGGCATGGTCAACGATATCCGCTCCCTGCTCAATCCACCCTTTCTTGGCCATTTCTTTCACTGGATACTGAGACCAATCAATATCCTCAGGGGTTTCTGGAAGGGTAGCACTCGGCTCTTGCAAAAGCACTTCAGCCGGAATCCCCAAATGGCTATGGAGAGCGCGAATCATACTTAGAGTTAGAGAGCGCTTTCCAGCTAGCACCTCAGAAACCTTGGAACGACTACCCAAATAGGGAACCAAGTCTCGCTGAGTTAGGCCAGACTGCTCCATCCGAAAAGTAATAGCTGAGAGTGGATCTGGAAAGTTGATGGGGTAGTGTTGATCTTCGTATACTTCTACCAGAGTAGCTAGTACATCTAGCTCGTCTTCCTCAGGAGTATTTGGGGCAGCATCCATAAGAGTGCTGATACGCTCTAGTGCAGCCTCGTAGTCTGCCTCAGTTTTAATAGGTTTTATGGTGGATTGAGCCATATTGTTTCAACGTCAATCTGATCGTATTGTTTATGCGTGCCTACAAAACAGATATAGACAATCTGCCTTGGAAAATTGATTTGAACGACCAATCTATATTTATTGCCTGCAATGTTAAAAACTACTCGCCCAGACTTCAAAATGCTGGCGCTGCGATACTGCTCTTTGATATCCGCTGGATGAGACCAGTCAGCTCGCTTGACCTCGTGGTACCAAGCTTCGAGAGGAGCGCGGGCGTCAGCATATTTAGGGCTACTGGCCCAAAATTGAGTTAGAGTTTTCTGGGCGATGACACGCATACGGTCTTCATTGACTTACCCCTCCCTTAATAACACATTGTTCCCTAAATAGAATCTAATACATTGTTCCCTTTTTGGGAACACGTCTGGACATCCTTCTGAGGCGGCTCATAATTTGGGCCTGTTTCCTTCTACCACAGCTACCTGTATCAAGGGGTATAGAGATAATCTAAACGCTACACGTAGCGCTTTTCTCCTCAAGGGTGACCTAACCAGAAGATAATCGAAATTCATTAAGAAGTGTAACAATTGTCCTATACAGGAGCATTGAGGCTTCTTGGGGGGTGGCAAGCACGCTTCTGGAACTGCGAGAGGCTTGGGCTCCTCTAATTTAGAACAAACCCATCTGGCCCTCTTCTAACGGTAGCTCTGGCTGTACGTAGAGCACCTTGGCCTGAATTTCGTCCATTGCTAGCCACAGGTCGGCCAGCGCTTTCTCTTCTACCATGCGTTTACGCTCATCGCCGATGTGGGGAATCGCCTTGAGGGCGACTTCCCAGGCGCGCATGAAGAGGTCGTTGCTGAGCAGGCCGGTGGTTTTGAGGAAGCGGCGGACGGGGTCGATGCTTTGTTCTTCGAGGTAGAGGGCGATGATGGCGTGGAGGCCATCGACTAGGGCGATCGCAGTAAATTCGTCGGGGTTGGTGGAGAAGGCGCGTTTTTTGAGGCGCTGTTGGGGGGTGAGCAGTTTGCAGGTGCCGCTGGCGGAGTCGATCAGTTTGTGGGTTTTGTCTAAGTCTCGAACGTTGAAGCCGCCAACGGCGAGGGCGAGCTGCCGCGCTTCATCGAAGGGGAACTCGCGGGCGCGGAAGGCATCCCAGGCGAGGATGTACCACTGGGTGAGGGGGTCGAACCCGGCGGTGTCGGCTTCGAGCAGTTTGCGGAAGCGGTAGTTGGCGATCGCCTTACGAGCTTCCCCAAAGGCGACTTCGGGGCGCATTTCAACGCCGGAGCTGTCGAGCACGGGCCAGGCGCGGCTAAAGACGTTGAGAGCGGGGCCAAAGGCGCTGAGGTAGAGGTCGATGCCGCCAATGTCGTTGGCTTCAAACTCGGGGGCGCGTTGCTCGACTAGGTTGGCGAGTTCGGGGCGCAGGTCATCCCACCAGGCGGAACCAGCGTTGGGGTCTCGCTTGCGGCAGACGAGGAGCACGGTGCTGGAGACGGAGTTTTTTTGCGCCTGGTGCAGGTTTTGCGGATTCTCGGTGCTGACGGCCCAGCTGGCGGTGATTTCAAAGCCTGCGTCGATGAGGGATTTGGCGAGCACGTCCCAGGCACCGGAGTCTTTGTGGTTGAACTGGACGGTCATGACGCCGTCGTCGCGGAGGACGCGGTAGTATTCGGCAAAGGCGAGGGCCATTTTGGCTTCGTAGTCGCGGTTAGCGAGTTCTTCGGCTGACTCGCCCATGTTGCGGAAGCGAGAAGGGTTGGCAACGGCTTCGCGGTCTTTATCGGTGAGTTCTGAAAGGTAGAGTTCGGGGAAGATGTCGCCTAGAACGCGCTTTTGCCAGACGTAGAAGAAGTCAGACAGTTCAGAATATTGGATGGTGGCGTAGTAGGGCGGGTCGGTAACGATCGTATCCAAAGATTTATCTTGAATATGGGCCAGGTTATCCGCCGAAGCCATCTCAATCGTCACGCAAGCCTCCGGCTTGCTAATCTCGGCAGGGGGCTTGAGTGGGGTTTGCAATCGGGACGATTGCGCGACAGTGACGAGTAATGGGGGATTTGGTTGGAAGTTCAAAAGGCTGGGACGATCTGAGCCAATTTGTTTACAGAGAATTTCGTAGTCTGAAATAAAGACATCAGCGCATGATTGCCAAAGCTCTCCATTTCCCGCAGTTTCAGGATAATTCCAATTCAAGTTCAAAGAATGCTGAGCCATTGCAATTTCTGCGTAAGCTCGACTAGAATGCCAATGTCCTAACCGAGAGTTCCGATCAACACATCTATCAAATACCAATGCTAGATAGGTTGTGATCGACTCCATCTTCTCTAAGTCATGCTCAGTCTTTATCTTTTCACTGGCTTCATGGAGAATTTCCACATAAGTGACTAAAGTTAAAAGCTGTCGAGGATTAAATATCTCATTCCAAAAACGCACACCTCTTTTGTAGCAGCGTGTATCCTCACCTTCCAAAAAAGGTTCAGAAGGAACCATAGCCTTGTCAAAATATTCATTTAGCTTAGCTTTTGCTTTTTCAGTAGCTTCTAAATCTGCATCAACAGGAAGTCTAAAATCTAAATTGCTTTTTCCTTTTTTAAAAGCAACTGCATAAAGCTCATGTTTGTACTCTTTTTGAAGCAGTCGCTCATCTATGTAGTCGCTCGATAGCAAATCTCCACAATTCAGACATTTCCCTTCGCCCCGATTGATCGTAATGAAATCGCCCGGATCATAATCCTCTTCAGATGTTTGAATCGTCGTTCCCTTTCCCTTGCTTCCCTTAACTAACTCAAAATTCACCCGCTTTTCCGCCAGATTTGGAATCGGCTTCACCGCATACCAAGCACTCGTAACCTTCCTAGCCTGCCCCGCCCCAGCATAGTTACTCGTCTTACTCAGCCACCAATTCGGGCTCAACGGCACCACCGACTCACAACTCGGGCACACCACCGTATGTGCCCACAAATAGTTCTGAACCGTCTCCCCCTCCTGCGACGGAAAAAACTCCGCTAACCGCTTCTCTGCCTCATCGCCAACCCACTTCACCCACTTATCAATCTCATGCTGCAAATCTGGCCCAAACTTTAGCGGGTACTCCATCGCCGCCTTCATCGTCACCACCGCCACCGGGTTCAGGTCGCTCGCCAGCACATTCAACCCATACCGCACCGCCTCAAATGGAATGCTGCCACCCCCCGCAAACGCATCCAGCACCGTCGGCGTGCGCGTGCCCCAGGTCTGCTCACACAGGTCATGCACCTGCTTAATCCGCTCCGGGCTGGGCGGCGTCTTATAGAACCCATTTGAGATCTCTTGGCGTTTACGCGAACATTGAGATGACGTCTACACCAGTAACCATGGCCTATTCAAGCAGTCTGACTGATGCAGAATGGGACATCCTTGAGCCTCTGTTGCCTGAGGTATTGCCCCCGAAGCAAACGACCCGACCCCTGGATTGGAGCTATCGAGTCCTGATTGATGGGGTCCTCTATCGCCTCAAAAATGGCTGCAATTGGGGAGACTTGCCCAAAGACCTGCCCCCCTATTCAACCGTTTACTGGCACTACAAGCAGTGGCGAGAGGCGGGCACAATTGAGAAACTGATGACCGTTTTGCATGAACAGGTGCGCACCCAGGTTAAAAAAAAGCCCAAATGGACCACGTTAATCATCATTGACTCACAAGCCGTCAAGAATACATGCAATGCCAGTGTGGATTCCAAAGGGTTCTGCTTCTACAAAGCGACCAATGGCATCAAACGCCATCTAGCCATCGATACTATTGGGTTTCCTTTCTTTACCCTCTGCACACCGGCAAACCTGTCCGATGATGCTGGGTTGATTGAATTGCTAACGCAAAACATCGACTACTTCCGCTCAAAGCCCGTGAATATTCCGAAGATTACCATCCTGCTAGACCATGGCTATCATCCGGACGTGTTGCGACAGGCCCTCGAAAAGGTCTATCCGCAGATTATGCGGAAGATTAAGTTTGAGCGGTCGCCGAAGCCTTCCAAAGCAGAGAAAGCGGCGGCAGGTCAGACGGGATTTGTGCCCGTGGCGGCCCGTTGGGTGGTGGAACGTTCCAATGCCTGGATGGAACGGTGCAAGAGTTTGGTCAAGAACTTTGAGAGAACCTTGTCCAATGCCACCACGCAGCTCAATCTATGCTTCGTCAGGCTAATGCTCAAGCGCCTTGCAGCCGCTGCGTAGAGATCTCAAATGGGTTCTATACAGCTTCGTCGTGCTATCCGAGTGCCCATCCACCCGCCGGTTTAGCCCCAGCAGATACTCAAACTCCTCCATCGTCACCGTATCCGGCAGCAGCGAGCCCAACACACTCGCCCGGCTAAACGACAGCGGCTTGCGCGAATACCACCGATGCAGCCCCTTAAACGGGTTGCCCCCATGCTCGTAATACACCTGCCTGTTCAGCAGCGTCACCGGAAAAATCTTCTCGATGAACACAGCAGGGCGAGTGGGCTTGGGCGTTGGGTCAGGCATTGCGAAAATATTGAAAATAAAGGGACTTCGGGCGCTAGGTGCTATGATACCCAGATCTTTTCTACTAGAATCTGAGTAGTCAGTAGGTTTACCTAGACCTGTTACGAGACGTTACGATGCGGCGGCAATGGCGAGAGGCGATCTCCTGAGAAAACTCTTTCGTAGCTTCTCCCACAATGAGCGAGAGGCATTTTATGCTGCCGCCACAGAATTGATCGAAGAAGAACGACAAAAAAATCACACATTACTTGCCAAAGATCTAGAACGATTGCTCCACAACGGCAATGGAAAATCGCTGGCATCCAACGGTCTTTTACAAAAGCATTACCCCGATGTTCCGCGAGATAGAGAGACGGGTTTTCCATTAGTTAAAATTCAGCATTACGATTTAACTTGGGAAGCTGTTGTTCTTAGTCCAACCATCCTAAACAGTTTAGAAGAAACAGTTTTAGAAAACCGTAAGCGAGACACATTAGCCGCCTATGGGCTTCAACCCAAGTCAAAGCTACTCTTTTGTGGCCCCCCTGGCTGTGGCAAAACCCTAACGGCTCAGGTCTTGGCTGGGGTGCTCAGCCTGCCGCTGCTCTATGTTGACTTAACAGCTGTTTTCTCATCATTTTTAGGAGAAACTGCTACCAACTTAAAGCGCATCTTTGACTATGTCGAGCAATCCGAGTGGATTGTGCTGTTCGATGAGTTTGATGCGATCGCTCGCGATCGCGGCACGGCGAACGAGCATGGCGAGGTCAAGCGCTTGGTCAATAGCCTACTTCAGCTTATTGACCTGTCAAAGAGTGAGAGCTTATTTATTGCCGCTACCAACCACGAGTTTTTGCTCGATGAGGCCGTATGGCGGCGGTTTGACGATATTCTCTTTTTTGAGAAGCCCTCTCTCGATCATCGCCTGGCGCTGCTCAAACACTACCTTGTCAGCATTCGCCATAGCGATGTCGATTTACAGCCCTTTGCCAAAGAGCTAGATGGAGCCACCGGGGCAGACATTGAACGGGTCTGTACCGACGCGATTAAAACTACCCTACTCAAGGGCGATCGCACCCTCTCTACCGAGACCCTAAAACGAACACTTGTTCGCCACTGGGAGAGAATGCGTATAATATCGAACTCAGAGCACAGGCGAGAGACGCAGAACTGTGAGTGAGTTTGAACATCTAGAGTTACCCAAAACTAGCATTCAGCTGCCCCGCAGGAGCACTGGTGGAGGGGGCTACGGTTCTCGCCGAGACAATCGTGGCAGTCACGGACAAAAGCTTCAGGAACAGGCTGGGAGCTTAATACAGCGCCCCCGTCAGGAAAATTCACCATTTCGGCTAAATTCTAAACTCATTTTTAAGCTGAAACTGAGCCAAGAGGGGCGTTTAGATGATCAGCAGATAACGGCGCTGGGGCTCGATCTACTGGCCAGAGAGCCCAATTCCAATAAAGCGCTGGTCGTGTTTTCTGATGACGAACAACTCACTACATTTCGTAATCGTCTAGAAACTTACAAGTCTGATGCTGGCCCACAGTATGGCGAATTAGACGCCATTGAAGACCTGGTACCCCTAGAACCCAGCGATCGCCGGGGACGACTGCTAGAACTAGAGCCTGTGGAAGATGGCGAGCTGGCCGCTCTGGATGTGGAGCTATGGCATACCGGCGACAATCGGGAAATGCGCGGGTTAGTCGATGCTTTGAACGATTTTCTGACAGGATTTGATCCAAATCACCAGACACGGGTAAGTGATCGCTACATTGGGAGCTATATCTGCCTGGCTAGGGTTAAGCTCACCCGCGAGCTGGTAGACCTGCTGCTTGAAGAAGACTTTGTCAAAGAAATTGATCGCCGCCCCAGGCCCAATTTTGAACTTTCCCAAATCTCAAACCTGTCCCTAGACGATCTTCCCGAGATTGTGCCGCCTCCAGAAGGCAACTGTGGTGTCTTAATCATTGACTCAGGGGTGCAGGGTGGCCATCCTCTCATTGGCCCAGCACTGGGGGAATCTGAGGCCTTTCCCGATGCTCTACGGCAAGTTGTACCCGGTGGGCCAGAGGATGGTCATGGTCATGGTACGGGGGTGGCAGGGCTAGCTATTTACAGCGATATTGACCAGTGCCACCGAGAGCGCACCTTTCAGCCCAGTACCTGGGCCTTCTCTGCCCGCGTTACGAATGACAATAACGAGTATGCCCCCAACGAATTGCTCGAAAACCAGCTAGGAGAAGCCGTTCGCTACTTCGTCAATGCCTACCCAAACTGTAAAGTCATCAACATCTCTCTAGGAGACGACAGGCTCATTTTTCGAGAAGGGCAGAAGCAGTTTGCCCTGGCGGCGAGAATAGACGAACTGGCCTATGAGTACCAGCATAAAAATATAGTTTTCGTCATTTCTGCCGGAAATTTTGGCTATGCCGCAGATTCACCTGAGCTAACCCGTCGCGATTACCCGGCCTATTTGCTCTGTGACGATGCGCGGGTGATCGAACCGGCAACAGCTGCGATCGCTCTGACGGTGGGCTCTCTGTCTCTAGGCGCAGGCAGTGCGTGGTATGCAGACGATGCCGGGCAAAGTGCGATCGCTAGAGTTAGGGGCTATCCCTCCCCATTTACCCGCACAGGCTTTGGCGTAGACGGCATGGTCAAGCCAGAGCTAGTAGACTTTGGCGGCGATCTTGTCTTGGGTGGTGGACGGCTGATTCCTAACGAGCCAGGAGTAGCAATCCTCACCCTAGCCAAAGACTTCAATCGCTCTCTGTTTCGCGCCTACTGCGGTACCAGCTTTGCTGCCCCACGGGTTGCCAACCTTGCAGCCCAGCTATTCACTCAATACCCTAATGCCTCATCCAACCTAATTCGGGCCTTGATCGCCAACTCTGCCAGCCACCCCGAGGAAGTTCCTACCGCTTTTCAAGGGGATGCTCCTCAAGAGAGACAAAACCGCCTCAAGATCTTTGGCTATGGACAGCCTGACCTGAGCGAAGCAAAATTTTCCACAGAAAACCGAGTGGTGCTGCTGGAAGACAACGTACTCATCCCTGTTGGCAGTTTCCAGATGTACGAAATTCCGCCGCTGCCCGACGACTTTCTTCAGACCCAAGGAACACGCACCCTCTCTATTACCCTGGCCTTTGACCCGCCGACACGCCCCACCCGAGGAGATTCTTATCTGGGTGTCACTATGGAGTTTCACCTATTCAAGAAAATTGGCCCAGAAATAATTCAGAACGCCTTTGTCAGTGCTACTAAAAGTGGCACTCCTGAAAGCTTCACGGAAATATCTATGGACGATCTCAAAAGGCGACATGGCTCTGGAATATGCGTGAGTATGTTTCCTGGATCCAATATTCGCAAAAAGGGGACTCTCCAAAAAGGTTCTGTCAAGATAAAATCTGCCATAAGCTATGACCAGAACCCGCTATATCTGGTTGTTTGCTGCAATCGCAAATGGGCAAAAGCTGAAGAAATTGAGATGCAGCGATATGCCCTCGTTGCATCAATCAGCCATTCAAATCCAGAGATCGATTTGTATAACCAACTCAGAGTCAGAACTCAAGTGGCTCAGCGCCTGCGGATTCGCTAGTGTAGGGAACCCCCTTTACGGCATGGAGATGCTGGCGACCCTGCATTGGGTGGCCCCAGAAGACCCTCAAGCGGCAGCAGATTGCGAGGTGGCTATTGAGCGGGTGCAGGAATGGAGCGATCATTAAGAAGAGCCTCTTTAAGTCCCAGCATCTCGCAATGGCCTGAAACCACCTCAAAACCAAAGGCTGGCTTGGCTAGCACTTTGCCCCTTGTGCGCTTACAGCGCCGAGAGCGTGGCCTGGTAGACCTCATACGCCTCGTCGCCAAAGCAGATAAATCTGACCTCCTCAACAAAAGCTGAACGGCTCAGAAACGTGGTTACTTCAGCCATAGCAATGCGTGTAGCCCGCTCTAGCGGAAACCCATAGACCCCTGTACTGATCGCAGGAAATGCCAAAGTACGAATTGAATGGGCAACAGCCAGGGCCAGGCTATTGCGGTAACAACAGGCCAACAGCTCATCCTCACTCTGGTGCCCACCTTGCCAAACCGGCCCCACGGTGTGAATGACCCATTGGGCAGGCAGGTTATACCCCTTAGTAATTTTGGCCTCCCCAGTGGGGCAGCCACCCAGCGTTCGACATTCTGTCAGAAGTTCAGGCCCGGCTGCCCGGTGGATAGCGCCATCCACACCACCCCCACCCAATAGCGACTCTTTAGCTGCATTGACGACTGCATCGACTTGCTGGCGGGTAATATCGCCCTGAACGACTCGAATTCGCTGCTTTGAATCTGTGTGATCTAATCCATCGGGGGTAGTCATAGGGTTAAGCCTCTAGGGTGGCAGGGGGCTCAATGATGAACCACTCGTGGTAGAGAATAGCCAGGTAGAAGTCTTGGCTGGAGATGCGGTCACACACCGCCATATACCCACTCACAAACCAGTCGTCGCCGTAGGTGGTGTCTTTCAAAAATAGGGTGAGAGAGTTGCCATCGGCGCTCCAGATGGTGCGGAGGATGGTGATGTTGTCGTGGTGCGATCGCTCCACAGGCAGCAGAACCGCCCGCCCCTCAATCATCATAAATTCTGGGTTATACCACTCCAGCACAGAGGCCCAGTTCTCCGGCCCCTCGTGCTTCTCAATAATGCGATCCCATCGAACGGTCTTGATGAAAGCCAAGCAGTCTGGATTGAGATCTGAAAGTTGCATCAATTAATCTCCCAAGAGCACCCGCATGGCCTTTAGAGCTGGGCGCTTCTTGCCATTACTCACCTTGCCAAACCAGTAGTGCGCCTCCTCATTGCTCATCGCCGCAATGCCCTCCGTCACATTAGCAATCCGTTCCGGCTTCGACAACGGCTGCAACGCCTGAAACAACAGCGCCAAATTCACCCCCGATGCCTCACTGAGCACGTAGGGAGCCTGCCGCTTGTAGCTCAGCGTCTTGGGGTCATAGTTATTCGCCTTCAGCGCCTGGTAAATCGCCTGCCGAGCCTGCACCAGCGGCTTACCCTTCAGCCGCCCCACCCGCTTGGCTGCCGGGCGCTTCTTTTCCCCCGCCTTTTTGTAGGCACACTGGTACAGCTCCAGGGCAAAGTCATTATTGCTCAGGGGGACAACTCGAAGCTGGAACTCTTGCATGGTGTCGTGAACCCCACAAACCGGGAAGAAGACGTCAGGTCTAGTATTCTACTCTGACTCTCAGATTCATTCGCTCAACCGGGTTACGGTTCAACGCCTGCTGAAGTCCCGTCATCTCTGGCCCATCAGGAGGTAGAGGATCCTCCAGCTTTAAGCTCACCGTCAGCGTCAGGCTGGCCTGGGTCTCCGGCAAGTTCAACATGCCATTCAGCGTGCTAAAGAAGCTCTGGAACCCGCGTACATCCCCCTGGTACTCTAGCCGCACAAACTGCTGTCCCGTCTGCACCGTCACAAACTGCTGAATCTCAACCGGGTAACGAGCCAGCAGGGGAAGGGTTGTGCCCATCTTGCGGTAGTCCGTCACATCGCTCACCGAAAAGTCTAGAGCTGCGATCGCCTGCGGCTGATAATCCCTCAGCCAATCCGCTAAGTCGTTGAAAATCTTGGTAGGACTACCCTCAAAGTCCTTTTCAGTAGGCTTGGCCAACAAAGTCAGAGTTTCATACCCCCCGCCCCCTTCGCCGCCATTAGTCGACTTGGTGCCCCCCGCTGGGTACAGCACCACTGTCTCCACCGCTTCGCCCATTTCCCCAGTACCGTAGTCAGCCACCACCCTAAACTGAGTCGTCTTGGCTATCTGCCCCTGGTACTCATCCGAGGGCAAAAACTGGTCTCCCACCAGGCTGCTATCCTGGTACAGGCTGACCTTCAGTGCCTCCTTGGCTCGCCAGCGCACCTGCACCGTCCGCTCGTCGCCGCCCCCCGCCAACAGCTGGGCACTCAGCTCCACCACCTTCGGCTCGGGGGGCTTCAACAGCCCCCGCCGGTAAAGCTCCGCCCGGTCAGAAAACTCGATGGTGGTAGGCGTCCCCACCGCAGCCCCATCGGTTTTGATATAGAGCTGTTCGCCCACCTTGAGATCCCACTGGCCTTCGCTCAGCCCCTTGCGTAGGGTGTCCCGCAGCTTGGACACCTCCGCATCTAGCAGCATGTTCAAAGCTAAGTCTTTGGCAAACTGTTCCCGCAGACTCTTAGTCGTCCAGTGGTCGAGCCCAGTGGGCCAGACCTTTTGCAGCAGGTAGGCGGGGGCGTAGGGGGCGGCATCTTCGCCGCGCACCTTGCCGCAGTCCTTCAATGCCTTGAGTACCACATCCTGCTGGTTGCGGTTGCCCTTGACTGTGCTGGCGTCCTGGGCAGGCAAAGGGTAGTGCATCAACCCCTTGCCTGCTTTCACCGAGTCGTTAGCCGGGTAGAACAGGTGGCGGTAGGCATTGGTCAAGGCCACTCGCACCGCCAGATCCAGCTCTCCTTCCTTTTGTTTGATCTGATCCTGCTGGCTTTGGGAGAGGTCATCCATGCGGTTCTGGCTGCGCAGGATCGCCCGCACCGCCTTAAACTCGCGGGTGATGTCGATCGCCCGGTCTAGCTCCTGTTCGTTGGCCAGCAAAAACAGCAGTCGGTTGCGGAAGGTGCGAAACTTGCCCGACTCGCCTGTGTTGTTAAAAATTTGCTCAATCAGCGCTGGCGGGCCGTCCGTGGAGCTGCCGATCTTAGCCTCGTTAAAGTCAATGATACACAAGGCAATGGTGTTGGGGTCATCGTCCACATCGTGGGCACCCTCGGGGCCAGTCACCAACTGAAAGAACTTAGTGGCAAAGATGGTATCGCGCCGGGTGCGGAGTTCTTCTTTGGCTTCGGTGATACCGACCTGCTCTTTCTCCTCTGCAATGATTTTGTTAATCGAGGGTTCTTCTTTGAACCGCGCCACGGAGGTGATGGGGTCTACATCGAGATACCAGGCCACGCCGCTCAGCCGTTCTAGGGCACGGTCGACAAAGCTAATGTCTACCCCTGGGGTAAGCAGCGACAGATTCAGCTCGGTGCGGCGAATGCCTGACGAAATGCCCTGGGTGAGAGAGTGCAAGAAAATCGTGCGACCCACCCAGGTGGAAAACGGCGGCTTACCGGCACTGATCCATTCCTGGTCTTGCAGCTGGGCGTGGGCTTCACGACCCGTGGGGTTGTAAATATCAGCTCCAATCGGCATGCGCATCAGGGGCCGCTGGAGCCGTGAGGTCAGGTCGCTGGTGATCTCTTCTTCTAGCCCCACGGGCAGGTGGTGGGGATGAATCATCGGCATGCGACTATCTGGGTGCTGCCACAGGTAACGCACCAGCCGGGCAAACAGACGCAGGGCTCCCCGCGTGCGCTGAAATTCGGGGATAGAGGCAATCTTTTTGGTCAGCAGGTTAAACAGCTCGGGGTGGAAGGGGTAGCTGTTGGCGATCGCCCTAGCGTAGGTCGCATCTTTACAGCCATCAGGTAGGTTCACCCGGCTCGCCCGAAAGGCCTGTAGGTATTCCTCAGAGGCTTTCTCCGCCGCCTCGGCGCTAATGCTGGCAAACAGCCGCTGCCGCACAATGTTGTAAACCTCGATGTCAGTACTGGGGCTCAGCACCCGTTCCTGCCGCGCCGAGGCCCGAATCAGTTCCTGCTGAATCTCCGCCGTTTCTTTAGCAAAGGTGTCGGACTCCGAGGCTAGGGAATAGACGAAGACCAGGTTGTTGCAGGAGGCCGCCTGATCCATCAGCGAAAACAAAAAGGCGACCACCTGCTCGGCTAGGTTGCTCTGCCCTACAGTTTTGGCCTTGGCCGCTCGCAGGTGACGCGCAATCTCATCCAGAATGATCAGCGTCGGTTCTTTGCCAATCAGGCGATCGATCACCGAGGTGCCAGGGCTAATGCGGTTTTCATCGGCCCCCCGCAGCAGTTGATAGCCGTCAATGCCGCCGATTTGGTAGGCAATCTCGCCCCACAGGGTGTAAGTGGTGATGCCCGTTTCGGGGTGGTACACCCCCGCCTCTGGGTCTAAATCCCGGCCATCCACCGCCGCCACCTGGATGGGGCGATCTGGAATCAGCGAAATATCGTCCACAAAGCGGTTGAGCCCATCGATCTGCCGCCCTTGCTTGGCCATGTGCCACAGGGCAATCTCGTCGTGAGTTTTGCCGCCCCCAAAGCTGGTCTCTAGCCGAATGACTGGAGAGCCGATCAACCGCCCGGCAAGCCGCCCAAAGACCTCGGTAATCAGGGTTTTCAGGCCATCGGTCGGAAAGGTGTTGGCTAGAAAAACTGCAGGCTGCTGGTAAATCTGCGGAGCCTTCCCCTCCACCACAGGCCGAAGCTTGGCTGCGAACAAATCGAGAGAGAGGTCACCAGAGCGAATCTCATCCCTAGGGACGCAGGTATCAAAGACAGATGGCAGCATGGGGAAATCACTGACGCTAGAGCAAAGGGCACAGGAGATACAATCTAGACCTCATCCTCAGAATGCCCTAGCTCACAACATAATCAAAGTGCATACTCAGGGTGCTATGAGGGTACCCCTCATCCCTATTACACCGCTTTTGGCAGAAAGCAGGACATCACCCACGAGAGCTTCATCATCTTTTAGGGCAGTCATTGGCTCACCGATATTTGCCTACCAACCATTTTTTACCTAGCAAAGCATCCAGTAGCTACCTTAAAAACGGTAGACAACGGTAGACGCCCGGTAGACACTCTGTCTACCGGGCAAAAGCCTTTATCCACAAGCCCTTCAGCCATTTCGGTAGACGGTAGACACTTTCCTATAAATTCCCCATTGGCAAACCCTGTCTACTTGTCTACCGTTTCGCTATAACCCTTACCCATCAACACTTTCAGCGGTAGACGGGGTGTCTACCGTTTCCTCAAATCTGTCTACCGTGTCTACCGTTGCCCGCCACCGCAACCGATTCCCCATCCCATGGGTTTCCCCGTCCCCCATCAAGGCTTCAATAGAGGGTTTCATAGTCAACCTTTCTGTTCAGTATCCAGTACCGCCACCGGGCAAATATCGACAAGGACTACAATCAAAAGACAAAGACAACCACTCTATTAATGCAAATTGTCCTTACTCCTGAATTAGAGCAACTCATCCAGCGCCAAATCGCCGCAGGCAAATACCAATCTGCCCTAGAGGTCATCACAGCGGGCATACACCTGCTCGACCAGCAAGACGACATCTATCAAGGGCGACTCCCCGAACTCCAGCAAGAAGCCCAGATCGGCTGGGAAGCAGCCCAGCGCGGCGAACTCGTTGAAGGCCCCGCCGCCATGGCCCAGATTCGAGAAAACCTGCGGTCTCGCCACGCCTCCGCCGAATAATGGCTTCTCAGTTTTACCTAACCCAGCCTGCTATTCAAGACATCGAGGCCATTGCAGACTACATCGCCGGTCAGACTGGGCTCCAGCAGGCCGAGCGCTTCCTCTCAAAGCTTGATGCCAAATTCGCCAGAATCACCCAATTCCCCAATCTGGGGCGGCCACGCGACGAAATCCTCCCAGAGCTGCGTAGCCTCTCAATGGAGAGCTACCTCATTCTCTACACCGCAACCGAATCTAGAGTAGACATCTTGCGAGTCGTCAGTGGCTACCGCGATCTGACAAGCTTGTTCACAGACGACGACGAGTAATCGATTTTCGGTAGACACGGTAGACGCCCGGTAGACAGAGTGTCTACCGGGCAAAAGCCTTTATCCATAAGCCCTTCAGCCATTTCGGTAGACGGTAGACACTTTCCTAGAAATTCCCCATTAGCAAACCCTGTCTACTTGTCTACCGTTTCGCTATGACCCTTGTCCATCAGCACTTTCAGCGGTAGACACCCCGTCTACCGCTTCCTCAAATCTGTCTACCGCGTCTACCGTTGTCCGCCACCGCAGCCGATTCCCCATTCCCTGGGTCTCCCCGTACCCCATCGCCTCCAGCTCCAAAAAATGAGCGCGAATCACCTCCACCCCCGCCTTTCGTAAACTACGCTCATAATTCCGCACATCCTTTGCCCGCAGCCAGCCCCGCACCCGCGATAGCTGTATCAGCTTCGTATAGACCGGCTCTAGCGCCCCATCTACCGTATTCCCGTCGGCATAGAGCAGCTTCACCTGACCAATGAACCAACGCCCCAGCTTAATCGCAGCCCTCATCTTCTCCACATCTATCGCATTAGTCGGTAGCCCTCTGTCCATCACCGCATTCAGACAATGGAGAATCAGCACCAGCCGCCCCGTATAGCCCTGCATTTTGGAATAGACCGCCTGCAAGCCTGGGTGCGTCTCCGTCACCCGTAGCTGATCTAGCTGGTCATACCAATCTGCAAATAGAACCTTGGCCTCAGGCGTCAATCGGTAGCATTGGGGAGACAGCCCCTCCAGCCTCTGGTAGAGACCATAGAGCCGGTCTGAAATATCGTGACGCAGCGTCTGGCGAGGAAACGGTGCAGGCTTCAGCGGCAGCAAACACCATAAAAATCTGGCCCACTGTCCACTGGCATCCGAGCAATCTCCCATCATCTCCCGCAGAATATCGGGCTGAATTGTTCCCGTCAGGCTCAGGCTGGTACGCGGCAGGCTGATGCGCAAACCGCTGGCCCGGTCCACCTTCAGCCCTGCACCATCAAAGGCCGTCAGCAGTGACTCTTTATCGTTACCCCGGCCATTGCGGTATTGGTTCTGCCCCTTGAACAGACCTGCCAGCTCATCTGGCGTCACCAAAATGCCCCGTTCCGACTGCTGAGACTGAATGCGGGCGATCGCCTCCCGTGTCGCATCCGAGGTGTGGTACTCCCGTGGCATCGGCTTCCTCGGGCGAATGCCCCTCTCCTCCGCTCGGGTCTGCTCCCAATCCCGCAGGTCAACCTCATACTCCGAGGCGGCATACTCATACTCCTGATCCGCCTCCGCCTGGAGCAGCGAGAGCGGCCCCAAAATCTGCCGCTGAATCGGGCTTTTCTTGCTGCCCGAGGGGGCCACCAACCCGGTGAACACAATCGGCGGCACCGAGAACCCCATCCCGGCATCAATCTCTAGCTCTGTGCCCACCCGCAGCAAAGACGCCGCCACCGGCAGCAGCGTCACCAGCATCGCCGCTGGAGTCGCACCAATCCAGTCAGCAATCTGCTCCAAGGGTTCCGCCAGCTCAGCATGGAGATACTCCCCGAGACACAGCTGGTAGTCGCCAATTTTGAGCAGCTGGTGAATCTCAGCTCGGCGATCATCCCGCTCTTCGGTTTGCTCCAGCTCCGCCTGCACCAGGGTGACCAGGTTACCGATATCCCTGGCTGATATCCCCGTTTCCTGGTGCCACTGCACCACCTGCGCCGCCAGAGCCAGTTCGGTGGGGCTGGTGCCCAGGTAGGTGCAAATCTGGTCTTGTAGAACCTGCACCGACATCCGCTCGGGACCTTGAGTAGAGCTGACCTCCAGCTGCCGTCGATCTTGCACCGCCGCTCTGATCTGCTCAGCTGAGGCCCCATCGTAAATCCAATCCGCTACGTCCAGCCCGCCATGCTTCGGCAGGTTCTGCCAGCGCAGGCTGTCAGGATAGGGATAGCACCACTGGGCCGAGGGAAAGTCCTGAGCGACTTCTTCCATGTGAACAATGCCGACCTGGTCGCGATCTGGGCACAGCACCAAGGTCGCATCCCGTAAATCCTGACGGTAATCACCATAGCTGCGGTACTTCTTCGAGCCCCCCAGATTAGTGGTTGCAGGAATACCAATCGCCCACAGGGCATCAGCGCAGCCTTCCCCCTCCACCATCCAGATGGGTTGACCGATGGCGATTGCATTCTGGACATCCCGGTAGCGGTAGACCGGCACCTGGGCTCTGATCTCAGGGGTCAGCCCTTTGACCCACTGTTGCCCGTTCCAGTGGTACTGCACAAAAAACTTCGCACCGTTGCCCCGATCTACCCGTGTCACCTTCACCAGGGGCTGCCCGGCTCGACTGGGATAGAAATAGTCCTGCCGCTGCTGCGGTCGAACCGGCTTCTCAGTGGAGGCGGTGGCTGCAAAGTATTGCCCCCACATGCCATCGGCTGTCGCACCCCGGTAGACATAGCCATCTACCGCCCCATCCTGGTCTACGTGGGTGTGGCAGAACACCACTTCCTCATTCCAGCGGCAGTCTTGGTCTTTGGTTCGTCCACAAATCGGACAAGGGCGCGATCGCCCCGAGTAAATGTACTGTGCCATGGTTAGCTCCTAAATTTAGGAGCCAGGCCACCACAATCAACTGGCTGTTTTTAACCGTTAGTTATGCCCAGGGTAGACATTTCCGATGTCTTTGCTATAGTTGAAGACACCACTTCTAGCCGCAGATTAATGCCCTGGGCGGTTCGGCGAAAACCACATCAGGATGTTGATTGGCCTGGCTTAGAAAACAAACGAAAAGATTCAGCACCCTTGCCAATCAATGGTTAGGGTGTTTTTTCATGGGTTTTAGAGTTGAGATTTTAAGCCAGATGCTTAATCACAGACTTGATTGAGCCTTGAAGCCCTTTACTTGGTTCAAGGATCTTTTTATCGATGTCCAGATCGTTTAGGAATTTTGCGCTGGTTGCTCAACAAACTGGCCTGGTAGATCTCAATGGCCCGTTGGTGAGCCGCTGGGTCATGGCGGTTGTGCAGCCAGTCATTGATCAGTTCCAGGTTGTAACGAATACAACGGCTATTCACTCGAACCCAGTGAACGCCCTCGATCAACAGCCCCTGCACCCGATAGCGCCTCAAGGTTGTACCGCTGAGCTTCAGCGACTGGGTAGCTTCCTGTTTGCTGACAAATTGAACCATGGGTCATCCTTCCTCGTTTATACCGTTGAGGCCAAATCTCATGGGGAGGCAGGCCAAGTTTGCCCGCCACGACCTGCTCGATGCGGCGCGATCGCTGTCGAGTCAAGGCATGGGAGACTGCCGAGGTGCCAATATTCAGTTCTTTTGCGATGCTGGTTAAAGTCCAGCCCTGCTTGCGTAGAGCTGCTTTAATGTCTTCTACATGCATAGAATTGTCTTAGCTCCATCAATATATCGATGAAGTTAGCAATAAATATCTTGCATGTCAAGTGCTATAATTTGCATCTGCGATTAATGTAACCCAATGACTAATCCCTTACCTGACGAGGCGCAGGCGGATGCCAAGGATGTTGACCAGTTTCCAGTGCGCCTAAAACAGGCGGTTGGAGACAAGAGCATACGAGGCTTTGCCAGAGACTGCGGATTTTCTGACACCGTGCTCCGCCAATATCTCAATGGCCAAAGCGAACCCACCCGACCAGCACTGCTCGCTATAGCCCGCACGGCTAACATCAGCGTCGAGTGGCTGGCGACCGGTCAGTCTATGGCGGGGGCTAAGGATTCATCCAAAGCGTCAGCCGAAGATTACATTTATCAGAATCCGCTGGCCTTTGAGACGGGCTGGCTCCGAGCAGAGTTCCCCAACGCCTTTGAAAATTTGCTGCTCACCCAAGTGGTCGATGAAAGCATGGAACCGACCCTTCAGCAGGGGGATTTAGCGCTGGTGGACACCAATGATCGTGACTTGGAAACCGTAAGTCACGGTATCTACCTGATCAAACTCAATGATCGATTGTTGATCAAACGCTTGCAGTACATAGCCGATAACACGCTTAGAGTGCTCAGTGACCACCCAGCCTACGAAGCCTTCTCAGTTCAAATATCTAGGCCACCCAGTGGTCTAAGTCTGATGGGAAAAGTGGTTTGGTTCGGGCACAAACTATGATAACAACGTTATTAACCCGAACCCTAGCCTGCAACTATTCCCTCACGCAGTTCATCAAAATTCTGGTACTTCGAGTTTGCGCTTTTTGCCTGCATAGTATTTATAAATGACTTCAGGAGAATTGCCGACTAGCCTGGCAACATCCTTCGCATCCAGCTTGCCCGTTTCAAGGGCATGGGTAATGAACGTATGTCGGGTTTGGTAAAGTTTGCGATACTCAATTCCCAGGCCTTTGAGAACAGTGCTCCAGGTACGGTTCCTGAAATTATTAAGGTCTATAAATTTATTTTGAGGAGAGGGAAACACTAATTTTTCTGATTCCGCCTCTTTGAGTTTAATTGATTTTAGCAGCGCTCTCAAGGATTCATTGCATGGAAAGCTGCGCTTTTCTTGTGTTTTAAGGCCTTTACGGATACGTCTTCCCGTTTCGGTCAAGATGACAGCCTGAGAAAAATCGATTTGCTTGTAATCACGAGAAATGTTTTCCCAATAGAGCGCTGCTGCCTCTGACGGACGACATCCTGTCGCGAATAGAAATTTGACTAGCGGTGCATAACGACTGTGCTTGTAGGCTGAACGAGCTGGGCAAAACTGATCCGTCTCGATAGCTTGAATAATGTCATCTCGCTCCTGTAGCGAAAACGGATTGATGTCATTCAGGCCATCTGTCGCTACTGACTTAGGTTTTTTGATCTTGCCAGCCATACCGAGAAACGGATTATGGTCAATCATATCCGCTTCGATGGCCCAATCGCAGCAGGCAGACAAACGGGTAATAAAACGCTTACCGGCATCTAGCGGAATATTGAGTAGCACATAATCTCTAATTTCTGTGGCACGAGATAAATCATAGGTCGGTAATCGATCAACATAACTCGAAAACGGCCCATCATAGGTAGAGCGCATGGTGTTGGGCGAACATTGGGGCCGCTTGTACTCCACAAATTGCTCCCAGATGTTTGCGAGAGGAGCATCTGTCTGCGCCAAGGGAGCTTGATCCTTCCGAGATTGAGGCCTGTACTTATCCAAGGACGGATCCAACCTATCGAAAGCCATATCAGCTTCTATAAGCTTTGCCTTGGCCTCGGCAATCCTTCGATTAATGACCGTGTCAGGCAGCTCAAGACTTAGGTAGTGACGCTGCCCGCCATAGGAGAAAACCAGTTGCAAACGGTTATTTGACGACTTGACCTGAACGGTTCCCTTGGATGCTTTGCGTTTCTTAGGGGAGCTAGTCATGGGCATCTCCGCAAAATTAATGCATGTGTACTGCTTTTGGCCATCTCAACTCTACCCCAAACTTACCCCAATAATGGGCTTAAAGTGGTGCAAAATGACCTAACGCCTACCCCAATTTTCGACGATTTTGAGGGTTGGCGAGTTTCATCAAGAACTTGAAGAGCCCTGAAAACAACCGTTTTCAGGGCTCTTCAGATTAAAGCGGGTGATCGGACTCGAACCGACGACATTCAGCTTGGGAAGCTGACGTTCTACCACTGAACTACACCCGCAGAAGCGCCGCTGGGCAACCGTGATTGCCAACGGACTCCTATTATACGGTCATTTGCTCAAGGTATATTCCTTTGGCGAAGTTTCTGGGGCAGAAGGCGGTTGGGTCTCGCGATCGCCCCTGTCACCCCGGCCCAGCAGCTTGCCGATCGCCCCATTCACCCGATCGATATAGGTAAACAGCACCGGCACCACCACCAGCGTCAGCAGCGTCGAGGTAGTAAACCCGCCGATCACCGCGATCGCCATTGGGCTGCGGGTTTCGCCCCCAGCCCCCAGCTCCAGGGCAATGGGCACCATGCCCGCCATGGTCGAGATCGAGGTCATGAGAATGGGGCGCAGCCGGGTCACGCCCGCCTCGACCACCGCCGTTCGGCGAGACTTCCCCTGCTGGATCGCCATCAGAGCGTAGTCGACCAGCAGAATGGCATTTTTGGTCACCAGCCCCATCAACAGCACAATGCCAATCAGGGCAAACAGGCCCAGGGGCTTTTGGGCAATCAGCAGCCCCATCAGCGCCCCACCCACCGACAGGGGCAGCGCCGCCATCACCGCCACTGGGTAGATAAAGCTGTTGTACAGCAGCACCAGCACCGCAAAAATCATCAGCACCGCTGTGGCCAGAGCCAGGGCGAAGCGACTGAAGATATCCCGCATAATCTCGGCATCCCCCGAGGGCTGCTGGGTCACGCTGGCGGGCAAGCTTTGCATCGTGGGCAGGTTGTCCACCGCCGCCAGCCCCTGGCCCAGGGTAAGGCCCTGGAGGTTGCCGCCAATGGTGACCTGGCGAGCCCGATCGAAGCGGTCGATCTGGGCCGGGCCGCTGCCAAAGCTCACGTCGGCCACCGCCGAGAGGGGCACCAGCCCGCCGGTTTGGCTGGGCACTCGCAGGGTTTGCAAGATCACCGGGTCATCCCGAAAGACGGGGTCAATTTGCACCCGAATCGGAATTTGGCGATCGCCCAGGTTAAAGTCCGCCAGGTTGGCATCCGTATCCCCCAGGGTGGCGAGGGAGGCGGTGCTGGCGATCGCCTGTACCGTCACCCCCAGATCGGCGGCGCGATCGCTGTCTGGCACAATCTGCACCTCCGGCTGCACCAGGCTGGCGCTAGAGCTCACATCCACCAGCCCTGGCACGCCGCGCAGCTCGCGGGTAATCGCCTCCGAGGTCTGGCGCAGGGCCGTGGGGTCCTCGCTCTTGAGCACTATGCTCAGGTCCTTACCCTCCCCTGATGCCCCGCTGCTTTGAAAGCTAATGCGCGCCCCAGGCACCTGCTGAAAGCGATCGCGGGCCGCCTGCTCAAACTCCCGTTGGGACCTATCCCGCTCGGCCTTGGGCAGCAGCCGAACGTAGAGCGTGGCCAGGTTGACGCCGTCATCACCCCCTTCGGTGGACAGCACCGCCGATACCGACGGATCGCCCAACAGCCCGTCGGTCACCTGGGCCGTGACCCGCTGGGTATCGGCCAGGGTGGCACCGGGGGGCAGCTCCACGGCGATCGTCGAGAGGCCCGAGTCGCTGCTGTCAAACAGGCTGGTGGGAATATAGGGCACCAGCCGCAGGCTGCCCACAAAGAAAATCAGCGCCAGAGCGAGGGTCAGCGCCCGGTGTCGCAGCGCCCAGCCCAGCAGCCCCCGGTAGGGACCAGGCTGCCGGCCATAGTCCTCCATCGATTCGCCCTCAAAGATGGTCTGGGGCTTAGATTTCAGCAGATAGGCCGCCATCATCGGTGTAATCAGCCGCGCCACAATGGTCGAAAACACCGTCGCCGTCACCACCGTTACCCCAAAGGGCTGAAAAAACTGCCCCGGAATGCCCCCCATAAAGGCCACCGGCAAGAACACCGCCACAATGGTTGCGGTGGTGGTCACCACCGCTAGACCCACCTCCGCAGTCGAGTCTAGCGCCGCCTGAAAGGGCCGCTTACCCATGCGCATGTGGCGTTCGACGTTTTCAATTTCAACGATCGCATCGTCCACCAGGTTGCCCACCGCCAGGGTCAGCGCCAGCAGCGTCATGCTGTTGAGGGTGTAGTCAAACCACTGCAGCACCAAAAAGGTCGGGATAATCGACAGCGGCAGCGCCGTCGCGGTAATCAGCGTCGATCGCCAGTCACGCAAGAACAGGCCCACCACCACCACCGCCAGCAGGCAGCCCATAATCAGCGCGTCAATGGAAGCCTGGTAGGAGTCGCGAATTTCGTCGGCGCGGGTAAAGATCAGCTCCAGCTCAACATCCTCCGGCAGGGTTTCCGCCAGCCGCGCCACCTCGGCCCGAACGCCATCCTCCACCGATACCAAAACGCTGCCGGTACTCCGGTAAATAGAGAATGCCACCACGGGCTGGTTGTTCAACTGGGCCGACTGACGTGCCTCTTGATAGCTCCTTTCAACCCGGCCCAGGCTGCTGAGGGGCACCGTCGTGCCGTCGGGCAAAAAAATCCGCGTCCCCTGCAACGCCTCTACGGTGGGGGCGCTGCCCAGGGTGCGAAAGCTCTGTTCCTGGCCGCCCAGGGTGGCCCGCCCGCTGGGCAGGTTGATGTTCAAGGCGCGAATCTGGTCATTCACCTGGGTGGCGGTAATGCCCAGGGCATCGAGCTGGGTGGGGTCAAGGTCAACCCGAATTTCGGGGTCGACGCCCCCCACCCGGTCTACCCGCGCCACCCCTTCTACCGTCAGAATGTCTCGGCTAATGGTGCGATCGACCAGGTCGCTGAGGTCCTCGACGGAGCGCTGGGCCGAGTTCACTGCGTAGGTCATGATCACGCCACCGCCAAACTCCAGGCGCCGAATCACCGGCTCCTGAATGCTGCCGGGCAGATCCTGGCGAATGCGCGTCACCGCATCGCGCACGTCATTGGTGGCTCGATCCACATCGGTGCCCAGCAGAAAGGTGACCGAGGTCGTCGAGGAACCATTGCGCACCGTGGAGGTGAGGCTGTCAATATCGCCCAGCCCGGCGACGGCATCCTCGATCTTTTTCGTCACCTGGCTTTCCAGCTCCTCCGGCCCGGCCCCAGTTTGGTTCACCGTCACGATAATGGCCGGAAATTCGATGTTGGGGTTTTCGTCAATGCCCAGCCGCCCAAAGGCCAGCAGCCCCCCCAGGGTCAACACCAGGAAGAGCACAATCACAGGAATTGGGCGACGGATAGACCAGGCGGAGAGGTTCATGGCAGGGAGGGGTAGTTGGGGGAATGGGTGGGCAGGAGAAAGGGATCGAGCATTGAGCGGAGTCGAAATGCGGCTGATCGATAATCAGACCTACGTACTTAGTTGGACTGAAGGGGTTCGCGCTGAAATTAAGATACCGACCACAGGAGACAATCCACCATGGATTCCCACCTGCGCGGGAATGACGCCGGGACTTTATTTGTTTGCAGATCCCTTATTCCCCATCTCCCCATCTACTCCACCACCGTGACCCGATCGCCGTCCTGCAAAAACCCGACGCCGGAGCTGACCACCTGTTCCCCAGCTTGCAGCCCCTGGAGAACTTCAACTCGGGCGGGGGCATTGCCAGTGGCGGCGATCCGATTACCCAGTTCCACGGTGCGGGCGGTAGCCTGGCTGTCCGTGCCCAGCACAAAGACCTGGGTGGTGCCGTCGGGCTGGGGCTGGAGGGCCGTGGTGGGAATGGTCAGCCCCTGGCGAGACTGGGTGGTGATGTCGCCGCGCAGAAACATGCCGGGCTTGAGCAGGGGGCTGGCGGGCAGGGTCACGTTGACGATCGCCACCCGAGTCGCCGCATCCACCACCGGGTCAATGGACTGCACCGTGCCCTGGAGCTGAATACGACTGTCGCTGCTGGAGCTGATCGCCACCGGAGCCCCCAGGGCAACCCGGTCGAGCTGGGCCTGGGGCACCTCCGCGGCCAGCTTCAGCTGGTTGTCTTGGATCAGCGTCACAATCGGGCTGCCCGCGGCGGATACATCCCCCACGGTGGCCTGGCGTTGGGCAATTACCCCGGCTACGGGGGCGCGCACGGTGGTTTGGGCGAGCTGAGTTTGCAGGCGGTCAATGGCAGCCTGCTGCGATCGCACCCCCGCCTCGGCACTCTCCACCTCCGCTCGGGCTAGGCCCACGGCCTCCTGGGCGGTCAGCACCTGGGTTTGCTGACGGGTTAGCTCCTGCTGGCTCAGCGCCCCGCGATCGGCCAGGGATTGATTGCGCGACAGGTTTTGCTGGGCCTCGGCTAGGGTCGCCTGGGCCTGGCCGAGGGCCGCCCGCCGCTGGGTCACCTGGGCCTGGGCCACCCCCAGCTGGGCCTGGGCCTGGCGAAGATCCGCCTGTAGCGTGGCGTCGTCTAAGGTGGCGATCGCCTGCCCCGCGCCGACCGCATCTCCCTCCCGAACCAAAATCTGCCGAATCTGTAGGCCGCTGGCCTGGGGCGCAATGGACAGCAGGTCAATGGCCTGCACCGTACCGTTGACGGCCAGGGTATCGGCCACCGCCGCAGGCACCACCGCCGTCGCTGTTACCGTCTGGGTGGCCGCCGCCGGGGGTGCTTCAACGGCTTCCGGAGCAGTCGCTTCGCGCCCCCCCAGCAGCTGAGTAGCCGCCAAAGTCAGCAACACCCCCGTCCCTAGCCCGACCATTACCCCCAACCAGCTGCGCCGAGGCTTTTCCCCTGGCGCAGCATCGCTGTAGGCGACCGTATCCTGCCCAAGGGACGGGGTAGTTGGGGTCTCCCGAGGGGTAGCGGAATGGAGATTGGTCACAAAAAATCCTAAGAGACGACGGCTCAATAGATTACGAAATATTTATTTTTTCATTATGACTTAAAGTTGGCTGTCCCTGGGATCGCTTATTTCACAGGCAAGTTGGGCTTTTCCCCCGGCCTAGATTGACCCATCGCATCGTTTTCAATGACTCCCGTCACATCCCCAGGGAGGAAAGGTTTGGTGTAATAGCAAGATGTACCCAATCAAGCCCCAGTCCCGTAGCGCTCCCAGCGACAAAATTCGCCGATGGGCTGGGCTTGGATCTATCTATCGCGTGAGCTCCGTCTACCCAGTCGTCACTGCTTTACTGCTTCCTCACGCCAACGGCTTCCATCTATATAAGGCAGGTCTTGGGAATGTTTAACGCCACCGAAATCCTCATCAGTGACTTTGTCGACAAGCTGCGAATTGGCTACCATCGCACCTACGGCGGCCAAAACCCCGACTACGAAGACATCATTGCCTGGGCCGGCAGCATGGCGCTGGAAAATATCGCCAACAGTGACGCGCTCTACCACAACGTCGAACACACCGTCCTCGTCGCCCTAGTGGGCCAGGAAATTTTGCGGGGCAAACACATCCGCGAGGGGGGCGTCACCTGCAAAGACTGGATGCATTTTGTTATTTCCCTGGTGTGCCACGATATCGGCTACGTCAAGGGGGTTTGCCGTAGCGATCAAGACCGCAACCATCTCTATTCCACCGGTCAGGGTGACGAAATGGTCATGCTCCAGCCCGGCGCCTCCGATGCCTCCCTCACCCCCTACCACGTGGACCGGGGCAAGCGCTTTATCGAAGAGCGCTTTGGCGGCAACCCGGTGATCGAAGCCGAAGCCATCAAGCGCAACATTGAGCTAACTCGATTTCCGGTGCCCAAAGAAGAAGACCACCAGGACACCCAAAACTTTCCCGGACTAGTGCGGGCGGCGGACCTGATCGGCCAGCTTAGCGACCCCCGCTATCTAAAGAAAATCGCCGCCCTCTTCTATGAATTTGAGGAGACCGGCCAAAACAAGTATCTGGGCTACGCCCACCCCGGCGACCTCCGCACCAACTACCCCAAGTTCTACTGGAATGTGGTGCACCCCTATATTCAAGATGGGTTGCGATATCTATCTCTGACTCAGGAAGGCAAGCAAATAATTGCTAATCTCTACTCAAATGTGTTTATGGTGGAAAACGAGCAAACCGTAATCCACACTTAGTACGTCTATGACCTGGTGGCGCAAGCTTCAAACCAATCGCCTGGCCCAGCTTGGCGCCATTTTGTTAGTCGCACTCTACGGCATTGCGCTGGGGGCCGGCTTCTTTGCTCCCTACAGCCCCTACGCCACCCAGCCCAGCGGGTCGCTGCTGCCACCCACCCAGGTGTATTGGCGCGACGCCGAAACCGGGCGGTTCTTTCCCCACGTCTACCCCACCACCCAGGGGCCGGTGAGCTTGGAGACCGGCGAACGGGAAATTATTGTCGATCGCACCCAGCCCTCGGCCATTCGGATTTTGCACCGCAACGACAAAGGGCATCTCACCCTGTTCGACACCGTTGGCCCCGGCAAGCTGAACCTGCTGGGTACCGACGAGCAGGCCCGCGACCAGTTCAGTCGGCTTGTCCACGGCAGCCGAGTGAGCCTCAGCGTGGGGCTGATTGGCATCGCCATTTCGTTCCCGCTGGGCATGCTAGTGGGCGGTATAGCCGGTTACTTTGGCGGTGCCATCGATGCGGTGCTGATGCGGTTGGTCGAAGTGCTGATGACCATTCCCAGTATTTATCTGCTGGTGGCCCTAGCGGCAGTGCTGCCCGCCGGTATCTCCAGCACCCAGCGGTTTTTATTGATCGTGCTGATCACCTCCCTGGTCGGCTGGGCGGGGTTGGCCCGGGTGATTCGCGGCCAGGTACTGTCCATCAAAGAGCAGGAGTTTGTCCAGGCTAGCCGGGTCATGGGGGGGCGATCGCTCTACATCATCACCCGCCACATTTTGCCCCAGACGGCCACCTACGGCATTATTGCAGCCACCCTGGCGATTCCCGGCTTTATTTTGGCGGAGGCGGTGCTGAGCTTTATTGGCCTGGGCATCCAGCAGCCCGATGCCTCCTGGGGCAACATGCTGACCCTGGCCACCAATGCATCAATTTTGGTACTGCAACCCTGGTTAGTTTGGCCCCCGGCAATTCTAATCGTGGTGACATCCCTGGCCTTCAACCTATTGGGCGACGGCCTGCGAGATGCCTTAGATCCGCGCACCCTGAAGCAGTAGCAACGGGCACCGCTGATCGGCATCCAAAAAGCGGGCACCAACCAATCAATGTCGCCCGGTGCCTAGCAATGAATTACCGCCGCTAGACTGCCGTAACTAGGACGGTGCAGGACGTGGCTACAGCAGAGACTGGGGACTATGGGGGATACCCCTATAGCCTGGTCTGATACCGAGTCCGAGTCCAATACCCCCGTTTCAAAAACAGGCGGGTCTGTAGGGGCAAACGGCGTTTGCCCTGACCAATCGGGGGTAACTGGCCCGCTGGCCCCTAGGACTGTCCTACGGTAGAAGCTTGTCTAGGGTAGCCATACCCTGCAGATCTATAAACCGATCCTTCAGATCCATAAAACAATCCCATAGGACCGTCCGACCAGAAGCGAAAAATGTATCAGACGATGCAATGCTTCCC
The DNA here is from genome assembly GCA_041739575.1 of Nodosilinea sp. Classification (GTDB taxonomy): domain Bacteria; phylum Cyanobacteriota; class Cyanobacteriia; order Phormidesmidales; family Phormidesmidaceae; genus Nodosilinea. The sequence continues at coordinate 24,734 of JBGSNT010000074.1, read as the reverse complement.
TATCTCTCCCCCTAGGATAAGTTGTCATAACAACCAATTCAAATCTTAAATAAAGTTAGCTTTTGCAGTAAAACTCCCGTAGAAAGGCTTTGCCTTTTTAGTCACATTCCACACTGATGAAAATCTCCAGCATCCCTCCAAGAGGCTATATGAAAGAGGACCCGTCATAGTTTAGTCATATGGTGATTTTCCCTCCTCTCCTAACTGGGGGAAGTCAGCCTTCCAATCCTCAAGGGAGCAGGAGAATTTCAATCCCTTTGACACATACGAGAGGACTCTAAGCGCAACCGCAGAGGTAGCGTTTTGGTTTCCATGGAGATTATTTGAGCCTGAATAGGTATTCAGGCAACAGGCCCACGCCGAAAATTATGGCAACCTTAAACGGTATCTCTTCGCACTGAAATGCGTAATGGCATCCAAGTTTAGTGCGGCTTTCAAGCGTACGTCCCAGAATGTAGGCGATCACCTCCACAGGTCCATGAGCATGAATACATTGAGTCCCATTCCCGTAAGCATCATCACTGGCTATTTAGGGTCCGGAAAGACAACCCTACTTAATCACATGCTAACCAAAGAGCATGGCAAAAGAATCGCTGTCATCGTCAATGAGTTTGGCGAGGTGGGGATTGATGGTCAGCTCGTGATTGATGCCGACGAAGAAATATTAGAAATGAACAACGGCTGTATTTGCTGCACCGTAAGGGGAGATCTGATTCGCATCTTTGAAAACCTGATGAAAAAGCAAGATCGGTTTGATCACCTGGTGATTGAGACAACAGGGCTAGCAGACCCGGCCCCCGTCATTCAGTCTTTCTTTGCGGATGAAACGATGAGGACGAAAACTCAGCTAGATGCTGTGATCACGGTCGTTGACGCAAAACACATTTGGGAGCACTGGGACAGCACCGAAGCTCAGGAGCAAATTGCTTTTGCGGATATCATACTCCTCAACAAGACTGACCTGGCATCGCCAGAAATTTTAGATGAGCTAGAGCAGCGGGTTCGCGGAATGACAGCCTTTGCCAAGGTCTATAGGACTGAGAACAGCGATATTTCCATGGATTCTGTTCTTGGCATCAAGGCTTTTGATCTAAAGCAGGCTCTCCACATCGATCCAGACTTTCTAGATGAGGATGCCCATGAGCATGATGAATCGGTTTTCTCTGTCTCCATCGTTGAAGCAGGACATGTAGACGGTGAAAAGTTCAATCGCTGGATTTATCAACTTTTGCAAGATAAAGGGGCAGATATATTTCGCATGAAGGGTATTCTCGATATTGACAAAGAAGACAGACGTTTCGTATTTCAGGGGGTTCACATGCTGCTAGATGGTCGGCCGGGACGGGCATGGAAGAGTGATGAGTTGCGTAGAAATGAACTGGTATTCATTGGTCGCAATTTGTCTGAGGTGGAGCTTAAAGAAGGGTTTCAGGCCTGCCTAGCCTAGCCAGTATCACCAGGGAATAGGTCACTAAACTAAGCATAGGGTCGTTCAATGAAAAAGCTAGATGCATACAGTGTCAGTATTGGCACGCTGGGGGCTGTAGATACCTATCTGACAGCAACAGTCATTCTTGTGCCGGTTTGGGTTACGTTCATCGCCTGGGCATCTTTCTTTATTTTAGGAGGAAAGACAGCGGGCTTAAAGCAGAGTATCGCGTCAAACCTAACGGGCATTGTTATCGCTTCGCTCACACTGCTTGCCATCACTGTCTTAGGTGGAAATCCATTTATTGCCGCAATCTGTGTTGGGTTAGGTAGTGCAGCCATGGTTCAGGCATCCAAGGTTCCTCTGCTTACTGCAATACCTGCGATTGTTTGGGGATTTGCCTCTACGGTTGGCACTACGGTTGCAACGGGAGTCCCCATTACCACCGTTGGCATAACGAATCCTGGGTTGGTGGCAGCAGCAGCCATGATTTTGGGCGGTCTATTCGGCTACCTCTCTGAATTTTGGGGAGATGCTATGACAACCACTGAAGCAACCTCCGTAAGAGATCAAACTCGTGTCTAAAGTCTTAACTCTAGCGGTTTGACTGTGTTCCAAATGCTTTCATAGGACTACTGAAATGAAGCTACAGCATTACATTGGTGGGATTGAAGGTCTTGAGCCCTCTAGCTTTGAGAAGAAGGTTTTTGTTCAACCCTGGGAAGAGCGCATCTTCGGCATTCACGTGGCCATGATGGGACTAAGTAACCACTTAGAGGCTGTCAAGTCAGTTCCAACTAAGTTCAGCAGCTTCTGGACTTGGGGGCACCTGCGCCAGGGCGCAGAGGGTATGAATCCCTTTGACTACTTTAAGTACAGATACTACGAAAAGTGGTTAGGTGGAATTTCTGGCTTCTTTGTTGAATCCGGCTATGTGACGCAGGAGGAGCTGAACGCAAAAACCGAAGCTTACTTAGCAAATCTGACCGCGCCCTTGCCAAGCGGCGGCGAGCCAGCCATTGATGAGCAAATCATTGAGTATCTCAGGGCTGGGGATACACCCGCCTGTGATGTTGACGTTCAACCTAAATTCAAGGTGGGCGACGTGGTTACCGTTAGGAATCCTCCCCCGGTTGATCACTGTAAACTGCCAGGATATCTGCGAACCAAGAAAGGTGTTGTCGAACAGGTCTATCCGGGAGCCTATAACTACTATTTCCCAACCGGTGATGGAGTAGGCGACCCCATGCCAATCTACAATGTTCTGTTTAATTCCCACGATATTTGGGATGGCATCACCGAACCCAACACCAAAATCTATGTTCAGCTGTTTGAGGGCTATCTGGAAGATCCCGAATAGCTTTTGGTCACTTTCCAAGTTTTTTTAGGTGATTAGATATGGCTGATAACGTTGATCGCGAAACCTATAGTGCTGCTCGTGTGAGAGCACTAGAGTCTCTGTTGATTGAGAAGGGAGTCATCACTGGTGAAACCGTTGATAAAGTGATTGATTTCTTTGAAAAGGATATGGGGCCCTTCAATGGGGCCAGGATTGTGGCAAGAGCTTGGGTTGATCCTGCATTTAAGGAACGTCTTCTAGCAGATACTCCTTCGGCTATTGCTGAATTGAGCTTCCCTCGGGGTATGGCAGGGGCTGAGGGAGAAAATATGGCCGCTGTAGCCAACACGCCTGAGGTCCACAACTTGATAGTTTGTACAATGTGCTCTTGTTATCCTTGGCCTGTTTTGGGTTTACCACCCTATTGGTTCAAAGATCCTACCTTTAGGGCTAGGGCTATCCGAGAGCCCCGAAAGGTACTCAAAGAGTTTGGTCTTGATGTCTCTGAGTCCGTTGAAGTTAAGGTCTGGGACACCAGTGCTCAAATTCGCTGGTTTGTTGTTCCAGAGCGCCCTGAGGGGACCGATGGTTGGACCGAAGAACAGCTAGCTGCCATTATTACACCCGAATCTATGCAGGGAGCCGCAAAGGTAACAGTCCCCGCCTAATAGTACGGCTAAATCTAAGGATCCGCTGAGAACTATGCAGATTAAATTTGAGCAGTTTGCCGCAGCTAGTATGCTTGGGAGCACAGATTCTCCCCCACGCGATAACGGAGAGCTTCTATTTCAAAGGGCCTGGGAGGGTCGTGCATTTGGAATGGCGATCGCTCTGTCTAAGAAGGGACATTACGAGTGGGAAGATTTTCGGCAAGGGCTCATTGCATCCATTGCTGAATGGGAAGCTACCCACTGCAAGGATGATCCCGACTGGGATTACTATCTTCGCTGGCTTTCATCTCTTGAGAACCTAGTCCTGGAATCTAGCCTGATTAGCGAAGCAGAGTTGGAAGAACGGACTCGCCAAATTCTAGCTGGGCCCAGTGAAACGTCATCCTAGCTTTAGTGACAAAGCTAGTTAGTCTCCTGGCTAAGGTTGTTTTATAAACTGACGACGCCTGATGGATTAGTCGTTCTGTTTTCCGAGCATCCACTAAAGTAGCACTCCCTTAGAATATGAGGAACTGAAAAGATGTTGTCAAAGATATCTGCCGCCCAAAAATGGATAGGCTTTCAGATTAACGGCATGGTGAGACTAGTCATTACTGCATCTATCCTGCTTGGATTGGCAGTTCCTGTCTACGCCCACCATCCCTCTGGAGGCAAAATATCGACTACTTTTTTTGAAGGTTTTTGGTCAGGTCTCGGGCACCCGGTGATTGGCATTGACCATCTTATCTTTGTTATTGCCATAGGGCTTCTGGCCTCAACGGTTACCCAAGGAGCTTGGATTCCAGTTGCTTTTTCCCTAGCAGCTATGGCTGGGACTGGGCTTCATTTAATGGGTCTAGACCTACCTTGGGCCGAGATATTTATTTCCACTTCATTGCTGATCTCTGGAATTTTTCTGGCAAAACTGGAAAAACCTAGCACTGCAATTATTTCCCTACTAGCAGGTGTAGCCGGTTTATTCCATGGCTACGCCTATGGAGAAGCGATTATTGGCGCTACGGCGGTCCCTTTAACAGCCTATTTGATTGGGTTTACCCTGATTCAGGCGATTATTGCGATGGGGGCTTACAAGATTGCGATCGCAATGAAGCAATCTAGTGCTGGTGATTCCAATTTCCTTCGATTCGCTGGATTCATGATTATGGGATCTGGCATGACATTTTTAGCCTCTAGTTTCTAGTATCGGGAATTATGGCTGTTCTCGGTGAGCCCTGGTGACTATCTATAGCCCCACCGCTTTGGTTGATTCTGGATAATGATTTGGCAAAGTATTGATTGGGTGAGCAATCGATACTTCTCCAGGGGGGTGTGCAGCGCTGATAAAAATCCTCTGGCCACACCAATCTTTTGTCTTTAGGCCATAGCGCCGATGCGTCTCCTGAGGCTCCTAGGGCTTCTGAAGCTAATCAATCAGCCATAAACTGCACTAGCCCTTCGCATCGTCAGGTGTTTTCTACTGTTAGAAAATTCCACCGTCAAACAAACCCCCACTGGCTAGCTCTGCCAGTGGGGGTTTTCTCTCAGCCTCCGCGGTTACACCGCTCTCAGGACCTCGCTGTAGGCCTAGGATGCCCTAGGTCTAGGTTGGCCTATCGGGATATTTACTACGCCCAGCAGACAATAGTTTTCCTGGCAAACCATCGCAGCCCCTCTGCCCCGCTGGCGACGGGGCCTTTGACACCACACCACTGGGTTGGACCGGGGCATTGGGCTAGGTCAAGTGGAAGGCAATTAAACAGCCGTTAGGGCTCCCCTGCCAAGGGGAGTAGAAAAAGTCACAGGGCTGCGATCGCCGGATCGCCGTCGGATGCCAGGTCATGCCCATCAGCACTACGGCGAGTAGCCCAATGAGAAACAAGACCACATAGCGATACAGTCTGTGGGGTTGATGGGTAACCATAGCACTCATCCGCCGAATTACGGCCTCGATTTGGCCACCAGTTCAAGCAGGGCGATCGCACCATAAATTCCCTCGCTCAAGAACGGGGTTACCCGACTCCCCAACCTCAGTTCTTCGGTTAGCAACATTGCCACAGCACTGCGGACAAGCTCAGGGTTGCTGGCTGGGCCACTGGCATGGGGAATAATGGCGGCATGGGCAGGCACGCCTGGCAACTCATGGCTCGTGTCTAACGGGGGAATCATCCAGGGATGAGGGAGCATGGTTGGGGGTATAGGAACAAAGCTCTCCCAGGGGTCAGGAAGGGGAGGAAAAGTTGTGAGATTAGAAAAATCTTGGGGCTGATGCTTAGACAACATGGTGAGCCCTCCCAGATCAAGTACTTTTTAAGGCTTTTGCAGTCAATGCATGTACAAGTTTGACGGGTCAAATCACGCCTAGATGTGACCCGTCAAATGCGTCGTATTGAGTTGTTCAAGGGGTTCCCTCCTGGTAATCTCTACGGTGTACCTATGAGCATGCAGCAATTACCTAACCTACCCCAGTCGCCTCTTGCTAGAGCCTCGTTTGGTCTTGCCCGATGGGCTTGTCCACTGTTCCTGAGGTGGAAAGGATGATCTACATCCTCAATTACATGTTAGCAATTCCTGACTTGTAGAGGGTCTGTAGGTTATGGTTTGCAATGAATGTTAGCTTTTCCAAGGGTTTGAGGAAATAGGAACATAGGCAATTCCCCCTTTCAGGTACTATCGACAGGGATGACTGCCCTAACTCCCATAACACTTTCTCAACACCTTGAAACGGCCTCCTCTCTTCCACAATCCATGTGCTCTAGGCGACGGCATCTCTGTTTCTCTGGAGGAGAGCATTGGCATACGGAATCGGGTGTTCGCTGGGGCAAATTGGGCAACCTCTGTAGTGTCAGCAGCCTTAACCATGGCGCTCCCATCCTGAAGAAACAACCTGGCTTTGCCGACAACGACCCGCTGAGTGGGTAACCGTCCCCTGAGCGGAGTCGTAGGCGCAGCCGCCCCAGAGGGGCTAGGGGACACCTCGTGTGGGTTTTGGCTTTCTCCCTCCGGGAGACACTTCGTGAACGACTTCGCCCAGCCAGCATAGTTGTAGGGACGCTTACTTGAGTGGTTAGCTCGGTTGACTAGATGTATACAGCTGGCCATGGTACTTTTGTGACCATATGGGCGTAATCTTGAATTTAGGAGCCATTTTCTCTAGTGGTAACTATAATCAGTGTGGTTAAAATAAAAAATCCTGATTTCTTCACTAGTTGTTGAATATAATGGATGAATCAAATAATCAAACTGGCCCTAGGGAACCTTTTCTAGGGAGTATTACAAATTCTGATGTGTACCCTACGGATCATTTGAGTCATGGCAGTAAAAAGTAAGGAACCCTTAACTGGCAAGGATCTTCTAGCCAAGGTCAAGGAAAATGATGGTCTCACTAAGCGTGAGCTTGCTAAGGAATGCGGCTACTACACGGTTAGCAAAGATGGTCAAACCCGCGTCAGTCTAGCCGAGTTTTATGATGCTCTGCTCGCGGCCAAGGGTATTCAGCTTGATCCTGAGAAGAGTAGCGATGGTAGAGGCCGAGAAGCGTCCTATACCCTCACCGTTCACAAAAATGGCCAGATTGTGATTGGGGCAGCTTATACCCAAGCAATGGGTCTCAAAACTGGCGATGAGTTTCAAATAAAGCTGGGCTATAAGCATATTCGCTTGGTCAAGCTAGACGCTGATGGCAATGAAGAGGCCGCCTAAGGTCATCGATTAGATCGGGTGCGCCATTGTGGCCCAGGCTCTCGATGCCTGATAATTCTAATCTTTGAGCTATGTATGCAAGCTCTTTGACTTGCCCCCTCTGGTGCCATCTACCAGGGGGTATTTTTTAATCGCTGAATCTACCTCAGGATTAAAACCGTAACGCTGAGAAAGGAGAGGGTTGGTTACTCTGCGATTCTGGAGAGGTATAGCCAAGATAGTGTCTATTGCATCTGCAACAGGCCACGTTGGACAACCGTTTCTTAGACAACGTGGCGACATGTTAGAAAGCATGCTTTTGATTTTGCCGCTGGGGTTTTTCGTCGGGCGGATCGCTCGACGACTGAGGCTCCCGGCCCTGGTAGGCATGGTGGTAGTGGGTATTATCCTCGGGCCGCAGATAGGCAATGTGATTGGCCCAGGGGTATTGGCGGCGGCCGATTCGCTACGCACCATCGCCGTCATGGTGATTTTGATGAAAGCTGGCCTGGGGCTCGATCGCGAGAAGCTGGCCCAACAGGGAACCATGACCCTCAGGCTGGGGTTTTTGCCGGCCACCGGTGAGGCGAATTATTAGGGATTTTGCCAGGGGCCGGTGTCGGTCAGAAATGGGGAGAATTCTGGGGTCGACCAAGTAAGGGGCAGACTGCCTTCGACCCGTGAGCCCTGGGTGACGTGGAACCGGAAGAGGCGTTCGGCCCCCATATAATTGGCGACTTCGGGGCCGTCCCAGATGACTTCGGCGGTGCCGGTGAGGTAGAGCATATTGCCCTGCTCAAAGTCGATGAAGGTTAGCCCGGCACGGGGGTTGAGTTCGATATTGCCGAAGGTGTTGAAATGGCAGTTGCCGGAAAAATCGGGCACGGTGAGGGTGTCGCCATCGACCTTCACAAACCCGACGTTGCCCCCCCGGTGGGAGACATCGACGCCCTTGGCGGCCCCGGCAGACTGGTCCAGGTAGGCGGTGGCGATGAATAGGGTGTCGGTGGCGGCGATCGCATCCCGTTCTGCCTGCCCCAGCGTGGTCAGGGAATGAACTGGTTTGGCCTCAGCCGGGTCAAATGAGCCCAGATCAAACCGCCGCACCTGAATATATTGAGGGCAGTTACCAAAGGCTTGACCAACCTGAACGTCGATGCCACTGGGGGCAATCGCACTTACCACCCCATTGATTCGGTTGCGGCGGCGGGTATGCAGTTCAATACCCAAAAAGCCAATGTCGATCCCTGTAGCCAGGTTGTTGTTCAGCGGGTCGCCAAACAGGGGTGGGGATGCAATGCGCAGGGTGCGATCGTCGGGAGAAGCAATAAACCCCGGTTTCCCCACCACAATCGAGGCCCAGGGGTTACCTTCAGCATCCACGGTGCCAACCATCAGGTAGGAAAGCTGAGCGTAGAACTGCTGATGCTGCACTGGCAAAAACTCGCGGATTACCCGTCGCCCCAAGGTATCCATGCGCTCCATCCGCCCCATTTTGGCCTGAATGGCGCGCTCCCCGGCGTGGAAGGGAGATTCAGCCTTTTGCCAACCCGGAATGGCCATGATTTTCGTTGCTCCTAGATTGCGATCGCAATGGTCTTAAGCGATTCAGATGGTTCAAAATGTGTCGTGCCAGCATCGTCGCAGATTGACGCCTGCGCTAAATTAACCCCGGCTGAGTTAGCCGCTCACTGCCGCCAGCTGGGTTTCGAGTTCGGCGATGCAAGCCTGTAAGGACGAGACAACGCCCACCACATCCGCCTTCGAAAACTTGCGCGGGTTCGATCAAATCGGGCGATCGCATTCGACGGTGGCTCGACCCCAGATCTTCAGACGACGGTTGGTGTAGTGGGCGATCTCTCGCAGGGCTGGAGAGGGGGTGCGACAGATGCCAGTGACGGTATACCCGACATCGACATAAGACCAATGCCACGGTTGCTACCCGCAATGACTACGTGGGAACGATTGTTGATCATGATTGCCGATTGATTGACAGCCGTAGCGATTCTGTACCTGACTGACAAGACCCAGGCTCAAACAGAATCTTGCAGGGGCGCTCGGATGAACGCCCTCTCCGGTTGAGCTGGTTGAGATGGGTTAGGGGTGATGACGCACCCTATGAGTCTTAACTACCAGGAGCAATCAGCTCCATGCGAATGCCGCCAGGAATGTAGAACATCATGTGCTGGGTGGGGCCAGCCCCCAGCGGTTCAGGGGCAAACTCGATTTCCACCCCGTCGGTGGTAGTCAGGGTTTGGTAGAGCGAATTCAGTGTTTCTAGGCCGTTGACCTTGAGGGCAAAGTGGTGCAGGCCCAGGTTATTTTTGCGATCGAAGGGAGTGGCGGTGGCCGGGTCCGCCGCCTGCCAGAGGGTGATCAGAATTGTGCCATCGGATAGAAAGTAGGCAGGGTAGTTGGGCTTTTCGCCCACCTGCTTGAGTTCCAGCACATTCACAAAGAAATCGCGGGCGGCATTGAGGTCGGGAACGGTCAGCCCGATGTGGTGGGCACCTTGGGTAATCGCCATGATGATCTCCTGTAAATAAAGAAGGATAGATAACGGGTTTCGTAGAAAGCCTAAGGGACTCGCAAGAAAATAAGGTACCCGCTGATCGGACTTCGACTTCGCTCAGTCCTCGATCACTGAAGGTTGAGCGAAGTCGAAACCTGGCCACCTGGTACACCATTAACCCGCAGATCCCTAAGGCGAGAATAGGGCACCGAACGATCGGTACAATATTTACCGTACTGACCGTTCGGTATAATGTCAATAGGTGTTAGAAAATTTTTTGGAGCCAGAGTGAAATGCCTAAGCAAACGGCGGCTAAGCAGTCCTATGTACCGCCCCTGCTCGACCTGCTTCGCCAGTACGGCTACGACGGGGTCAGTCTGTCGAAAATTTCTGAGGTGACGGGGTTGGGCAAGGCCAGCCTCTACCACCACTTCCCCGGCGGCAAAGACGACATGGTCGAGACGGTGCTGAATGCCCTCGACCAGTGGCTGCAAGAAACGGCAGTGGCTGCCCTGGCAGTTGAAGGGGATGCGCTCACTCGGCTGGGGCGTATGGGCGATCGCATCCGCGACGCCTATAGCCACGGCGAAAAACCCTGCCTGCTAGCGGCCCTAATTTAGAGTCACCTACTTACCCCTTCACCTTGCCGAAGCGGCGATCGCGCTGCTGGTAAGCCAGAATGGCTCGGTGAAATTCCGAAGTATTAAAGTCGGGCCAGAGGGTATCGGTCACATAGATCTCGGCATAGGCGAGCTGCCACAGCAAAAAGTTGCTGATTCGCATCTCACCGCTGGTGCGAATCAGCAGGTCGGGGTCACTGATATCGGCGGTGTACAGGTGGCGGCTAAACAGCTCTTCGTTAATTTCATTGGGGTCGAGGCTGCCCTGCTGCACCTGGAGGGCGATCGCCCGGCAGGCCTGGACAATCTCCTGCCGACCGCCGTAGTTGGTGGCCACCGTAAACTCAATGCCAGGGTTGCTCTGGGTCTGGGTCATGGCCTGATGAATCTCGTCCTGCAGTGACGCAGGCAGCGCCCCCAGGTTGCCCACAAAGCGAATGCGGACATTTTCCTCCATCATCTCCAGCAGCTCCTGGCGCAGCACCCGCTCAAACAGCGCCATCAAAAAATCCACCTCCTCCAGGGGGCGACCCCAGTTCTCCGTCGAAAAGGCGTAGGCGGTCAGCGCCCCCACCCCCCAGTCGCTACAGCAGCGCAGTAGGGTCTTCAGGGTGTCTACCCCACGGCGATGGCCCATAATGCGCGGCAGCCCCCGCCGCTTGGCCCAGCGACCATTGCCGTCCATAATCACCGCCACGTGCTGGGGCAGGCGATCGGACTTGAGGTCAGGGGGCAGAGCGTAGCGAACAACAGGCTTGGTGGTCATTTTTTCTCTCGGGGAGACGATGATGGTAGACGAAACAAGCGCAGCACGAAGGCAACCACTAGGCTGCCCAGCCGTCGACCGAAGCTTCTAAGTTGAGGAGCTACCGCTTCGCGATCTACTGACTTGGAAAACTTAGACCGCAGAATACTGCGCAGGCGGCTGCTGGTCAGAGGCCGATCTAGAATACCGCCTTCCGCCAGCGAAATAGAGCCTGTTTCTTCTGATACCACAACACAGACACAGTGCTCCACCCGTTCGGTAATGCCCATTGCCGCCCGGTGGCGGGTGCCCAGCTGGCGCGAGGCCACCCGCTCAGAAATCGGTAAAATTACCCCCGCCGCCGCAATCCGCGAGCCCCGCACTAGCATCGCTCCGTCGTGGAGCAGGGTGCTGGTCTGAAAAATAGTTTGAATTAGCTCCTTAGAGACCTCCGCATTGATGCGCACCCCCGGCACCGTAAAGTCGCGCTCATCAATGGGCTTGTCGGTCTCAAGAATGAGCAACGCCCCGGTGCGATTCTGGGACAGTTCCTTGATCGCATCGACAATTTCGTCAATCACATTGTCGGGCTGGGGCATGGCCTCGCGGGAAGGGCTAAGCAACTCCCACACCCGTCCTTGGCCCAGCAGCTCCAACAGCCGCCGAAACTCCCCCTGAAGCATAAAGGCCATGGCCACCGCCGAGCCAATCACCAGCTTGTCAAGCACAAACCCCAGCAGAGACAGTCCCAAAAACTTGCTCAGGGCTGCCGCCAGCATTAAAAAAATTAGCCCCCGCACCATCCACAGGGTGCGCCGCTCGCCAATGATCACCAGCACGACGTAGCTGAGCACCAGCACTAGCGCCACGTCTAGCGCCTGAAGCATGAACCTCACCTGGTCAAGGTTTGTTAGCCATTGCTCCCAGAGGTAGTTCATGCAGCGTTAGAGGATGGTGCCTGAGCGGCTGTGCGATTGGGCGACCCGACTTGCCCTCTGGCAAAACCCTATCCAAGGCTAGCAGCCGACGCTCGTTTAGTTAGACTTTGCTTTAGGTCGCAGGGTTTCAGGCAGGCAATCTTGCCGGAGCAGGTCCGCCACGGTTTCCCTACGAATAATGAGGGTAGCATCGCCTTCAGCCACCAGCACCGCCGCTGGCCGAGGCACCCGGTTATAGTTTGAAGCCATGCTGTAATTGTAGGCACCTGTGCCCGCAATGGTGACTACATCACCACTTTTCAACTCGGGCAAAGCCGCATCCTTAATTAGAATATCGCCTGATTCGCAGTGCTTGCCCGCCAGGGTGATAGTGGCGGACAGGGGGGCCGTCATGCGGCTGGCCACCAGAGCTCGATATACCGACTGGTAGGTAATCGGGCGAGGGTTATCAGACATGCCGCCATCTACCGAGGCGTAGGTACGTAGGCCAGGGATCACCTTCTGGCTACCCACCCGGTAGGCGGTGACGCAGGCGGAGCCAATCAGCGATCGCCCCGGCTCACACAGCAACCGCGGCAGGGGAATGCCCTGGGCTTCGCAGGCGGCCACTATGCTGTCGCACACCGTCTTCACCCAGGTGTCAATACTCGGCGGGTCGTCACCTTCGGTGTAGCGAATGCCGAGGCCCCCGCCCACATCCAGTTCCGTGAGGGGCAAGCCGTAGCGCTGAGCTGTGACCATCCACTGGGCCATGACGCCGCCCAGGTCGGTGTGGGGGTTGAGCTCAAAAATTTGCGAGCCAATATGGGCATGCACTCCCAGACAGTTCAACTGAGGCTGGCCCGATAGAAACTCAAACACCGCTTCGATCTGGTCGGGGTCAAAGCCAAACTTGCTGTCGAGGTGGCCGGTGCGGATGTATTCATGGGTGTGGCACTCAATGCCCGGGGTGACCCGCAGTAAAATCGGCACCGTCGTCCCTTCGCGGCTGGCGATTTCGCCTAGGGTCTTGAGTTCAAGCCAGTTGTCGACCACGACGCGGCAACCCACATCGACCGCTAGGGTCAGTTCCTCCAGGGACTTGTTGTTGCCGTGGAAGTAGATACGCTCAGGTCTGGCACCAGCTTCGGTGGCGGTCAGCAGCTCCCCCGCCGACACTACGTCAATCCCCAGACCCTCATCGGTGACAATTGCACAGACTGCCATGCAGCTCCAGGCCTTAGAGGCGTAGAGCACCAGCGCCTCACCGGGGTAGTAGCGCTCAAACCCCTGGCGGTACTGGCGGCAGGCGGTGCGCAGGGTGTAGTCGTCGAGAATATATAGAGGCGTGCCAAAGTGCTCAACCAGGTCAACTACGTCGCAGCCGCCCACGCTGAGGTGGTCGTCGGGGGTGACGGTGGCGGTCAGCGGCAAGAGTTGCTGGTTGGGAGATAGATCTCCCTCGGGTTGAACGGGGGGCAAGTACTGGCGGCTGTCGGCGATGGCGGCCGAGGCGGGAGAAGTCGAAACCATAGACATTGCGCTCACAGAAATTAAAGAGTTGTTCAGGGGGTTTATTCGAGACAGCCGCGACTCTGCATGGGCAACTTGCCCACAGCCTTACTGCGCCCAACCCCCAGTGTACAATTAAGGGCTGTGCCGGTTTTTAGTCGATCTACCAAATTTGTGGGCTACCTTTCTTGCCAGACTCCGTGCCACGACGACATTGCTGCCCTGGTGGCCCTAGATCAGCGCACCCTGGGGGGGCTGTGGTCGGCGGAGGGCTATGCCCGGGAGATCGATAGCCCCAACAGCTGTCTGCGGATGCTGGTCCATAGCCCTCATGGTACTGAGGGGGATAGGGCCAATCTATCGAAGACTTCGATGGCTGACCCGCACAATCCTGCGCTGCTTGGTCTGGGCTGCTACTGGGCGATTCTAGATGAAGCCCACATTACGGTACTGGCGGTAGCCCCCCGCTACCAGCGGCGGGGGCTGGGGAAATGGCTGCTGGTGAACCTGCTGGAGGATGCCTGTGAGCACCCCCTGACCCGCGCCACCCTCGAGGTCCGCCCCTCCAACAGCCTGGCCCTGGCCCTCTACGAAAGCTTTGGCTTTGAGACTCTGGGCCGTCGCCGTCGTTACTACGCCGACGGCGAAGATGCCCTGATTCTCTGGCAAAATTCCCTTAAAACCGCTGAATTTCGCGATCGCCTCCGGACCCAGCATCAGGCGACTACAGGTCGCCTGGAGCGGCAGGGATGGCAGATTGTGGATCAAAAAAAGCCCCTCAACCGCACCTGAAACCGAACCTTTAAGGTTGAGAAAATTTACATTCTTTATAGACTCAAGTCGTTGACAACTGGTGATCCCGACCAGCTTTTACACTCAGGGGAGGTCAGTAACCAAGGCCGGTAAACCGCCTGTTTGGTAGGGCACAACCGACAAAAATTGCTGTGCTAGAATTTGCCTATCCGGCACGCACCAGGTGATTAATACCATCATGTTTGAACGCTTCACAGAAAAAGCAATCAAGGTCATCATGCTGGCTCAGGAGGAAGCTCGTCGGCTCGGCCACAACTTCGTGGGCACCGAGCAAATCCTGCTGGGGTTGATTGGGGAAGGCACTGGCGTAGCCGCCAAAGTCTTGAAGTCGATGGGCGTCAATCTCAAAGATGCGCGCATCGAAGTTGAAAAGATCATTGGACGTGGCTCCGGCTTTGTCGCCGTTGAAATTCCCTTTACCCCCCGAGCCAAGCGTGTACTTGAACTCTCCCTGGAAGAGGCCCGTCAGCTTGGCCACAACTACATTGGCACCGAGCACCTGCTCCTGGGGTTAATCCGCGAAGGCGAGGGGGTCGCGGCCCGCGTGCTCGAGAATCTGGGCGTTGACCTCTCTAAGGTGCGCACCCAGGTGATTCGTATGCTGGGTGAAACGGCGGAGGTGTCGGCCGGCAGCGGTGGTGGGCGCACCAAAACCCCCACTCTCGACGAGTTTGGCTCCAACCTCACCCAGATGGCCGCCGACGGCAAACTAGATCCAGTGGTGGGTCGTCAGAAGGAGATTGAGCGGGTCATTCAAATTCTCGGTCGTCGCACCAAAAACAACCCGGTGCTGATCGGTGAACCTGGGGTGGGTAAGACTGCCATCGCCGAGGGGCTGGCCCAGCGCATCGGCAACGGCGACGTGCCGGATATCCTCGAAGACCGTCGGGTGGTCACCCTAGACATCGGCTTGCTGGTGGCGGGCACCAAATACCGGGGTGAATTTGAAGAGCGGCTGAAAAAAATCATGGATGAAATCCGCTCTGCTGGAAACGTCATCCTGGTCATCGACGAAGTCCACACCCTGATCGGAGCAGGGGCCGCCGAGGGGGCGATCGACGCCGCCAACATTCTCAAACCGGCTCTGGCCCGGGGCGAACTGCAGTGCATTGGGGCCACCACCCTCGATGAGTACCGCAAGCACATTGAGCGCGATGCGGCTCTGGAGCGTCGCTTTCAGCCGGTGATGGTGGGAGAGCCCAGCGTGGATGAAACCATTGAAATTCTCCACGGCCTGCGCGATCGCTACGAACAGCACCACAAGCTGAAGATTGCCGACGAAGCTCTGGAGGCCGCGGCCAAGCTCTCTGACCGGTATATTTCCGACCGCTTTCTGCCCGACAAGGCCATCGACCTGATCGACGAAGCGGGCTCCCGTGTGCGCCTGCTCAACTCCCAGCTGCCCCCGGCCGCTAAGGAGCTTGATCGTGAGCTGCGCCAGGTGCTCAAAGACAAGGACAATGCCGTGCGTTCCCAGGACTTTGACAAGGCTGGGGAACTGCGCGATCGGGAGATGGAGATCAAGGCTGAAATTCGCGCCATCGCCCAAAACAAGGTCACCGAAGATGCCGGTGGTGAAGACCAGCCCGTGGTCGGTGAAGAAGACATCGCCCACATCGTCGCGTCCTGGACTGGGGTGCCGGTGAGCAAACTCACCGAGTCCGAATCCGAGAAGCTGCTGCACATGGAGGACACCCTGCACCAGCGTCTGATTGGCCAAGACGAAGCGGTCAAGGCCATTTCCCGCGCCATTCGCCGGGCCCGAGTTGGCCTCAAGAACCCCAATCGGCCGATCGCTAGCTTCGTCTTCTCCGGTCCCACCGGGGTTGGTAAGACCGAGCTGGCCAAGTCCCTGGCGGCATACTTCTTCGGCTCCGAAGACTCCATGATTCGGTTGGACATGTCCGAATTCATGGAGCGCCACACGGTCTCCAAACTGATTGGCTCGCCGCCGGGCTACGTCGGCTACAACGAAGGTGGTCAGCTCACCGAAGCGGTACGCCGTAAGCCCTACACCGTGGTGCTGTTCGACGAAATCGAGAAGGCTCACCCCGATGTCTTCAACATGCTGCTGCAGATTCTGGAAGACGGCCGTCTCACCGATGCCAAGGGCCGCACGGTCGACTTTAAGAACACCCTGCTGATCATGACCTCCAACATCGGCTCTAAGGTGATTGAGAAGGGTGGTGGTGGCCTCGGCTTTGAGTTTGAGCAAGACCAAGCCGAATCGCAGTACAATCGCATCCGCTCCCTGGTGAACGAAGAGCTCAAGCAGTACTTCCGGCCTGAGTTCCTCAACCGACTCGACGAGATCATCGTCTTCCGTCAGCTCACCAAGGACGAAGTCAAGGAGATCTCCGATATCCTGCTCAAGGAGGTGTTCGCTCGCCTCACCGAGAAGAATATTCACCTGCAGGTCACCGAGCGCTTCAAGGAGCGCCTGGTGGAGGAGGGCTACAACCCCAGCTACGGGGCACGCCCCCTGCGTCGGGCGATCATGCGCCTGCTCGAAGATACCCTGGCCGAAGAAATGCTCTCTGGTCGCCTAGGCGATGGCGATACCGCCACCGTCGACGTCGACGACACCGGCAAAGTGGTCATCCAGGCCGAACAGCGCCGGGAGCTGATCTCCGCCGAGAGCTAGACCCTGCCTTTAGCTTGACTGTTGAATGCCGCCCCCAGCTGGGGGCGGCATTTTATTGGTTATTTTGGTTTGGTTATTTTGGTTTGGTTATTTCGGCCAGGATGGCCGCCAGGGTATCGCCCCCGCTCCCTCATCGGGGTAATCGGCGGGCGGTGACCGGCCAGGCATTGGTCGACGAGGGCCCAGGGCGAGGTACAGTCTGACTTAGGGCTTGGCTCTCCCGAGGGATCAATTTATAGCCCTGTCTATGGCCATGCTCCAGGGAGGACTCAACATGGACCTATGGATTTGGCGATGGCCACACAACAAGAATTACTGCGTTCACCCTGGGGAGTATGCCCTTGATCCCCAACAGCCGCTATGCTGGCAACACGATTTGTGAGGTTTCCACCATGGGCGACACCACCAACTGCGAGAAACTTGCTGGCGTGTTCAATCGGGCCAGCCAGCAAGGCAAAAACGCTTTTTGCAAAATGCTTTGGGGCAACCAATCGGAAACCGTGCAGGCCGAACTCAAACCCTTGCTCAGTCAAGCAACCATCGATGTGTTGCGCAATGAGGATTAGGCCTCAGGGAGAGTAGGGATTAAGGCTTTGCAAGCCCCGCTCCCTCAAAATCCTGACCGCCTCAATTGTATGTATGTATCGCCTAATTTTTACACTATTCTGGTGAATGGCCTGTTGCTAGAGCTTTTGAGTCGCCTGGGCCAGGGTATCGCTGCACAATACCCATTCCCACTGCTGAACCTGCGGCAGCTGAACCTGCGGCAACAGTCTGTCACAATACATTTCTGGACGCTAGGACGAGCCCATGAAAATTAACGGTGAGCCAACCAGAACCATTCGCCTTCACGGGGATAATCCCCGCGTTGTGCAGGTGATTGACCAGCGCCAGCTGCCTCACCAGCTCACCTGGATGGACTTGACTACAGTGGATGAGGCGGCCTACGCCATCAAAGACATGGTGGTGCGTGGCGCGCCGCTGATTGGGGCCACCGCCGCCATGGGCATGTATCTGGCGGCTCTGGAGGCGATGACTGTAGAAGATTTTCGCGGCTATTTGCAGCAGGCCGCCCACACCCTGAGCCAAACCCGCCCCACTGCGGTGAACTTGCACTGGGCGCTAAATTCCCAACTCCAGATTCTTCAGCAGGTGTCCACGCCCGCAGAAGCCCTGGATCGGCTGCAGCGAAACGCCAAGACCATCATCGATGCCGATGAAGAACAGTGCCGCCAGATCGGCCTCCACGGCCTGCCGCTGATTGAAGCGATCTACGCTCGCACCGGTCAGCCCGTCAACCTATTGACCCACTGCAATGCTGGTTGGCTGGCCTGTGTGGACTGGGGCACCGCTACCTCGCCGATATACCAGGCCCACGACCGTGGCATTCCCATTCACGTCTGGGTGGATGAAACTCGCCCCCGCAACCAGGGAGCCAAGCTCACTGCCTGGGAACTGGGCCAGCATGGGGTGCCTCATACCGTCATCCCTGACAATGCTGGGGGGCATCTGATGCAGCATGGTCTGGTAGATCTGGTTATTGTGGGAACCGATCGCACCACCCGGCAGGGCGATGTTGCCAATAAAATTGGTACTTACCTCAAGGCTCTTGCTGCCCATGATAACGGGGTGCCCTTCTACGTGGCCCTGCCCTCGTCTACTCTAGACTGGAACCTGAGGGATGGAGTACAGGAGATTCCCATCGAGCAGCGCAGCCAGCACGAAGTGAAGTATATAGATGGGCTCTCCCCCCAGGGCCTTACCTCAGTGCTGATTTGCCCCGAATCCTCTCCCGCCGCCAACTATGGCTTTGACGTCACCCCTGCCCGTCTGGTGACAGGTCTGATTACGGAACGGGGAATCTGCCCCGCCTCGGAGGCCGGCATGCTGGGCCTGTTTCCAGAACAGGTCGGATCCTAAAGCCAGGCCATGACTAGTTCCGAAACAGGCCCCATGGATGAAGGTGTCATCAAATATGTCTGTCAATGGACACCTGGCCCGCCCCTAGCCG
Organism: Nodosilinea sp.; assembly: GCA_041739575.1. Lineage (GTDB taxonomy): Bacteria > Cyanobacteriota > Cyanobacteriia > Phormidesmidales > Phormidesmidaceae > Nodosilinea. The sequence continues at coordinate 5,864 of JBGSNT010000074.1, read as the reverse complement.
CAGCTGAGTTGGCAGAGTTAATAGAATGGCGCGATCGCCTTTGGCAGGCTAGGCAAATTGGCGTTTACCCCAACGGCATTGGCTACGGCAACATTAGCCTTAGACTGTCCGCCCACAGCTTTGCCGTGTCTGGCACCCAGACTGGCCACCTGGCCCAAACTACCCTCCACCACTACACCCTAGTGAACGGCTGGGATATCGCTCGCAACACCCTGTCTTGTATCGGCCCCGTCAAAGCCTCCTCTGAGTCGCTGACCCATGCTGCCATTTACGACTACAGCGACAGTATTCAGGCGGTTATGCATGTCCACAACCGTTCCCTGTGGCAGCACTACCAGGGGGTGCTGCCCACCACCGCTGCCAGCGTTCCCTACGGCACTCCGGCCATGGCCTATGCGATGGCAGACCTGTTGCAGCAAGAGTTGAGCCAAAGGTGCATTTTGATTATGGCGGGGCATGAAGAAGGGGTGTTGGTATTTGGCCCCACCCTGGACGCTGCGGCCCATGTACTGAAGCAGTACATGCGTGGGGAGTGGCAATTGCCTGATCCAGAGTGAAACGCCTAGGGTTGCATTAGGTCACGGTTTACCCCGTTGGACCCTTCCCTTGCTACAGTCGATAGGCGGCCTCAGCGCAATAGGCCGCAGCAATGTTTTGGGAGCACCGTCGTGGACCAGTGGCAACAGGGAGCAACGCTCGATCTCGCGATCACTGGTTTAACCAGCAGCGGGGATGGCCTAGGCCGCTGGCAGGAACGCGTGGTCTTCGTCCCAAATACCGTCCCTGGGGATACCGTGCGGGCCCGGCTGGTGCAGGCCAAGCCCACCTTTGGACGAGCCCAGGTCAAGCAGCTTTTGGTGGCCTCCCCCGATCGCATTCGGGCCGCCTGCATTGTGGCCGACAAGTGCGGTGGCTGTCAGTGGCAGTCGGTCAGCTACCCGGCCCAGCTCGCCGCAAAGCAGCAGCAGGTGGTGGATGCCTTCACTCGCATTGGGGGGTTCGAGCATCCTAACGTGCTGCCAATTCTAGCGACTGAAGCACCGCTGGGCTACCGCAACAAGGCCACCTATCCCCTGGGGCGATCGCCCGAAGGGCAGGTCAAGGCGGGCTACTTTCGCCAGGGCAGCCACAAATTAGTGAATCTCAATCAGTGCCCGGTGCAGGATGAGCGCCTCAACCCGATGCTAGCCGAGGTCAAGCGCGATATCCAGGAACGCGGTTGGTCTATCTACAACGAGGGCAAGCACCAGGGGCGCCTGCGGCACCTGGCCCTACGGGTGGGGCGCCGCACGGGGCAACAGCTGCTCACCCTGGTCTCCACTGCGCCAAATCTCAAGGATATAGAGCTGCAGGCCCAGGAGTGGCGCGATCGCTATCCTGAGCTGGTCGGCGTGTGCGTCAACCTTAACCCCGACAAAACCAACGCTATCTTTGGGGCCGAGACCCTGGTGATCGACGGTGTGCCCTACCTGGAAGAGATATTTGCTGGACTACGGTTTCGCATCCACGCCACCACCTTCTTTCAGGTCAACACCGAGCAGGCCGAGCAGGTCTTGCAGATCATTATGGACGAGCTGCAGCTCACCGGCAGTGAAACCATCATCGACGCCTACTGCGGCGTCGGCACCCTTACCCTGCCCCTGGCCCAACAGGCTAAGCGCGTGATGGGGTTAGAGGTGCAGGCGGAAGCGGTGGACCAGGCCCTCTCCAATGCAGGCCTCAACGGAATTGACAATGTCGAATTTCGGGCTGGGGACGTGGGCGAACTGCTGTCCCAGGCGGTGGACAGCCTCAACGACCCGCTGGATATTGTCATCCTTGACCCGCCCCGCAAGGGCTGCGATCGCCCCGTGCTTGACGCTCTCATCGAACATCGCCCGCCCCGCATCGTCTATATGAGCTGTGACCCCGCCACCCTGGCCCGCGACCTCAAAGTGCTCCGGGAAGAGGGCGGTTATACCCTAACCAAGGCCCAGCCGGCCGACTTCTTTCCCCAAACCCCCCACGTCGAATGCGTCGCATTTCTGGTAGCGTAAAAGCCAGATTGATTTTAAGGCGTTTCTCCCAGCTCCTATGAAGTTCAGCACCATTGCCGACAAAGTTCAGATCACCGCAGCCTCTAGCCTGACGGCAAACCCTGCCCATGACCCCGACATTGTCGGCGTTGCTGCCGTAGATCAGGCCGTTGCCGGGGCGCTGAGCTATATCGAAGGGGACAAATTTGCCGCCTTTGTCGAAACCACCCAGGCCAGCGCCCTAATTTTGCCCCCAAACCCGACCCTCCAGGCCCAGGCTACCGAGCGGGGCCTGGCCTGGCTCAGCACTGCTGACCCGCGGCTGGCCTTTGCCCGGGCGATCGCGCTGTTCTACACCCCCTACCAGCCGGCCCCGGGCATTCACCCCAGCGCTGTGATCGACCCCAGCGTCACCCTTGGGGAGCAGGTGGCGATCGGCGCCAATGTTGTGGTGCAGGCAGGGGCTTGGCTGGGCAACGGGGTCTGTATTCACCCCAACGTCGTGCTATACCCGGAGGTGCGGGTGGGCGATCGGACGGTGCTCCACGCCAACTGCACCATTCACGAGCGCACCCAAATTGGGGCCGACTGTGCCATCCACAGCGGCGCAGTGATTGGGGCCGAGGGGTTTGGCTTTGTGCCTACCCCCCAAGGCTGGGAAAAAATGGAGCAGTCGGGCTACGTGAGAATTGAGGATGGCGTGCGGATAGGCAGCAACACCACCATCGATCGCCCCGCCGTTGGCACCACCCGCGTGGGTCGGGGCACCAAGCTCGATAACTTGGTGCATATCGCCCATGGCTGTCAGGTGGGTGAGGGAGTCGTCATGGCCGGCCAGGTGGGCATGGCCGGGGGGGTGACCATCGGTAACCGAGTGATTTTAGCCGGCCAGGTGGGGATTGCTAACCAGGCCACTATTGGTGATGGGGCGATCGCCACCGCCAAAGCTGGAATCCACGGAGACATTGCCCCTGGGGAAATTGTGGCCGGCATTCCAGCCCTGCCCCACAAGGTCTTTCTCAAGGCCTCGGCGGTGTACCGCCGCCTACCAGAGATATACAAGACCCTCCAGCGCCTGCAAAAGCACCTACCCTAGCCCCATGTCTGCCAATTCCCCCGACCCCGATATCCAGCAGGAACTGCGTCTGAGCCGACCGTTTACCCTAGCGGATGCCATCGGTCAGGAAGCCGGCAACTTTATGCAGGGGGCATCCCCCATTCCCCCCCTGGTACAGGCTAAGCATGGCGTCCAACAGGCCCTAAAAGAAGCCTTAACCGATGGCCCTGGGGCACTGGCTAGGGTGCTAGAGCAGTGGCTGGTTGACGACGAACTCCGCCTCAGCCGCTTCATGGACAACCCTCCCGAAGCCGTGCAAGATTTGCTGGAAACGGTGCTGCGATCGCCGGAAACCCTCTACGAACTGGTCCGCCAGGTCGACGTGATCTGGGGGCAACTCTACAACAGTCGCCCCCACTTTCAACAGCCCGGACAGCCGCCCCACCCCGACGATGAATATACCCACCAATCGGTACGGGCGACCCTAGAGACCTGTCTCCACCGTCTCTATTATCCGCCCCGCCCCCCTGTCGAAACATCGATACCAGAAGCGGAATAGCAGCTGTGGTCCTGGCTTTATGAAAAAACCGCTGTCGCCGAAGGCGACAGCGGTAAGGAGCAAGAGGAACCCAGCAAACTAGATTGCAAAGTCTGGATCAATACCGCGCCACACCGCAACCAGCCGTCCCTGGACATCGACTAGATCGGCCGGAAATTCCATCACCGGATAGTCTGGGTTAGCGGGCTTAAGCTGCACCTGATTACCCTGCCGGTGGAATGACTTTAGAGTGGTGCCGCTTTCCACCCGAGCCGCCACAATGGTGCCCTCACGAATATTTTGAGGGTCTTTGACCGGGCGCATAATCACCACATCCCCGTCCTGGATCATGGCCTCAATCATGCTGTCTCCGGTTACCTTCAGGGCATAATCCCCCGACTGAATGGGTAAACCGTTGAGGTCAAGGCGCTCGACGGTATCGGTAAAAACGTCGTTGACGAAACCAGCGGCAATGGTGCCGAGAATAGGTACACCCCGCAGGTCATCCCGCACGCGAATGGTGCGCGCCTTGCCCTCGCTCCACTCGATGTAGCCCTTGTTTTTAAGGTGCTCTAGGCGGCTTTGAATCGGGGCAGGGGAGCGCAGGTTCATCGCCCGCATCATCTGCCGAATTGAAGGGGAGTGCTGGTTGGCTCGAATGTACTCCACTAGCCAATCGTAGAGCTCCTGCTGGGCGGTTGTTAAGGGTTCCATAGGGATTTCTGCGGCATCAAGATTGCTTCACAGAACAAGTGTACCAACTCAGCCGCAATCTGTCTACAATAGCAATAAACTTTTAGCCAAGTCGACCCTGTTTTTGTCCCCCAAATATCGTCAATAAAAAAGGTTGCCAACTGGCAACCTTTTTTGAACTATGTCCGTTTGAACTATGCTTGCTTAAACTCTGCTTGGTCAGCTAGGTGACTAGCTAGACAAGCAGCACGCTAGGGAAGCCTAACGGACCTAGCGAATGTATTCCTTGAGGATACTGTTGCGGTTGGGATGGCGGAGCTTGCGTAGGGCTTTAGCTTCAATCTGGCGAATACGCTCGCGGGTAACGTTGAAGATTTGGCCAATTTCCTCCAGGGTCTTCATCCGGCCATCGTCGAGACCGTAGCGGAGACGCAACACATCGCGCTCCCGAGGGCTGAGGGTGCCCAGCACGCTCTCTAGGTCTTCCCGCAGCAGGCTCTTGGAAACCTGGTCTTCGGGGGTTTCCCCATCGGACTCAATGAAATCCCCTAGGCGAGAATCTTCTTCCTTACCGATGGGGGTTTCGAGAGAAATGGGCAGCTGGGCCGACTTGGCGATAAACCGCAGCTTCTCGATGGTCATTTCCATGCGAGTGGCGATTTCTTCTTCGGTGGGCTTGCGACCGAGCTCCTGGGAGAGCAACTTGGTTGTCTTTTTGATGCGTGAGATGGTCTCGTAGAGGTGCACCGGCAGGCGAATCGTGCGAGACTGGTCGGCGATCGCGCGGGTGATGGCCTGACGAATCCACCAGGTGGCGTAGGTTGAGAATTTATAACCACGACGGTATTCAAACTTGTCTACTGCTTTCATTAAACCGATGTTGCCTTCCTGAATTAAATCGAGGAATTGTAAACCGCGGTTGGTGTATTTTTTTGCAATTGAAATAACCAGACGTAAATTCGCCTCGACCATTTCTTTTTTTGCACGGCGGGCTTTGGCTTCGCCGATTGACATTTTGCGGTTAATTTCTTTAACTTCGCTAATGATTAAACCGTATTCATTTTCAAAATCAGCTAATCGTTCTTGTAAGCGCTTAATTTCCTGCGTGTACTCTTCGATACGGGGCAGATCCAGCTTTTTGCCCTGATTTTTAATTAAAGTATCTAACCAGCTTTGGTCTGTTTCCTGACCGGGGAAGGTGTCGATAAATAATTTTCTGGGGATGCGTGCTTTTTCAATGCATAGACGCATAATGTTGCGTTCAAAATCACGGATATGGTTACGTAACTGGCGGAAGTGGCGGGTTAGTTTGTCGACTTCTCTTGAGGTTAACTTCAAGCGTAAGAAGGCTTCTGACATGCTTTCCAGCAAGGCTACGGTTTTTTTGTTGGTACGGCCGTCTTTGCGTAGTGCGGTCATTGCAGCATCATAAGCAGTGCTTAATTCGTCGAAATAAATTTTTGCCTGTTCAGGATTAGGGCCAACATCAGCTTCAACAATCGTACCGTCGCCGTCTTCATCGTCGTCAACCAAAGTTTCTTCAGTTATTGCAGGCTCTTCC
>JBGSNT010000328.1:0-14778 GCA_041739575.1 Nodosilinea sp. | reverse complement strand
TATCTAGCACGGTAGGCCTATCTTAGGCAACCGTCTAGGGCTATGGAATTGTTTCTGCATCAGGGTTTCAGCGATTGCAGGCCCCTAACCTACGGTCTGCAAGCTCTCCCTACGGTGGGCCTGTGGGATTGGACACACCCTCCGCCAGTCCAGAAGACCCCATAGCCGTACTGAGGGCTATGGCACGGCGTCGAGCTGCGGGGGCACCGGGTAGTGCGGCGCAAGGTCATAGATAACCCTCCCTACAATCCGCGCAATCTGCCCTTGGCCATCAGCCCGTGGAGCTGTCGGGGTAGCCGGGTAATCGACAAGGCTGCGGAGGACCTCCCCAACAGGGTAAGATCTCTGCTTGATTGAGCAACTGAGAGGACAGACCCCTGAAAACCCGCGTTATTATCGTTCGCCACGGGCAGAGCACCTACAACCAGCAAAAGCGTATCCAAGGCCACTGCGACGAGTCAGAGCTCACCCCCGCGGGCGAAGCCCAAGCCTTGCAGGTGGGGCAGGCGCTGGGGGGCATTCCCTTTGATGCGGTGTGGGCCAGCCCGTTTAAGCGCGCCCGCAAAACAGCGGAAATTATTACGGCGGAGCTGCAAAAGGCGACCCCAGACCTGGGGGCACCGACCTTCACCGACAACCTGAGGGAAATTAGCCTGCCCCTCTGGGAGGGGGTGCTGTTTGCCGACGCGGAGGCCCAGCATCCCGAAACCTTTCGCCAGTGGCGCGAAGACCCGGCCAACTTTGTCATGGCGGTGCCCCATCCGGATGGGTCTAGGGCAGATTTTTATCCGATTCGTGAGCTGTTTCAGCAGGCGGAGCGGTTTTGGCAGGGCCTGCTGGCGGCGCACCAGGGCCAAACCATTTTGATCGTGGCCCACAGCGCCATCAATCGGGCGCTGATTAGCACCGCCATTGGGCTGGGGCCAGAGCGCTTTAACAACCTCAACCAGGCCAACTGCAGCATCAGCGTACTGAACTTTGCCGACGGCTGGGGCAGCCCGGTGCAGGTGGAGGCCATGAACCTGACCAGCCACATGGGCGCGCCGCTGCCCGACATGCGACGCGGACACAGAGGCCCCCGGCTGCTGCTGGTGCGCCACGGCGAAACCGAGTGGAATCGCCAGGGTCGCTTTCAGGGGCAGATCGATGTGCCCCTCAATGACAATGGCCGGGCCCAGGGCGGGAAGGCGGCAAAATTTCTCCAGCCGGTGCAGATCGATGCGGCCTACACCAGCTTCATGGCCCGCCCCAAGGAGACAGCGGAGATCATCCTTCAGCACCATGGAGGTTTGACCTTGTATTCCGTAGACGAACTGCAAGAGATCAGCCATGGGGAATGGGAAGGGCTGTACGAGGCTGAAATTGAGAGCAGCTATCCCGGCATGCTGGAGCAGTGGCAGGGCGCGCCCGAAACGGTGCAAATGCCGGGGGGCGAAAACCTAGAGCAGGTGTGGCAGCGATCGATCGCCGCCTGGAAGCAAATTGTGGCCGCCCACAGCGGCGGCGACCAGGTGCAAACGGTGCTCGTGGTGGCCCACGATGCGGTGAATAAGGCGCTGCTCTGCCACGTGCTGGGTCTGGGGCCAGCGTCGTTCTGGCGGTTTAAGCAGGGCAATGGGGCGGTCAGCGTGATCGACTACCCCAACGGCATCGACAGCGCGCCAGTGCTGACCACGGCCAACATCACCATTCACCTATCGGGCAGCGTGTTGGATAAAACCGCAGCGGGGGCGCTGTGACCAGGGAAAATGGCACCGGGGCGCAGCTGATTCAGCAGGTGCGGCTGCTGGATGGGGTAACCCAGACTGACCAGGTAGCCGATGTGCTGGTGCAGGATGGCGTGGTGGTGGCGATCGCCCCTAACCTCAGCGTCATCCCCGCCCAGGCGGAGATGATCGCGGGGCAAGGCAAAGTTCTGCTGCCGGGCCTGGTGGATCTCTACAGCCACTCGGGGGAACCGGGGTATGAAGCGCGGGAAACCCTGGCCTCTCTCCTGGCGGCGGGCCAGGCGGGCGGGTTCACCCGACTGGGGATTTTGCCGAATACGGAGCCTGCCGTCGACCATCCGGCCATGGTTGAACAGCTTCTGGCCCGACGGAGTGCCCTGGCCCTGGCCAATCCTAGCCTGCCCCACCTCTACCCCTGGGGGGCGCTGACCCAGGCTGCCCAGGGCCAGCAGATGGCCGAACTGGCGGACCTGGCGGCAGCCCGCACCGTTGGGTTCGCCGATGGACGGGCCATCCAAAATTCCTTGCTCACCCAGCGGCTCTTGCAATACCTGCAGCCCCTGGACAGGCCTGTGGCGCTGTGGAGCTGCGATCGCACCCTGCGCGACAGCGGCGTCGCCCGCGAAGGCCCTTTCTCGCTGATCTACGGCCTGGTGGGCGACCCGGCCAGCTCCGAGACGGCGGCCCTGGCGGCCCTGCTGGAATCTGTGGCCGAGGTAGGCACCCCCGTTCACCTGATGCGAATTTCCACCGCACGGGGAGTCGAACTGGTGCACCAGGCGAAGGAGCGCGGCCTGCCCGTGACCGCCAGTACCCCCTGGATGCACCTGGTGTTTAGCGCCAGGGATCTGCACGGCTACGACCCCAACCTGCGGCTGTCGCCGCCCCTGGGCAACCCCGAGGACCAGGCGGCGCTGATTGAGGGGGTGAAGATAGGAGTGATCGATGCGATCGCGATCGACCATACCCCCCACACCTACGAAGACAAGACCGTGGGCTTTCCTTCGGCACCACCGGGCGCGATCGGCCTAGAGCTAGCCCTGGGCATTTTGTGGGATACCTTTGTCACCCACGGCGACTGGTCGCCCCTGACGCTGATTCAAGCTTTGAGCACGAATCCTTCTGCCTGCTGGGGCCAGACGCCGCCCACTATTCAGGCTCAGCAGCCTGCCGAAATGATTTTGTTCGACCCCAGTGCTGCCTGGACTGTGACGCCCTCAACCCTGTGCTCCCTCGCGGCCAATACCCCCTGGCTGGGCAAAGCGATCCCCGGTCGAGTCCTGCGGACGTGGGTGCCGCCGCGTTAGCCACCGATGCCCCACCTAAACGATCAGACCCCGTAGGGGCAGACCCACGTGTCTGCCCTAACCTCGGCATCGGGCCTGCTACCCAACGCAAATTTCCCCACAGCGGGGATGGGGACGAACACATTGAGGGCGAACACATTGAGGGCGAACACATTGGTTCGCCCCTACGGGATGGCGATAACCCTGGCATCAAGGGCATCCCCGAACCCTATCTCAACGATCAAACCCCGTAGGGGCAGACCCACGTGTCTGCCCTAACCTCGGCATCGGGCCTGCTACCCAACGCAAATTTCCCCACGTCGGGGATGGGGCGAACACATTGGGGGCGAACACATTGAGGGCGAACACATTGGTTCGCCCCTACGGGAGACGGGTTTTATGGCGACAATTGGGGATGCTGGCCTGCCGTGAGCGGTGTCGAACGGTGTGGAGATAAGCGGACAGGGGTATTTGAGGGGAAGGGGTGGGCGGGCGGGTGAGAAAATGGTGTGGTGGGCGGTGCCCACCCTACTATATCTACCCAATCGAGCACAAAAGCTGGTTTTAGAATGGGCAGCACTATATCAGCAAGATCTATTGTAGATGTGGAAAGCCCAAGAATTTCGCAAGCTTCCTCCACTAAAGTAGATTTGAATTAAAACTCGCTATGCAATGCCCTCGAATTCATAAAGCAAAAGTAATTGATGATACTATCTTGCTCGTTGAATTCACTAATCAGGAATTGAGAAAATACGATATTCGTCAGCTTTTGGACATTCCAATGTTTTTTCCGCTGCGGCAGCCAGCCTTTTTCAAAAATTTTGAGATCGCATCGGGAGGCTATGGAATTGTGTGGAATGAGGAGGTTGATATTAGTGAACATGAGCTATGGGAAAATGGTGTGGCGCTGGAAAATGAGGAATTAGCGTCAAGGGAGAGGCTCGATTCGTGAGCGGTGCATGCGGCCCAAAGGCAGGGTCGGCGGGGCTTTGCGCGGGGCTGTGGGCCACGTAGGCGCGCTATGCACCCTACGCCTGATAGCTACAGAACTAATAAGCAGATTGCCTTAAATAAAGTTCAGATGAATGAGGCTCTAATGCCTATTGTGCTTGAATGAGGCCTGAAATAACACTTACGGCAAATCACCACCGGGAGCCTCTTCCTGCTCCTGTTCCTAATGTTCTTGCTGCCAGGAAAATGTATCCACAGTGTTCTGTAACTACAACTTCATTTCCGTAATAGCTCATTGGTAAATCATAAAGCCAACTTCGAAAGAATTCATTCACGGCAAGCGCAGGTAAATGCCCTTTGCTACTAGCATCTAAGTAATAATCTGCGTTCCAATTGAGATCTTCATATTCCTTAAACTTATCTGTCTCAGGATTTGGGAATCTAAATATTAGATTTTCGTAAGATACATTATTCCCCAATGGAGATGCATTTTCATAAAGTTTGCTTATATCATCCCCTATAAAAAACCAGTCTAATTCATTCATAAGAATATTTAAGCTAGCAGGGTTTGCGCCACCGATCCTTTGCTGGATTCCGGTATGTAGTTCTCCTTGTACTTTAAAGCCAAATCTTGATTCCCCTCCAACTTGTGAGTATTTAAGCCATAAAGCATCGACCGTATCTATATCGGAGCAGGATATGTTTTCGTATTCAAATCTATCCACGTCCTTAGAAGAAGCTGAGGAGTAAAGGGCATACCACGTTAATACATCAGCTTCTTTCCACCTATGCTCTGAAAGTAAAATTTCTATCTCTTGGTTAATTTTCTTAAATCTAAATGTATAGTGCCTCTTTAATGAAGCTTTAGCAAGTGTTAGTAGGCTGTCATTTCGACGACTGCCAGAAGTATTGTCCAGTAAACTTCGATAAGACTCAGCAAGCTCCTCCTCCTCCAGATTGAAACGATACCCTGCCGTCCTGAAGGCTCGCTCATACGATTCTTTTGGAAAAAGATTTGGATTTGTTTCCTCTAGGAAGTTGCCTTGAACAGCATATGCAAAGAAGGCAATTGATTGCGCTGCCGGTGATTCGGAGAATAGGCCTTGATTTTCCTGAATTGTTCCTATGCTCGTTTCCATAGCCCTTGACATGCCTTCCGGATCTCTAGAGTCAAGGTAAAGGCTTGCTAGAACAATACTGCTGTTTAAGAGAGCTTTTCTGAATTCACTTCTGTCATAGTCTGTAAACGACAAGCCTATTTGTTCAATTACATCTCTCGCCACATCGGGTCTATCAGAAGCATATAAATCATCAATGAGATCGGAAAGAGTATTTACCGTTTTATTGAGTTCTTCAATTTCTTTCTGTTCTTCGTTTACTGCGACCAGTCTTTCCTCAGCATTTTCTAGTGCGACTTTAGCGTCCTCGGTTAATTTTTGGGCTTCTAATTTCTCTTTTTCTATGCGCTCAATGTCAGCATTCGCAGACTCCAAGTTTTGCCTCAAAGAGGCTAGTGATGCCTGAGCCGTCTGCTGTCCTTGCTCTGCTTGCCTAAGCTTTTCATCTGCTTCGTGGCGCTGGATCTCAAGAGATTGAAGTTCTTTTTCAAATCTCTCAAGCTCGTCGGTAGCCTTCTGTGCTGACCGACGAGCTTCTAAAAGTTCTTTTTGTGCAGTTTCTCTCTCTTGCTGAACTTCCTGTAGCTCTTGCTCTGCTTCAGCCACAAGAGTTTGAGATTCCTCCAGTTGCTCATTTGCAACTTTTAGCCTTGCCCCGGAAACGAGCGCGAATCCACCCAGAAGGGTAGCTACTCCTAAAGCCAATCCTAGAACCAAGCCACCTCGCCGAATTTTTCGTTTAGCCTGCTGATTCGCTTCCGACTGAATCTGCTCGGCGGCTTCGGCGGCTTCCCGTGCCTGCTTCTCCCGTGCCAGTTCAGCCTCTCGTTCCTTAGCAACAATGTCCTCTTCTCGCTGTCGGGCACGACTGGCCGCCAAAAACTCACGGTCTTCACCACTCAGGGTGGCTTTCTCCCCAGCCCACCGCTCTGCTTCTGCTAATGCTCCGCCTCTCAACAGCCGAGAGCTATCCGCTTTGTCAGATGCAACCCAGGCGCGGAAGCTTTCTGAGTAGGGGCGCAGCTTTTGCAGTTCGGTGTTAATCCAGGCTTCGTTAAAAACAGCGGCGTAGATGGGGTTATACACCCGCAGCTGGTTATCTCGCTTCACCACCAAGCCTGAAAGCTGTAGCTCCCGTTCTTCCGGTTGGTTATCTGCCGCGAGTTCCTCCGCCTGCCGAATGGAGCGATACAGCTCTAGCAAGTAGCCTGCCTGCTGCTCGTCATCCAGCAGCCGCTTGCGAATCGTCTTCAGGTGCTCCTGATGGTCTTGAGATTCCCAGTTCTCAATCAGGCGAGATTCCACCAGCTGCTGAACTTGGGTCGATTCGTTCCCCGCAGAGATTTCAGCGTCTGAATCAACCACGAGCTGGCACAACCGCTGGGTCAAAAAGGGCTGTCCTCCGGTCCAGTGCAAAATCTCGCGTAGAACTTCCTCTGGCTGTTCTGCCATACTTGCCAATCCAGCGGCAAGGGGCAACGCCTCTTCAAACTCAAAGCCTTTTAGGTCAATGCTTTCGCCAATGTTAAAGGGAGTGCGCTTGGCATCTCCAATTAGCTCAGAGGGGGCCGCCACCCCCAGCAGTGCAAAGGTCAGCCGTCGATAATCGAGATTCTCTGCCCGTTTGTTGTAGCAGGCGCGAATCAGAGCAAAAAAGTCGTCGGTAAAGGGTAGGCCCAGGGTGCTGTCGATTTCGTCGATAAAAATAACGATGGGGCTCTCACGGCTGGGCAGCAGCACCGTCTCAATAAACTCCGCCAGCCGCTCCACCGGGGCAATAAAGTCTCGCTCCTTCAGCCAGCTCCGAAAGGCTGAGCGTTCCAGCAGGCCAAACTGCCGATTGAGCTGGTTAATAATGCCGTCGTACCAGCGATCGGGCTTATCGACCTGGCTATCCTTAGCCGAAAAGTCGATGATGATTCCAGCCCAGCCATTGGCCTGCAGTTTGGCCAGGGTTCGCACCATCAGGCTGGTCTTGCCCATCTGGCGAGAGTTCAAAACATAGCAAAACTCCCCAGCCCTTAGGGCTTCGTAGAGGTCGCGATCGGTCGTCCGCGTCACATAAGACGGTACATCCTGGGGGAGGCCACCGCCCACCTTGTAGAACGCACTGGGGCCTGCGCTCATAGCGTCATCCTCAATCGTGAGTGGAAGTAGGGCCGATACAGGCTCTCATGGCGCAGCACCACATCGTTGCCCTGCAAGTTCACCAAACCCATGCCATTTAGCTTAAACGCCAGCATCGATTTCAGCGCCACCGGGTTCTCAGACATAATTACCTTCTCAAAGGCCTGGGCCAACTCAGGATGCTGCTGCAAGTTCCACAGGTGTCGCCGCAGATGCTCGCCATAGATTCCGGCATCGGTGGGGGCTGCTTGCAGCAGTTGCGCCAGGGTCAAGTCTTGCTGAGCAACGTGATACAGCGCCAGCCGAATCAAATAGGGATGTCCCCCCACCATCGCCATGAGAGCCGTCACATCCGCTTCGCTTCAGTTCAGGCCATGCTTGCCCACCAAATCCATCACCTGAGTGGGCGTAAACTCCGGCAGCTCCACCGCCAGTCCCACATTAAAGGGCGAGACATTGCTTTCCAGCACCACGTAGGATTCGGTCGAGTGGGCGATCGCCAGCTTGAACTTGGCCCAGGTCTCATCCACCTTGGCTTTCTCATTCCACGATCGCAGCAGGGTCAGAAATTCCTTCGACACCGCTTCGTAGGGAAACAGTCGATCCAGCTCATCCAATCCAAGGAATAACGACGTGTCAATCTTCGAGAGTATGAAATCTTCGAAATAGTTAGTGCAGATCTCCTTAGGTCCCCAAAAGTCCTCCTCCTCCTTCCAAAATTCCGTCACCTTGCGGGGGGAAAAGCCCAGCTTGCGGCTCACCAGAGCACACAGGCGTTTCAGAAACAGACTGGAATCGGTGAAGGTATTCTCATCTGTTTCCAGAAAGTCGATCGTCACCGTTTGGTAGCCAAGGTCTTTGGCGCGGTCTCGGATGCGAGCCAGCAGCGAAGTCTTCCCCATTTGGCGAGGGGCTTTAACTCGCACCAGCCCGCCGCGATTTTCAATCTCTTGCAGACAGCGAGTATCCCACGGCTCCCGCCGAATGTAGAACTTAGAATCTAGCGGCATGGTGCCGCTAGGCAGCTCCAAATCTGCTACCGGCAGGGGTGGCCGTTGATGGGAGGGAGCGGTGATCTTAGGCTCATCGCTTTCTTTTGCCGGGGCGGGGGCGTCACCCGCATTAATCAACGCGAGAAAATCCTGCACCAAAGCCGCCGTATCTTCCGGCCCCTGCCAGGCTTTCTGCTGAATGGTTTGCAACACTGTGCGCAGCTCAGCATTGAGCGGATCATCCAGAGGCAAGTTCACCCGCACCGGCAAAATCACCGGCTTGCCCCGCTGATTGCACAGTCGCTTGGCAGTCTGCACCTCCCCCGCCACCATGTCGCTGGTGGCCGATCGCTCAGACAGCAGCAGCAAAAAGTAGTCGCAGCGCTTTAGCTCGTGGTCGATGCGTTCTACCCAGTTCTCGCCCCAGTCAATGCTCTTTGCTGCCATAAACGGGTCATGGCCTGCCGCTTTTAGCTGGTCGTGGAAAGCTTGGGCCAGGCTGACATCCGGTTCCTGCGATCGATAGCTGATAAACACTCGGGCCTTGTTTCCTGAGGCCGATGCGCTGTCCTGAGGCCGAGCCAGCACGGCATCGAGCACCTGTTCCACCCTCTCCAGCCCACAGCCGATCTCGCTTTCGGCCCAGGTGAGCAGTGCCATCACCCGATCGGCAGGGGGCGCTGACGCTGGCGGAACATTCCCCTTCGCTGGATCGAGGGCAAAAATCACCTGACCGAGCTGTGGACCCGGCAAAGACGAAAGACGCTGATTCAGCTGGAGTCGCTGGGAGAAGTCAGGGGGGCCGGTCACAACGAAATGGGGCAATGGGGGCAGATTATTGCCATCCACTATAGCCTGGTTTCTCTTGGCGTCATCGAGTAAGACCGTCATGCCCGCAACAGCGGGAACCCACCTAAAGTCAATGGCGCTCGAATGGATGAAAGTAAGGGGCTCCCTGGCGCGGGCTTTCTCCCTTTGGGAGACGCAAGCGAACGACTTCGCTCAGCCCTCGGTTATTTTTAGCGCAATGACAGACCGGGTCGGCATTTACTCACCCACCCAGGTGCCGTGGAAACTGTGGGGGATGACGCTAGGCAGCTCCAGCCGACAGATCGGCCCTTTTTCTAGATCATGGCCTTCGTAAACCCAAACCTCACTGCGGTGGTGGTGGCTGTCGTAGACCACAGTGATCACCCAGGGCTGGTCGGGCTGGTCGGGGTTGGCGACGGGAATGGGCTCAGCGGGGTAGCGGCCCTCGCCAGCATCGGCAACGGTGAGGCCGGTTTTGCCATCGAAGCGGGCGATCGCCCCAAATAGCTCCCCCAGCGGCGTGGGCACCGTGCGGTGCACATTCAGGTAGGTGGTGGCCGCCTCGTCTGCGCCAAAGGCCAACGGAAATTCGCAGTGGCGATCGATCAGGCACTGCTGATCGAGAATTTTGGCGGTTTTAGGGTCAATGCGGTACTGCCAGAGCTGGGCATCGGCGGGGGTGGTCACCTGGCCCGAGGCCACTTCCTTGAGCTGCTGGTTGCTGGCAAAGTCGGGGTAGCGCACCACGTCGAACACAATCGAGCCGTCAAAATCTAGGTAACTGTGGCCAAAGTGCCACTGGTACCAGGGGTCGACGGCCTCCAGGGCGATCGCCTCCAAGGTATCCGCATCCACCACAATGATCTGGGTGCCGTGCTGGGGCTGCCACTGTAGCGAGTCGCTAAAGCTGGTCAGACCAAATAGGGCAGGCAACGGGCTGAGCCGTACCGGCGATACACAAAACACCAGGTAGCGATCGGCCAGCACAAAGTCGTGTAGTAGGGGAATACCGCTGAGGGGAATAGTGCCGGTTTGCTCGACGGCCCCAGCGGCGCTACAACGATAGATCTGGAGAGTGGCATTGCCCCCAGGGATGGTGCCAAAGCCAAAGATCTCGCCCGTGCGGGGGTGACGTTTGGGATGGGCCGTGAAGGTATCGCTGGCCTTGAGTCCGGCCAGATTATCTAACCCTACTGTTTCCAGGGTTTCTAGATCGAGGCGGTGGGGCAGGCCACCTTCCCACAGGGCCAGCAGACCATCGGGCAGGGCCAGCACCGAGGTATTGGCGGCATTCTTTACCTGGGCCTGCCAGCGCTGCCAAATCGGGCCGGGGGGCAAGCTGCCGTAGCCCCGGTAGAGGTATTGCCCCGCCGCTTCTTCGTCCATAAATCCAGCGGAGCGCACGTAGCGGTAGGTGCCCAGGGCTCTATCCCCCTCAAAATGCACCCGCAGCACCGCCCCGTCGCCATCGAACCAGTGACCCACGCGGATGCCGCCGCGCTCTAGGCGGGCTGGGCCGTTGCGATAGAGGGTGCCGCGCAGGTCGGCGGGCAGGCGGCCCGACAGAATGGTGAGGGAGGTAGCGGCGAATTCTTGGGGAGGAGTGGCGATCGCCGCTGCCCAGAGTTTCGCTGCCGGTTGCGCTTGGGTCGGTGCTGCGGGGGGCATGGAGTACAGGGTGAGAAGAACCTCTACTATTGTGAACCAGTGCAGAGTATAAACCCTGGGCTAGGCTGAGTTTTCACTTTCCCGCTATTCCGGCTACCGTCGACGCAAAAAGTACATACTGCACCCAAAGCTAAGTCCGAGTGGCTAGGATCTAAGGTAGGTGAGACCAAACCCGGCTTGGTTACCCCCTATTTGGAAGGGCAAATGCCATTTGCCCCTACAGTCTGACCTTTTATCGAATCGGGGCTATACGGTTCGGATTTGGGATAAGAAATTATTTCCTAAGGTGATTTCTGGGAGACTTTCTCCTGCCTAACTCAGGAAGTAGGAGGGCTAAATTAAAGCCAGCTTAGGTTTCCGGGTTTTCTCCCTTCGGGAGACACTTCGTGAACGACTTCGCTCAACCCTCTGCCCAGCAATGGATCGAGCATTGAGCGGAGTCGAAATGCGTCTTATAGATAATCAGACCTACTTACTTACCGGCGGCAATTCTTCGCCTTTGTAGGTGCGGGTGGGCACCGGAAACCCGCAGGAAGTGCCGTCTGTATGAACCACCTGGTCTTCCCAGGGTAGGCGGTAGACCTCTTTCACCATGTCTTTCATGTAGGTGTAAGGGCAGTCTTGGGCACCGCCCTTGACCGCCACATAGGCGCGGTGGCCAAACTGGTAAATGTTGTTCTCCACGCCCCAGTGAATGCGGGCCTCGCGCACCAGGTCGGGGCGCACCTCGGCGGTGATGATTTCGTCGGGGCGATGGCTGCCCATCACCAGGGGGGTACCGTCGAAGTTGACGATCATGCCCTCGCCCATGGAGTCAAAGCTGCCATCGCTGCCGCACATGCACACCGAGGCGGTCACCATCAGGTTGCAAAAGGCGTTGGCCTGGTTGGTGATCTGCCACGAGTGGCGAATGGGGGCGGTGTAGCCCGCCGTACGAATCATAATTTCCGCCCCCTTGTAGGCACACTCGCGGGCCATTTCGGGGAACATGCCGTCGTGGCAGATGATCAGCGCCAGCTTACTGCCGTTGGGGCCGTCGCAGACCGGAATCCCCACATTTCCGGGTTCCCAGGGCTCGACCGGCACCCAGGGATGCAGTTTGCGGTAGTAGAGCTTGAGCTCTCCCTGGTTGTCGATGATGATGCCGCTGTTGTAGGGGTAACCCTCGGGGTTGTACTCCATGATTGAGAAGCAGCCCCAGATGTCGTTGTCGATGCAGGCCTGGCGAAAGGCGGCCACCTCGGGACCATCCATCCGACACATGATCTCTGGGTTGGTGTCCATTGACAGGCCGTGGAGCGAATATTCGGGGAACACCACCAGGTCCATGGAGGGCATATTGCGGCGGGCTTTGCCGACCATATCGCAAATGCGCTGGGTCTGGGCAGCAAGGTCGTCTGGGGTAACGACGTTGGGCAGTTGTAGCTGCACCATGCCCAGCACTACACCGTTGGGAGATTTATTTAGCCCACCAAGTCCACTCATGTTTCTCTCTCTGGAACAACCTGACCCGAAAGTCGATTAGCACTATAAGACTACGGGGGCATGGAGGTGGTGTTGAGGATTACCTAGGGAGGCCTATCCTAGCCACCACTGCCAACCCCAGAATACGGCCATGCCGCCAGCGATGGTAAGCAGTAGATTTTTGCGCCAGAGAGCGAGGGCCACGCAGGCGATCGCCCCCACCAATCTTGCATTCTGCCACCCCAACCACAACTCTCCCTCGGGCAGCACCGCCGCAGGCACGACGATCGCCGTTAGCACCACCGGAGGCACGTAGGCCAAGGCCCGCACCAGGGTCGGCGACAGCTGAATGCGCCCGCTAAAGGCCAGCAGGCTGTAGCGAATTGAAAACGTTACCAGGGCCATGGAGGCCACGAGGAGCCAATCATTCATAGGGATTTTAGATTTTAGATTGGTGTAGGGAACGGTTAGCCCGTAGCGTGGGTCGCACCCTGAGTCTTTGCCACCTCTCAACTCCCCCATGGGCGACCCCCGGAGCCCACAGAGGAATTGACGCGGATCGTGTCGCAGGAGGGCGATCGGTGTATGGGCGGGGATCGTGGGTCACAAGGGGCGATCGGTTAATCGCCGGGTGGGTGAGGGCGACCCACGCTACGAGAGATGCGGGTTTCGAGCCAGAACCCAGCGGCAACCCCTGCGATCGCCGCCACCATCAGCCCCAGCTTGTGCGGCAGCCCATTCGCCAGCATCGCCACCAGACCGGCCACGGCGATCGCCCCCACCATCGGCCTTGTCGTGGCGTAGGGCACGATCATGCCAATGAACGTCGCCACCATGGCAAAGTCCAATCCCCAATCCGCCGCGTTGGGGATCAGCTGCCCCACCGTCAGCCCCAGCCAGGTGCAAAAAATCCAGTTGATATACATGGTCCCGCCTGCACCCAGGTAGTACCAATGCTTGTGGGGGCTGGGGTCGGGCTGCATGTAGCGCCGAATGGTCACCGCAAAGGCTTCGTCGGTCAAAAAGAAACCGATAACGGCCTTCCACCTCCGGGAGGCCCCCTGCACGTAGGGCAGCAGGCTGGCGGCGTAGAGCATGTGGCGCAGGTTAACCACCACCGTGGTCAGCACAATCAGCGGCAGGGTGCTGCCCGCCGCCAGCAGGCCTAGAGCAATAAACTGCGACGACCCAGCAAACACAAAGGCCGACATGCCCAGGGTGGCTCCAAAGGACAGGCCGCTGCCCTGGGCCAGGGTGCCAAAGATAATCCCAAAGGGAATCGCCCCCACAATCAGTGGGATAATGTCTCGCGCTCCCGCCATCAACTCTTGGCGGGGAGAACGCATCGCTAAATCTGACGCTGTAGCCAAAAGAAATCTCCGAAAACCAGGATGACTCTCTCCATTTTGAGTTAGAAGGTAGAAGAGGTATCACGGCTTTGAACTATGGCAGACGCTCCCCAGCAAATTTGTATTCTCGGCGGCGGCTTTGGCGGCCTCTACACTGCCCTGCGTCTGAGCCATCTGCCCTGGGAGGGCACCCAGCCCACTATTACTCTGGTCGACCACCGCGATCGCTTTCTCTTCCTGCCGTTACTCTACGAGCTGGTCACCGACGAGTTGCAAACCTGGGAAGTCGCGCCCCCCTACGCTGAGCTGCTGGCCGGTACCTCGGTGCAGTTTCGCCAGGCCGAAGTCACCGGCATCGATATGGAGCAACACCGGGTCAGCCTCAGCGACGGCATGACCCTCCCCTACGATCGCCTCGTTTTGGCCCTGGGCGGCACCACGCCTATGGATATGGCCCCCGGCGTAGCCGAGCACGCCCTGGCCTTTCGCACCCTAGACGATGCCTATCAACTCAAAGAACACCTGCGCCATCTTGAAGCGTCTGACGCCGAAAAAATTCGTGTGGCGGTGGTGGGCGGCGGCTACAGCGGCGTGGAGCTGGCCTGCAAGGTGGCCGAGCATTTGGGCGAACGGGGCCGGGTGCGCCTAATCGAGCGCACCGATATGTTGCTGCGTACCTCACCCGAGTACAACCGAGATGTGGCCCAAAAGGCCCTGGCTGACCTGGGAGTCTGGGTTGATCTTGAAACCGCTGTGGATAGCGTTACCGCCGACACCATTGGCCTCACCTATCGCGAGCAGACCGACATTCTGCCCGTCGACCTGGTGCTGTGGACCGTGGGCACCAAGGTAAACGAGGTGATTGCCCACCTGCCGCTGAAGCACAGCGATCGCCAGCAGGTAGTCGTGCAGCCCACCCTAGAAGCCGTCGATGCACCTGGCGTTTACGCCCTGGGCGATGTAGCTGACTGCCGCGATGCCGAGGGGCAGCAGATGGCCGCCACGGCGCAAGTTGCCCTGCAGCAGGCCGACTTTGTCGGGTGGAATATTTGGGCTAGCTTGAGTGATCGCCCCCAACTGCCCTTCCGCTACCGCCATCTGGGCGAAATGATGACCCTGGGCACCAGCCGCGCCACCCTCACCGGGCTGGGAGTGCAGCTCGACGGCGAACTGGCCCATGTGGCGCGCCGCCTGGCTTACCTCTACCGCATGCCTACGTTCGATCACCAGGTGCGGGTCGGCATCAACTGGATGACCAAGCCCCTGCGCGACCTGCTGGCGGGGTA
>JBGSNT010000046.1:0-43398 GCA_041739575.1 Nodosilinea sp. | reverse complement strand
TTTGCTGCCGAGTAGCTTTTTTGTTTCCGCACAAGTCAAAAAAATTAGACGTAGGCCAACAGAATAGGGTTGCGAACTCCCTTCATCACAATGAAAAGAAAAATGAGTTTCTCAGTTGAACCTATTACAGCAGGGAACACTATGCGCAAAAAAAATAACCCACAGAATTGATCTTGTCAACAATCAATTCCGCATAGGAGTACAAATACCCTGCCAACCACACTTCTACCGTTTAAGCATGTGTCTCATGGGTTTACTCAACCCTGTCTACATTAGATCGGAAGCCGCAGGGATGACCTGAGCACTTTATCAACACTGGATCTGGCAATAGGCAGGGTAAATCGTTCGCTTGCTGCCTTTCGGGCATTATTACTTATTTCTGATCTCACTTCTGGGTGTACAGCCAGAAAATTTATTGCCTTAGCCAGATCTACAGCATCTACTGGAGTTACCAACCAACCCGTTTTACCATCTTCAACAATTTCAACGGTGCCACCATCTCTACTGGCAATCAAAGGCTTAGCTGATAGCATTGCTTCCATTAAGACCCGGGCACAGGGCTCTGGGGCCGTGGAGGTGTGGGTGATGATATCGCAGGCAGCCATTAGCTGAGGAACATCGGTCCTAAAACCCAAGAAGTGGACTCGGTCATCTAGTCCCATCATTTCTACCTTATGGTGCAAAGCCTGTACATAGTCATCCTCTCCAAATAGGGCATCACCGACCACCAGAGCGTGGACATGATCGGAGCAGTGAGCCATGGCATCTAGCAGCACATGCTGCCCTTTCCATGGAGACAGGCGGCTAAAGTGGCCGACTACAAATTTGTTCTCAAGGTGCATTCCCTTTCGGAGAGTTTGGCCAGCCATCTCATGGCCCTGAAACAGTGCTGCATTAAAGCCGTTATAGACAACCTGGATGGTCTCAGGGCTTCCCCCGGCGGCAATGAAAGCTCTTTTTGCTGCTTCTGACACGGCAATGACCTGTACCGCAAAGCGGTTGGCAAGGGCTACCAACAGAGCCCGGTTAGTTGCACTAAAGTGTTCAGGAGTGAGGATGTCGTGCAGGTGATAGACCAGGGGCCGTCCGCTTAAGAAGCTCGCCAGGGCACCCACGACCAGCGCTTTGGGTGTGTTGACGTAGACCAGGTCATGCTGTTTGGCCAGTTTAGTCGCAGAGTTGACCAGGGGCACCAGTTTAACCGCTCCGAACAGGGCCTCCATTAGGTCACTCTCTCGGCGCACGTCAATGACCGTGTTGGTCAATACCTTGACGGGGATATCTAGCTGCTCAAGGGCATAGCGGAAAGGGCCATCCTCAAAAAGAGCGACTAAGGAGTCTTCACGATAAGGCAGGGCAATGTCGAGCAGCACCCGCTCGGCCCCGGCTAGCTTTCCAGTCTGGTCTAGAAAAAGGACTCGCATATTACTGATGAAGTAAGGAAAATAGACAAAGCTAAGAACTGATGGTGTGGGCAACTTTTTTATCCACTCTGCCTCCGGTTAACAGGGCGTAGGGTCTGGGAGTGACCTTCCTTAACAAGAGGGCAACTAGGACTAAGAATGTAACCACTGCGGTAGGCAATAGAAAATAGTAGAAGATGACTTGGAGAGAGTTAGAAGGTGGAAACCATCGATAGACTAATTTTCTAACAATAGTCATCATCGGCTCGTGGGCAGCATAGACAAAAAAGGAAAAAGGAGCCAGGATGAGTAATACTCTCTGGAGGTTGGTTCCTAAGGCATATTTTGTGGCGCACCAGACAGCGACTCCTCCCAGCAAAATCACCCCTCTTGCGAAGACATTGACCAGGATAGACTCACTGTTGTTTAAAAACAGATAGGTATACAGACTGGCCACCACTACCGCTAAGCAACAATAGGCTGGGATGATGACCTTACTCTTCGAGTCAAGCCTTTCTAAATCCCACTGATAGACACAGATCCAACAGGCTAGGTAAATGAAGACTAGGGTCTTCCAGTCAAGGTTTAAGACATACCTTGGAAAGTCGGCAAACCAAAGCACACAGAAGACAAAGAATAGAGACAGCCCTAGTCGCTTAGCCGCCATGTAGAAAAGTGGGGACAGTAAGACAGCGATGAACAGGTCTCTTAGGAACCAAAACTGATAAGAGGCTGGACTCCAAGCAAAGTCTGAGACTAAGTCCAGAAGAGAATAGTCTGACACAAGTTTTTGTCGCCCACTAAACATGACTGAAGCATTAGGCATAAACTCCGCGGAGAGCCGCAGCAGTATCACGGCTATGTTCCAGAGTAAGTAGGGGACTAAAACGGTGCTAACCCTGGAGCTAACCTTTTTTTTGTAGCATTCTTTTGTCAGTGAGAAGTCCTTAAACAAAAGCACTCCAGAGATTATAAAAAAAAGAGGTACAGCGATGCGGGCGAGGACTTCTGAAAATAGGAACTGCGTGAATACGCTCAGGGCGTCACCGTTGTAGGCAATCGTGCCATCACCAAAAAAGACGCCGCGTCCCTGATGAAACGTGTGGATAAACACAACCCCCACAATGAGGGGAAATCTGAGCAGACCGATCCTTGCGGAAACACCGGGACTGATATCCATAACTGGTTCTCTCGGGAGACATTTTGCTGCGTTACCAAACTTACTCTAAAATTGCTAGGAGTTAGATAAACTCGCAGATCATTCTCTTCTTCGAACGTTAGCGAGACGCTCGGTTGCAACCTTGTTTTCTACAAGCGCTTCAACAAAAGCAGTAAACTTGGGACCGATGACTGAGTAATCGAACCGTTGAGAGACTACCTTATGGGTCTGGGTCGCTTTGTGGGCTAACTCATGGGGAGTCAGGTGGTCGACCCAGTGGGCACACTGCTGGTGGAATACTGGGGTAGCGGGGTGACCGACAGGTAACGGCCAACCTGCATCAAGCACATAGTCATAGAATGCGGCTGTAGGATTCATCGCGACAGGCACCCCACAGGCTAAGTATTCCGGCAATTTTGTAGTGAGCCGATAATTGCCCATTTCGCCAAATAGAGTTACAAAGCCAATATCCATAGCATTCATGGCTTCTACTACTTCCTGCTCAGGGATGCGACCGGTAAAGACAGCCCTGTCTTTAAGTCTCCCGGGCACAAGCTGCTCCATACGGTCTTTGCCACTGCCGTCTCCGACAATCAGGATGGAGACATCCTGACGCTCTAACAACTTTAAGATTTCCACCAGCTCTAGTCCATAGGTGTAGTGTTGGCTGGGCACCCAGATCAAGCTACCGACAACACCCAGCACCAGGTGGTCAGGGTTGAGGCCATATTTCTGTCGGGCCACTCTTTTTTTATCCGGTGTATAGGGGTAAAAGACGGTGGTATCGACCCCTCCTTCCACGGTGACAGCTTTGGGGGCACCTAGTCGGATGGCAACTCCAGTCAGGTAAGGAGTCCAGCCGATAAAGCCTGAACAGCACTTATAGAGAAGTTGCTCATAGACTTCAAAGATAGTGCCAAGCAGGATACCTTTTGTAGTTCTAAAGAAGCCAGCAATAGGATCTCCGGAAGAAATTAAATACACCTGTCTATTCAGAATAGCAGCTACAATCAGGGGTATGCCACCTGCTATGCCAGTACCTTCTTGATATACCAAATCCCAATGCTGAGAATTAAGAAGACTAAATACTTGACGCATTTCGTCAATCTTGGAAGCGCTCTTATCAATAAAGTGAAGAGTTAAGTTCATATCAAGCATGTCGGTTAATCGACGAACACGAAGCTCATCCTGCCCGCCTCTACCTGCCGTTATAATACAGAGTAAATTAATCATAGGTTTAGAGGCCTGAAAGGCGTGCCTTGAACAAATTTTTATTGAAATTATAGAGCCTAGACCAGAAACTTAGAATTGGAAAGATGAACTTCCTTTTTACAGCTAAAAGGTTTTTACAGAGAGAATTCTAGCACTCTCGTATTTATGAATTCTGCTGTAAGTTTACAGCCCATATTGAGAACCTTTACTCGTAGTTCAAACATAAAAAATCGATGACCTTATTTAAGGTTTCGAAGACTAGGTCTAGTAAAAAGCCGGCTTATATAAGCTTAAGAAATAAACTTGTTTCCCATCTTTAAAATAAAATAAAGGACAATTAATTTATCAAAGCATTTTCATACATTGTACCTGCCCGATCCCATGAAAAATGTTTTTCAACGTAGATTCTGGCATTTTCTGAAAGCATCGTTCTTAGGTTTGAATCATCAATCAAATTTTTGACTGACGCCAAATATTCTTCTGGAGCATTTGCTCTTAGAGCACATAGATTGGCTCTATCACCATCGATATCTAATCCTTCCAAAGCCCGATCACTACCAACCAAAGGTACCCCAGTTGCGAAGGCTTCCAGAGTTTTATTCTTAATTCCATAGCCAGCCCTAAGAGGTGCTATACAAATAGTTGCTTTATGCAGGTAATCAACTACAGAGTCGACACGCCCCAAAACATTAACACCGTTAATTTGCCGCAATTCCAAAACTTCAGACTTAGGGCGAGAGCCAACAATATTAAGTACCAAATTTGGGTGTACCTGCTTCAGCAGCGGAAAAATATCACGACAAAAATAGCAAACTGCATCAATATTGTGAGCTGCATCCATTGAACCCACAAACACCAGATTACATCCCCCAGGATCTGCATTTCGAAAGGGGAAAAGATCTAGGTCAACTCCGTTAGGGACAATTTTAATGGGAACCTCTTGAGAAAGATGTAGAAAATGTTCTCTATCTTCGGCAGTAGTTGCAACTATTATGGATGCCTTTTTAATATACGTCCTTTCGTATCGATAGAGAACTAGAGAGCTGTAGAGAAAGCTCTTAATCTTAGTCCAAGTCCCTGACTGAGCCCGCTGTAGACTTTTAAATTGGTTTAGCCGCGAACTATGGGCGTTTATAACAACTCTAATAGAGTTGGCAACCTTAGGCCCAATGTAGATTTCATTGCTGCTATGTTCACAGGTAATTACATCACAAGGATTAGATCCAAGAAATTTATCTATCCAGGCTCGCATCTCAACGGAGTAATACCTGACGGAACTGGGGGGCTTGCCGAGGCGTAAAACTTGAAAAGACATATATAACTGGTCAAGCCAATTTTCCTTATTATTTTGCAATCTTTTCCTGCCAGGAAAGGTCACTAGAGTTCCGGTATATTTCCGCAATTTATCAGTTTCTGATGGCGTAACAGTTTCATCTACCTGACAGACTAAAGTAACATTATGATTTTTATTTAAATATCTAAGGAGGTTAAAGGTTCTAATCTCAGTCCCTCCCCTATCGGGAGGATAGGGGAAATTAGCTGATATCATTAAAATATTCATGCTTTAGTAGCTCATTCAAAAAAATAATTGCCTATCGTGAAAAGAGGAACCTACCAGCTATAGCCAAATTCTGTAAGAACAGGTTCAACAATATTTCTTATATTGGACAAAGTCTGAGAATCAATATTTTTCTGCCAATGGTTGACCCGTGTCGAGTCGGGAATTTCGGAAGAAAGATCCAGCATTTGTTCAGGATTCTCGATTTCCAGAAAATTAGCTAACCTAAGCAGTTCTGCCTGCGGATTTAACATCAGATCTTCGTAGCGAACTTCTGTATAGCTATTGGAAGGTAACTGTCGACCATAGCCGATAGAAAGACGCGTTGTTTCAGCCCACTGTTTAGCAACGACTTCTGCCCTTGAGAGATTGCTATCTTTTACCCACAAGTCCCAACCTGGCGGTTTTGCCCCCCAATAATCAATTGGCTTTCCGATAAGTCTTCTCCAGATCCAGGTTGCCCGAGATGCGTACATGTGTAGGTCTGTTAGGGGGACACTTTTCAGTCTATACAGTATTTCTTTCCCAATAACTTTGTTCGAAGGGGTAAAATTCTGCCGGAGAATTGAACTCACGACTGCACGCCCGTCTCTAGCAACAAATACAAATTTTGCGTCTGGAAATAGAGCGTGGAGAAAAGGAATTCTTAGACAGTTTCGTGGTGTCTTATCACAGAGTCTCCTTTCAACAGATACTCCAATATGGTGGATAAGTCTTTGTTTGATGTGTCTCTCTATTTTGGGAGTTAAGTCAGAAGCTAGTAGGACATCATCTGGCTTCTGAGCATTACCCCACATCCAGATATAGTTTGTCTCCACAGCACCGACAATACTGGGGTGGCGGTCAATAGCCCTACCTAACCAACTGGTTCCAGAGTGGGGCACACCAAAGACAAATATTGGTTGTATCACCTCAGGTCTAGAGCTCAATACTTTCATCTGTGATCTCATGAAAGAAACAGTTTGGGAAGTTGCCCTTTATACTTGTCTGGTAAATCGCTCTATTTTTAAAGTAACAATTTGAATAGAGATGGACTTCTCTTCCTAAGAGACAACCAGCGATTGAGATATGGAGCCGGTCAGTGTGAATCTCTGAATACTTGGACAACTCTTCAAAGAGAGGGGCTACATTAGTTTCATGGGTTCCTTTTAAGCTGAGGTCAATATTTCCCTGAGGAATCTTAATTTTTTGGGTGCTTTCTATATCTGTTCTAAAAAAGTATCCTTTACCTTTGCTTGGTGCTTCACTTGAAGTGAAATCATTTCCTATGAAAAAAGCCATATCATGGCAAAATAAAGCCTGTGGCACGTTCGCTTGGCTTTCAAATTGATCCCGACAAAAATAAGTGGTATTGGGGATTGAGACTGGTGAATCAAAGGTTGAAGGCAGGACTATGCCTCGAAAACGCCTCGCCATTTTTTGAACATAAATACCTGAATGTCCCCACTGTTTTACCCATCCACCTCCACCAGCATGAATAACAACTCCACCCTGTATAGAAGGAATTATCCATGCTTTTTTATTTAGTCTAGGCATAGGCTTATAGCTTATACCTCTTTCCTCAAAAAATTTTAAAGTCCCATGCCGGATTAGCCCGTCTCCCCAGTTTCCAGGATTTTCAATGTAATAAGCAATGCCTTTGCCAACTTGTGATTTGATTGTTTCTTCCAGTTGATAGTATTCTTTTTCCATCTTAGCCTTTTTGAGAAAAATAATTGAATGCCAAAAACATACTCAGGATGAGTCAATTTGAGTCTGAACTTTAAGCCTTTTGACCTACTTATATTTTGACCTCGCCTTACTTAAAAACATGTTTGAGAAATCTAGAGCGCTGTCGAGGGACAAATAGTAAAGAGACAAAATAGCTTACGGCGAATTTTGGAGATACTCCTAAGCATAAAAACCAAATTATGAAACGAATTTTTCGAGAAATACTTGTCAAAGATGGCGCTGTTAAACAGCTCAAAATACCGTAGTAAGCAAGCAACGGTGGAAAATCTGTTTGGATTGGGTGATGAATAGGGTCAAGACGCAACGAGGCCAAACGGTTTGTCAAGTGTAGGGTATCTTTGTATCCAAAGTCCTCTGACGGACTGAGCCCGAATTGGCTGGCAGTAGTCCGTATTGTTTTATACCTAATAAAGTCATGTTCAATTGATTTCCTGAACTTTTCCGGGCGGATATCCGCATGCCCCCAATCATTGCTTCCATGTATACGGCGTACTCCTATTGGCTGATCAATAGAGCAAATTTTTCCATAGAAAGGTGATGAGACAACGATATATGCTTCTGAAAACATTCGATAATCTTGCACAGGGATAGGGAGTATTTTTTGTAAAAAACTACGCCTGAACGCCAAACCTGTAGTTACAGATGTACTATACCGACCTCTTTCCAAAATGACTTGGAGGGCCTCACTATCATCAAATTTCATAGAGTAGGGAGGAGCAATGCCGGAAGGCTTACCTTCGCGGTCAATGACTTGTAGCCTGCTTTGAACTTGCACAACATCCTCCTCAAATCTCCTAACAAAATTTTCAATAGCCTCTGGGAAATAATAATCATCTGCATCTAGAAAGGTTATAAACTCTCCAGAAGAAGCCTCAAAGCCTGCGTTTAATGCTGAAGACATCCCACCATTTCCTTTGAAGATTGGTATAACTTTATCGCCATAACTATTAATCATTTCCCTAGACTTGTCAGTTGAACCATCATCAACAACAATAATCTCAAGGTCAGCATAGGTTTGGTTAATACAGCTATTAATAGATTCAGCCAGAAAAAGCTCGTAATTATAATTATTAATAATTACACTGATTTTTGGGTTCATAAGACACGCCCTATCGTCATCCGGGAAAATTTTAAATTGATAAATATGTCTAGCATGTTATATTAACAAGTTTCAAATCAGATCCTTTGGATAACTAAATGAGTCTTGGATTTTTGTTTTTCGAAAGCCATTTTTTTCATGGAATTTCACCGAGGCTAAACCAATTCCTAAAAAACCCCAGAAAATGGTTCCAGAAGATCCCTCAAATACCGGCCCTAAAAAAGCCATAAATAGGGCACTAGAAGCAATCGCAAAAGAGCTTTTCGAAAATTGGTCATTTCTAGTAACTTTCGAAGATGCCAAATAAAGTAACAGCACTAAAAAACCTCCGAAATACAAAGTACCTACCAGAATCCCAAGATAAATAAAAATGATCAGTACACTGCTATCTAATACTCTTCCCGTGTCAGGAATATTAGCAATTCCATACCCTAGAATATTGGAAAAAAGAATTGGGGTTATGACCCGGTAGGTTTCCATTCTTGAATTGCCGCTTCCATCATTTTCAAGATTCTGAAATGTCTCGAATCTTGAAGCAATTTCAGTTGAAAAGGGCTCAATAGTTAGCAAAGGAAGCGCACATAAAACTAGTAATCCAAGAGTTAAAAAAAGCTTAATCTGCAAGCTCTGTTTTAAACTAAAAATAAGAGCAAAAAGGCAAAATATCCACCCGCCCCAAGCCGTTCGTGCTTGAGCCAGTAAAAAGGATAAGTATCCACAAGCAGAAGCCGGAAATCGGATTAAACTTTCACTTGAAAATAATAAAACAAGTCCAGCCATCATTGTTACAGAAAAACTGAGAGGGCTGTTCATTGTGCTCCAGACTCTTATTCCTAAAGGCTCTGGAGTACCAAAAGCACTTCCTAAGGCTAAAATATCCTCCCCCCAGAGGTTTTTCAACCATAATTTATCCCACTCCGGAGCAATTAGATATTGAAACACACCGTACAGCCCCATTATTAATACACCCCATGTAAATATGCGCTGCATACTTTGACGATAGTTTGGGTAGTTTTCCCAGTTTGAATATAGGTGATATCCAAATAGTACAGGTACTAACATTCCCAGGGTAGCCAGAAGAGCCGAGGAAAACCTTGTTTGAATGCACCCTATTACAAATCCGTAAGCAATGCTGTATATGGAGACAAAGAAACAAGCATCGACTAATTTATATGTCTTTGGTGGCTTTCGGATAAGCGTCATTAATGTAACCATTCCGACTAGGAAAGGAGCTAGGAGAATAGGGCTTGGATCTGTAAATCCTGATCTCCAATCGGCAATTCGACGAACGAAAGGGGTTAAAAACCACAACCACCAGAAAAAACCATTGTATAGAACAGGTTCTTTCTCAAAAATGTAAATGCTGATTAAAAATGCAGATAGGGGGAAAGCTATATTTAGAATATTCCCGAGGCCAGCAATTGAAAGTAAGCAAGTTGTAAGTATAAAGGAATTTATTAATTGCCAAGATATTCTCGAGTTTTCCATGATTTTTCCTAAAAATATAACCTTGAATATCTAACTCACAATTTCTACTTTAAGTCTTGAGTTGTGAGGCATTTAAATATCCCAGTGATTACTCTCAAAGCCTCGCAGTAAATGCTGCACAGAAGCCATCATGTAGTTTAAATAAATACTCCCTAGCTTAAGGATTGCATGTCCATAAACTAAACTCTTCACCAATTTCTTTTGAAGGGGATGCGGAAACAAAATTTATGTATAGTACTCTTAGTTTCATTCTTGCTTGACTTAAATACTTGCCCCTGCTCCTTACTTTATAAAATCGTTCCTGCGATCTTATGTTTTCTTCGTTATCCGTGATGTAAATAGCGCCTGGGAAGGGGAGTGCTGCAAGCTTTTCATTTTTAGCCGCAATTATATCTCTCATTACAGCATGACCTAGATAGCTTCCTGAAGTCACTTTTTCTTCATTTTCCTGCGGATAAACTAGGTCAAATCTAATGATATCGCTAGTCCCGCAGCGCTTATAAAAGCCTTTGGACTTATAGAACAATCGGTTTTTATTTTCCTGATACTCATAGCCGGTCTTCAAAAACCAGCCCGGATGGTTTTGATTTTCATTGACAAAACCAGAAATCTCTTTGCTTATACAATCATCAGCATCTACGATCATAATGTGAGAAGTCTTTAGGAGACTTGCGCGGTCTATGCCTAACCATACTTTTCTACATTTATCTACGCGTAATTGTCTATAATCTGCTTCCATTCCCGTATAAATCCATTTTTGAGGCGGGGGAAATTCAACTTGAATATAGGAAACTGATGGATGACTATAGCTGATTTCTGGCTTTTCGTGGCACACTACAAGAACTTTATACTCATTGCAAGTTTGGTTAGTAATCGACTTTAATGTCCTCGCAAGATTCGAGGACACCTTTGCCCAGTCACTAGATACTGCTTGACTTTTTAATGGAACGATGAAAGTTAACATATTTCACCTAGCTTGACTTAGTGAAAGTGACTAATTTGGCCAAGACTGTCTTTTGCTGGGCACTTAGCTCTGGTCTCTAATAGTCTGGTCTTTAATAGCAATTAATTTTCTAGGAAGTAGTTTCAACATAATTACTCTCCGAAAACTGAGCATTGTGATATTTCCTTAGTGCTCCATTTTTGCTCAGTAAATCTTTGTAAGTGCCCTGCTCTATAACCTTTCCTTTTTCAAGGACAATTATTTTGTCAGCATTCATAATTGTAGACAGTCGGTGTGCGATCGCAATAACTGTCCTCCCCTTAGATAAATTTTCCAAAGACTTCTGAATTGCTTTCTCGGTCGTTGAATCTAATGCGCTTGTAGCCTCATCTAAAATAAGAATATCTGGATTACGTAGGAGTGCTCTTGCAATGGCGATTCTTTGCCGTTGCCCACCTGAGAGTCGAACGCCGCGATCGCCAAGAATGGTGTCAAATCCGCTAGGCATTTCAAGAATGAAATCTAAAGCATTAGCAAGGGCAGCTGCTTCGTAAAGGGCCACCTCATCTACGTTTTCTATTCCATAGGCAATATTTTCCTTTGCCGAGCGATTGAAAATAAATGTATCTTGGCTCACCACCGCTATACGACGGCGAAATGAGTTACTATCAAACTTTTTTAGGTCAATACCATCAATTAAAATTTCCCCTCTAGTAGGATCGTAGAATCTGGGTATTAAGTCTGCTAAAGTTGTTTTCCCCGCGCCTGAAGCACCCACTAGGGCTGTCGTTTTGTTTTTTTCGATTTCGATTGATATATTTTCTAATATCTTTTTGTTTTGTCCATAGGAAAAATCTACATCAACTAACCTAATCGACTTCAATAAACCTTCAAAAGGCAAGGTGCCAGATTTTAGGTATGGCTTATCATCAGTTCTAAGCAAATCTTGTACTGAATCAATTAGGCCACGATAGCTGACAAGTTTTGTGCTTAGGCCATTTACCTGGGAGACTAGCGGCATCATTCTGAACAGAACGAACATGAATGTTAGGAGCGCTGCTGCCCCGAAACTGCCTGAGCCTTTTATCGAAAAGGAAGAAATCACCACCAGAAAAATCAAGATTGTTGTTGCAGCAGCCTCGGATATTGGTTTTGTTCTCTCCCGTAGTCCAGCTAGTCTCGTTCCAGATTTTACTACGTCATATGAGGATCGATAGAATCTATCTCGTTCAAAATCCTGAGCAGCCGAACCTTGAATGGTTCGTATGCCGTTAATTAATTCAGTTACTATCGATGCCAAATCATTTTCTGCCTTTGGAACCGCAAAACTCGCCTCGCGCGCATCCCTTACCATCCAAGTGACTGCGATCGAGAGTAATGAATATAAGAGTATTGCAATAATTGAGAGTTGCCATGAAATCACAATCATGGCTACGACATAGGCAATCAATGTAGCGGACCGAGTGAGAAGATTGGATGCGTCTGTAACAACTGATCTCAGTTGATTTACCTGGTCGTTAGCTATGTTTATGAGCTTCCCAGTTTGAGTGGTAGAGTAAAAGCTAAGGCTAAGATTTTGAAACTGATCAAAGAGTTGTTTTCGTATTCGATCGACTAATTTAAATTCGCATACTCTAGCGTAATATACACCAGCAAAAACAAATGCTGAACGACACCAAGACATAACTACTAGGAGGATTGAAAGGCGAACGATTCGTTCTCCAGATCCTGTACTTGCGGCTAGGATATAAGTGTCGAACCATTGAAATCCAGTTCGAATTGGTGGGATGTCTGGGTTGGTTATGCCTTGTAAGTACGCCGCAATAAGGCCAACAGTGGCCCCTTCTAGGAAAGCTCCTATAATGGTAAAAGTTAAAGCTGTTAAAACAGTAAATCTAAAATGCTTAAGTTCCCTTAGTATGAGGCGGTTATTTTTCCAGATGTCTCTTGATGCAAGCAGTTTTCGGATTGGTTTAGGTATTTTCATTAATATCACTAACTAATTCTTTATTGGCCTGGTCTTTTGTTGTCTTTTGCTATTTACCTGGTGAGACGGAAAACCCATTTCTTAGCGCCCAGAAAAGAGCTTTGCTGTCATTCAGAAACGACCAGTTGTTTAGGTAGTCCATGTCTGCACTACCTATAAGGTTTATATCTATAGTGGGTAGACTCAATCCGAGAGGTCTTTTGCCGACCAAACCAGGCAGAGCTTTAAGATTGGGCTTATATTCTTTTGCTAAATTCACTGCATCTTTGATTTCCCATGGCTTAGTGCCTACTAAGGTCATATCACCTAAAACTACGTTGAGCAAGCAAGGCAACCGATCTAATCGCGATATGTTTAGTAGATTGTCAAGGCTTTTAGCTCTATCGTCGCTCAGTGGATAGCACCTAAACTGTCTCATAGCAAACAGCTTGCCATTTTTTCCTACGACCCAGTAATAGACTATTGCTGGACTTCTGTCTTGCATATTTAGCAACACCGAGAACGCTAGCATGAGTGGACTCAGCAGGATTAGTAGTCCTAATCCTAGGATTCGCTCTACGGCACACTTAACCCGCCAAGCTCGAGCTTTTTGTTTCTGGGGTAGTGTGCTGGTAGTTGGCAAGCGTAAATATATAGGCTTCTTGGCCTCGGCGCACGCCAATACCCAAAAATTAATCACTTTTCTGCCTAAAAGTGGGTCAACGACCACTGCCTTGGCCTTAGAGCGTTCTAAGCAAGCCCGAAACCACTCAGGTTGGGCCAATGCTGGCAGAGCGATATGCTGATTTCTCGCTGAAGGTGGCACTACCCAGAGCTTTTCTTGCCGCCATAGCAATCGACATAGGATAGAAGTATCAGTAGCTACGCTTACCTCCAATGCATCAGAGGTAAGCGTAGCGTCTTGAGAGTCGGAGTAAACCATGGGGATAGTACTGGGTATTGACACTTGCGAACTTGATAACAGCAGCCAAAAGCAGTTATTCGTAATCACTCTACGAAGTTAGAGGATTGAGCGCTGAAATCTTCCAAGGCCTTCTGAAGATCGGGAACTGGGGCATCGTAGGCAGAACGGCTCGGAGAATCTTTTGCCCCGTTGGCGATTAGTCCCAGGATCTTGAGGGGAGCTAGCAGCGTGAGCATGGCCGTAAGCTCTTTTTGGGTAATACGATCTAGCCGCGATACAACTATCGTGCCGTCGCATACAGAACCAATCTTGACAGCATCGGCCAGGCCTAGCACGGGAGGCGTATCGATTAGAATAACGTCATAAATATCCCGGCTTCTGGCTAACAGATCGCTAAACCTGTGTGAGCTTAGTAGCGGTAGAGGATCGTTTGGTACAGGGCCAGCGGGCAAAATATCCAGGTGAGCGAAGCCCAAATCGAGACGGTGGGGACGGGTTGCAGTGGGCGAACCACTGAGAAAAGTAGATAACCCACTTTCGCTATCGATACCCAGTTGGGACTGTAATCCAGAGCGTCTTAAGTCAGCATCAATGAGTAGCACCCGCTGGTTCATACGGGTCAGGCTAAG
Source organism: Nodosilinea sp. (assembly GCA_041739575.1). Classification (GTDB taxonomy): domain Bacteria; phylum Cyanobacteriota; class Cyanobacteriia; order Phormidesmidales; family Phormidesmidaceae; genus Nodosilinea. The sequence continues at coordinate 29,285 of JBGSNT010000046.1, read as the reverse complement.
GGCTAACCCCAAGGCTACCGTTGTTTTCCCCTCGCCCAGTAGCCCAGAAGTAATGGTAAATGTCTTGTGTTCAGGGATTGGGGTACGCAGCTGCAAATTATTGGTCACCATATCCATTGCTTCGCGAAAGGTTGGGGTGGAGACGATTTGCAGCAGATCAGATTCCGCTAGCTCGGGGTGCAGTATGGGTGGCAAAGCACTATCTCTGCGGCCAAAGCTCAATAACCTACCTCTAGTCTGTAGCGGTAGCATTCCCAGCAGAGGCACCGGCATCTGGCGTTGCAACTCGTCGGAGGTGTGCAGTACGTTATCGGTCATTTCACGGACAAAGGCCAGTAGTCCGCCCAGAAATAAACCGGCAACTACCCCCAACATAAGATTACGTACGGGACTAGAATTAATGGGATAGCCCAGTTGAGGCGGTTCTACGACCTCCCAGGTAAAGCCACCGCGGGCTAGCTCGGAGGTAAGTTGTTCCCGCTGTGCTAGCAAGCGCGCCAGGGTAGCTCGCTCTAGCTCTGCCCTGGGCTGCAGCCGATCGTACTCAGCGATCAGGGCCGGGAATTTAGTTAGCTCATTGCGGAGCATCGATTCTACATTGAGTAGGCTTTTGGCCCTGGCATCAAGGGCGGCAAGATTACTGTTTAGCTCTACCAATTGAGCCACAATGTTGATGTCCACATTCCCCAGCTGAAGGTAGGACAACAGCTCTTGATCAAGGGATTGCACCGGCTGACCCAAAATCGTGCCAATTTCCTGGCGAAGCTGGGCTTTCTGACTTTCGTACTGATCTACGAGTAGCTGCACACTGGGGTCTTGATCGGTGAAGAGAATGCGGCGCTCGGCCAGAGCTAGCGAAGTTTCCTGCAGGGTATTGAGCAAGGTTTGAACCCGAGCAGACTGACTTAGGCGCGACGCTAACAATCCGGTTTGGGGGTTGAGGCTCAACTGCCTCTCCAGCGCCTGGTACTTAGAGGCAGTGCTATTTTGCTCAGCGATCACCTGCCTCCGTTCGATCTGCACTTGATTCAACCGATCGACTAGGTTTTGCCCCTGTAGGGTAGGGTCGATAAGTTGCTCGCCCTCTCGAAAATCTTGCAGGGAGGTTTGGGATTCTCGCAGGCTATTTTCGGTGTTGGCCAGTTGCCTATCGACATAGGCCAACCCTCGGGTTAAGCGCTCTTCCTGCTGATTTCGGTTGTACTCGATGTATATGTCTTGCAGGGTCTCTAAAATTTGTTGGGTTTGAGTAGGATCGCTACCAACGAAGGTAGCCTCAAAAATACGGGTAGTGTTTTTATTGTTGTCGCTGACGATCTGGTATATAAGAAATGTTTGTTTGATATCCTCTGGAGTCAGGTTAGGGTATGTATCTTGTAAGCGCTTCACCGCTTCGAGGATGAACTGGTCGCTGCGCATGAGGGCAAGCTGGGTGGCATAGTCGGAGGCGTCCGCACTTGAATTTTGTAGTGATTCTCCAATACTGGTCAGGGGAATATCGGTTTCGAAGTTAGGAGAAACCAACATTTGCATGGAGCTTTTGTAGACAGGCTCGTCTTGAAAAATTGTATAAACTGCTCCAGCAATACCCAAACTAAGGGCACCGATAATCCAGGGCCAGCGCCGCAGTAGAACCTGAGCAAGCTGCCCATAGCCAAACTCTTGCTCACCAGAGGGAGAAAAGGTAGAGTTAGAAACCATGCTTACCCCTGAGATATCGCTTCATGACGTAGGCCAAGGGCTTCGGCCATGGGGACCGAGACAGTAGCATTGAGGAATGCGTTTAGTTTTTGGAAAAACGCGGCTTCGGTGAAGTTTTCAATGGCGTGGCGATGGATGCGGTGGTAGTCCCACTCATAGTTTTGAGACTCTAGCATAGCCGTCTGCAAGGAGTCGGGGGTTTGGCGCTTAAAGAATATCCCTGTAACGCCGGGCAGCTGGGTATCAAGCACCCCACCCGCGCCAAAGGAGACAACCGGGGTACCACTATAGTTGGCCTCAATGGGTACAAGGCCATAGTCTTCAAGGGCCGCCACAATGACCATACGAGCCTGGGCAAACAGATGCGTGCGCTCTTCATCACTGACATGGCCAATAAACGTGATGTTGGTCAAGGCAATTGATTCTAATCTTTCTCGCTCGGGGCCGTCGCCCATGATGACTAAGGGCCACCCCAGCCAGTTAAAGGCTTCAACAATGATATCTACGCGCTTATAGCTGAGCAGGCGACAAGAAACTAGGTAAAAATCGTCTTTTTCATCTGAGAACTTAAATTGGCTACCGTCAATGGGGTAGTTGATGTAGGAAGCGGGACGCTCGTAGATGCGTCTGATGCGCTCAGCCACTGTGCTTGAGTTAGCAACATATACATCGGGCTCGCTAGCGTAATGTAAATCGAGCTTGCGCATTTGATGGAAGATAGGCTCCAGTAGTGGCGACAGAAGCTGGTATTCTTTATAACCCCTCAGGTAGGTCTGGGTATCCCACAAAAAGCGAGTGATATTGTGGCAGAAGCAGATGTGCAGAGAGTCTTCGCGGGTGCGGACGGCCTTGGCAAAGCTGGTAGTACTACTAAAGACCAGATCGTAGTCATCTAGCTCTAGTAGCCGAAAGGCCGGGAAATAGAGCGGCGCAAACATGCGGAAGTGGCGAGATGCCCCCGGTATTGACTGGAGGGCAGTGGTCTTGACCACGCGATCGCGCAGATCTATGGTGCGCTCCGGGTCGTATAGCGACGTAAAAATATCAGCATCGGGGAAGCGTTTGCAAAGCAGTCCAAAAACCCGTTCGGCCCCCCCCCGCTGGGTCAGGTAGTCGTGTACTAACGCTATTTTCATCCGCGGCGCTTGCTCCTTTGGCATCTAGCCGCTGGGTAGGTAAACACACCAGCATCCTGTGGTCGGATAATAACATAGCACTATCGTCAGGAGTCGATCGCCACATAACCTACTCGCAATTCTACGTAAGGAGTAATGCTGGCGTCTAGACTCAATCCTGTGGGGATATAATCGTTGGAAACATGAATACAAAGCTATTGGGTTATTGAGGGGGAATTTAACAAGTACACCAAAATATTTATAGGCTCCTGGGCAGAGTTTTCCGGCGTCAAGCTCAAGCCCTTCGGTAAATTCGTGTTGTATTTGATACATTAAAAAGACTGAATTATACGTCAAAGTACGGTTAAAATTGATTGGGCATTGAGGTTTTGTCTAAGGTGGCTGACTGTATAGACATATCTTATGATTTTACGAAATTCCTGTTTTAGACCCATTGGACTGTGGCTAGTTGTCAGCCTGGGCGCGATCGCCCCCACTGCCCCATCTCTGGCTCAGCCTCTTCAGCCCGCTACGCCACCAGGTTCGGCTACCTCCCCTGGGTTGGGCACGAGCTCGCCGTTACCCTTTCAAACCGCTGATGACGTGCCAAAGCTAGACTCTGCCTACCGCCTAGGCATGGGCGATGTGATTAACATCAGAGTGTTTGGGGCCGAGGAATACAGCACCCAGGCGGTTGTGCTGCAAGATGGCACTCTGACTCTACCCAGGGGCGGGCAGGTGCTGGTGCAGGGGCTGACGCTGCCGGAGGCTGAAGCGGCGATCGCCAACCGCTATCGGGAATTTTTACGGCAGCCGATTGTTTCGGTGATTCCAGCTAACCTGCGCCCGGTGCGGGTGGCCATCTCGGGTGAGGTCAAGCGCCCCGGGTCCTATACCGTGGCAGCGGCGACCAATAATAACGATAACTACTTTGACGATCGCTTTCCCACCCTGACGGACGCCATCTCCCAGGCGGGGGGCATTACATCTCGGGCCAATATTGGGGAGGTTGTGATCCGGCGTCCGGTCGGTGGTGGAGAGATCCAAACCACTCGCTATGACCTGTGGGAGTTGATTCAGTCAGGTGATTTAGGCAACGATATTGTTTTACAAGGGGGCGACGAGGTGTTTGTGCCAACGGCGACGGCCCTCACCCCAGGTGAAGCGACCGCCCTGGCCAGCGCCAACTTTGCCCCCAATAGCATCAACGTTTACGTGGCGGGTGAAGTCGAGCGGCCGGGGCAAATTCAGGTGCCGCTCAACACTCCGCTCAATGAGGTATTGCTCAATGCCGGTGGGTTTAACCCCCGCGCCAATCGCGGCACTGTGGCCCTGGTGCGCCTCAACCCCGACGGCACCGTTTTGGAGCGGCAGATTACCGTCGACCTGGCCCAAAGTATTAACGACGAACAAAACCCCACCCTTCAGGATAGAGATATTTTGGTCATCGGTCGCACTGGTCTGGCCCGAGTAGGCGACGCTACCGACATTTTGCTCAGCCCCATCACCCGTGTGCTCAACAGCATCCTGGGTATCCAGGCGCTATTTGATTAACCTGAGGCCGGGAAAGGCCAGTTCCCCTGGTGCTATAGAGGAATTGGCCTACAAAGCAGCATCTAACCCGGCTGGTTTTGCTCTGTCTGGGCCGGGAAAGCCCCTGGCTGCACCGCGATCGCTTGAGTCTGTCCATTCCGGGTAATCTGAATCGATAGGCGACGATTCAGTGAGCTTCCCTCCACAATGGTCTGGACTTCATCGGCCTGGGTCACTGCCTGGTCATCGATGCGGTGAATCACATCCCCAGCCCTGAGCCCGGCTTGGGCGGCAGGAGAATCGGGCATGACGCGGGCAACTAAAACGCCCTCCGTCTCCTCGACGGTCATGCCGCTGTTGGGGTCATTGTTGATTTGCTGCTGCACCTCGGGGGTCAGCGTCACCATTTGAATGCCCAGATAGGCGTGGTCAACTTTGCCCTTGGTGGCAAGCTGGTCCGCAATCTGCTGCACCCTATCGATGGGAATGGCAAAGCCAATACTCTGCGCTCCCTGAATAATGGCGGTGTTCATGCCGATCACCTGGCCCTGGGCATTGAGCAGGGGGCCACCCGAGTTGCCGGGATTAATGGCGGCGTCGGTCTGGATAAAGTTCACCCGTTTGTCGGGGACGCCCACCTGCCCACTGGAGCGCCCCGTAGCGCTGATAATGCCCGCAGTGACGGTATTGTCGAGCCCCAGGGGGTTGCCGATGGCGATCGCCCACTCACCGGGCTTGAGCTGATCGGAGTTCCCCAAGGTAACCGTAGGCAAATCCTTGGCATCCACCTGCACCACGGCGACATCGGTCACGAGATCTTCCCCCAGCACCTTGCCGTCAAAGCTACGGCCATCCTTAAGGGTGACCTTGACGGTATCGGCACCGTCGACAACGTGGGCATTGGTGATAATGCGACCATCGCGGCTGAGAATGAACCCCGAACCGACCCCCCGCTCAGTCTGCTGAGAAGGAACATCCGGTCTCTGGTTGCCAAAAAACTGCCGGAAGAAGGGATCATTCAACATCGGGGGCACCTGGGTCTGGACAGTGCGGCTAGAGTCAATCCGCACCACCGCCGGCCCGACCTGGTCGACAACGGCTTCAATGAAATTAGAGTTTGGGCTGGCGGCCAAAAGCTGACTGGTCCCAGCCGGGGGCACCGGCGTCGCCGCGTTGTCGGCTACGGGCAGCGGGGCTGACCCAGGCATGGGCAGCGGCAGTTCGTAGGCCAGACCAATGGCGAGCCCTGCTCCCAACAACATCAGAGCCAGGGACGTACCCAGCTGTTTAGGCAAACCGGGCTTACGGTGGGAGGCAACCGGCTCAAAATTGGTATTGAGTCCAGCGGCACTGGGCCCTTGACCCTGGGACAAGGGTTCTGAACTGTTAGAGATGGGGCGGGAATGGGTTCTCATGTATCGTTATCCTAAGTTGAAGCGAACCGAGAGATTGGGACAGACACCTAGGGCTGAGCTGAGGTGCTGGTTCCAACCCTTTCGGCCTTCACTCTAAGAAATTTCTATGTCGTTCCTATGACGGCTCAATGTCAGGTTTTTAACGATCTCGCCGGGTAGCCGCTGCGGGAATCGTCGGTAGCGGCACCCCAGCCCAGGGCCCCCAGCCCCGAGGGCCAGCTGCGATCGGGCTGCCCTAACCTAGCGATAGAGATATTGAGGGTGGCCATACCCTCTCTGTAGCCGGTACTGGTCTAGGCTTGCCCCAGCTATCCCCCTCCACTGGGGCGGCTCGGGCCGATTGCCTGAGGCGGCTGAGGCTGAGCCCCAGGGATAGCCTCTGTTTTATGGCTACTCCACCTGTCCCCCTGGCCGAAATGTAGTAGAAGCTACATCCCCCATCGCCAAATCCTCCCACCATCATGGAGTGACAATTACCGCAGCATCGACGGCGGCAGCATGGTACCAACATCGGGAGGCCTTTCACCATGCGGATCTTGTTGGTTGAGGATGATCATCATCTGGCGGTATCACTATCTGAGGCCCTTGAGGCTCAGCGCTATACCGTAGATATCGCCCACGATGGCGCCATAGCCTGGCAGCATATGACACTGCTGCCCTACGATCTGATGCTGCTAGATGTCACCTTGCCGCTGGTGGATGGGCTCACCCTTTGCCAACGACTGCGATCGCACGGTGTGTCATCCCCTGTGCTGATGCTCACCGCTCGCGATACCAGCAGCGATAAGGTGGCTGGGCTGGATGCCGGAGCCGATGCCTACATGGTCAAACCGTTTGACTTGTCAGAACTGGTTGCCCAGATTCGCGCCCTCCTGCGGCGGGGGCAGATGACCCAACCCACCACCCTGCGATGGGGCGCGCTACAGCTCAACCCCACCACCTACGAGGTCACCTATCAGGAAACGCCCATTCGCCTGACCCCCAAAGAATTCGCCATTTTAGAACTCCTGATGCGCCACGGCCGTCGCGTTCTCAGTCGCCACTTCATCCTGGAATCGATCTGGCAACTGGAAGACCCCCCCGGCGAAGAGACCGTCAAAGCCCATCTAAAAGCGCTGCGGCGCAAGCTCCACAAAGCCGGGGCCCAACGCCACTTCATCGAAACCGTCCATGGCCTAGGCTATCGCCTCAGGGCCGTCTAAGGTATCGGTGTAGCCATAGCGTCAGCCCTCCCCTCCACCCCTTATCTAAGGCCAATTCTGGAAACGAACATACCCGAGAATTTTGATTCCTCTCAAGGGTGCAGGCCCTGCACCCCTACCAAGATGCCTCCGCTCCCCCACCTCCCCTAATCCCCTCTACTCCACCCGAGGAAACACCGCCGCGATCGCCGTCCCCGCCGCACCACTTTGCAAGCGCAGACTACCGCCCTGGAGCTCAACACAGGTTTTGACCACGGCTAGGCCCAGCCCGCTACCCTGCACCTGCCCCACATTGTCACCCCGGTAAAACGCCTGAAAAACCTGATCCTGGGCATCCACCCCAATACCAATGCCCTGATCGACGACCTGAAACTCTAGGGTGTCGGCGGTGGTAGTCACGACCAGACGGACTGGGCTGTCCGCAGGGGAATATTTGGCGGCATTGGCCAGTAGGTTGGCCAAAACCGAGTGCAGCAGTTTTTTATCCAGATAGGCTTTGGTTGGTAGGGCGTTCCCCTCTAGAAGAATGGATTGAGAGGCCTGGAGCTGAATTTGGTCGACCACCTGGCGACAAAACAGCTCTAGCTCCACAATCTCTGGATTCACCTCTAACTTGCCGGCCTCGGCCCGGGTCAGCGTCAGAATATCGTCAACCAGTTGCCCCAAATGCCGGGCCGCTGTTTGAATGCGCTCGATGGCATTGCTCTGCTGCTGGGGAGTGAGCACCGCTCGATCCCGCCCCAGAGACTGGGCCGAAACGCTGATCACGCTCAACGGCGTCCGCAACTCGTGGGAGGTCATGGAAAATAGCCGCAGCTTCAAATCACTGAGTTCGCGGGTGCGCTGCAGCTTGGTCTGCCAGCGGGAGAGGTAAACCAATAGGGTAGTCGTCAACAGCAGCCCGATTAAAGCCGTGGCCATCGCCGCCCAGGGGGGAGCATGCGGATGAGACAGCACAAACCACAGTTGCCACTCCCGCTGTCCCAGACTCAGGTTGCGGGTGCAGGCTAGCTCCGTGGGGCAGAGCACGGGAGATTGACCTGGCAACAGCTGTCCTGCCTGCATTTGAGCCCATTGCTCCGCCGCCCGGTCATGGGATGCCACCTGTTGTTGGGCCGCAGCGTAGAACCCCAGCAGTTGCTCATCGGCCTGGGCAGTTTTATCCACAATAAAAAAGTCGATTTCGTAGTCCAGGTCGGCCAGGGATTCTTCTACCACGTCGGCGACTCGAAATACGCCCAAAATATACCCCTGGAGCTGCTGCTGCCGAGCCGTCTGCGTGGTAGCGGGCTGGCGGTACACCGGCAGAAAGACGAGAAAGCTGAACTGATCTTTGGCCTTTTCCTGCACGAGCTGAATGCGCCCGGTGGCGGCCAGCTCTCCGGTATCGCGGGCTGTTTCTAGGGCAGTTCGGCGGGTGTGGTCGGAAGCTAAGTCGTAGCCTAAAGCCGCTTCATTGGTTTCCCAGGGCTCTAGAAAGGTGACGGGCACATAGGTGGTGCGATCGCCAGCGGTGACCAGCGACCCCAAACGATATTCCGTAATGCCTCCGGACTGTCCGATGCGGTCTTGCAACCATTGCTCATAGGCGGGGCGATCGGCATGGGCAATTAGGGGTGCCCATTCCAAGGCCTGAATACCGGGATAGCTTTTCACCGCCCGGTCTACCAGGCGGCTGAAAGCCTGTCGGTCCACCTGATTATTGTTAGCGGCATAGAGGTCGCCGATGGACAACATCAGATCGCTATAGCGGTTGGTTGTGCGCTGAAGGGCAGTGGTCAGGTTGTTGATCTGCTTTTGCACCTCTTCCTGGCGAGACAGCTGATCCCACCGATTTACCCAAAAGGTGGCGGCCAGAGTGGTGCCTAAACCCACAATTAAAATAAACCCCGTGGGGAGATAGCGAGAAAGATCAGACATGTCGCCAACTGGCAAGGGCTTCTAATTGTGCCACAGCTTTAGCCGCGACTAAAAATCTGGCGGTGACGTTTCCGCAGATCATCAATGACACCTGAAGACAAGCATTAAAATCCAGCAGCTAGCCTTTAGATCGAGAAATCCGGGTTTTTCATAGGATAACAAAGACTCCCCACGTCTCCTCGCTAGGGCATTGACAAGCAGCGCCAGCAAAGGGACAGGACGGCTTGGTGACGGTCCTACAGAGATCGGCAGTTCTTCCCATAGGATTACCTGAGGCTCGACCATAGGGATTGCCCAACCTGGCTGTGTATGTAAATTTGGCTAGCTAATCTTCCCGATTTCTTCCCGTTTTATTTCCGAAATTTTGCTGGGAGTAACGATAGGTTGAACCCAACTTTTAAGCAAGAAAAAGTTGCCTCTTTGAAAATTGTAGTGATTTTTACTGTTTTTGAAAAGGCGTAATAAAGCTTGTTTTTCCCTTCAACCCCATTCCTAACTGCCATGAGACGACGACGCTTAATCAAAACCAGTATGGGTCTGACCGTCGGTCTGACTCTGGCCAATGGCCTGAAAGCCTGTAGTTCTAAACCCGCCGCCAATGCCCCCACCGATTCAGCGGCATCAGGTGCGACCAAGGTTTCTGACGCCACGCTGACCATGGTGCAAGGGGGAGGCTTCCCCAACAGCCTGGATCTGCACCGGGTGGGCACCAACCGCCCCGCCTACGGCATTTCCTGGGTCATGTACGACCGGCTGATGACCTTCGGCACCAAGGAACTGCCGGATGGTTCCATCTCCTACGACTACACAGTGCTGGAGCCAGAGTTGGCCGAAAGCTGGGAAATGGCCGACGACGGCATGTCTGTCACCTTCACCCTGCGGCCCGATGCCACCTTCCACGATGGCACCCCGGTGACCGCCAACGATGTGAAGTGGTCCTATGATCGCGCAGTATCTATCGGCGGCTTTCCCACCTTCCAGATGAAGGCGGGGGCGCTAGAAAGCCCCGACCAGTTTGAAGTGGTCGACGATCGCACCTTTCGGGTGAAGTTTCTGCGGCCCGATAAGCTCACCATGATCGACATGGCGGTACCGATCCCGGCGATCATCAATTCTGAGCTGGTTAAACCCCACCTGACGGCAGAAGATCCCTGGGGGGCGGAGTGGTTGAACAACAACGATGCTGGGGGGGGAGCCTACACCCTGAAGGAGTTTAAACCCAACGAACGCATCGTGCTAGAGCGCTTTGACAACTGGAAGTCGGGGTCGCTGCCGCAAATCAAAGAAGTGATTGTGCTAAACGTGCCGGAAGCGGGCAACCGTCGCGCCCTGCTGGAAAAGGGCGACATCGACATCAACTACGACCTGTCGGAAAAAGACCAGAAAGAGCTGTCCGCCATGGATAAGTTCACCATGGTTTCCACGCCGATTGAGAACTGCCTGTACTCCATTGACATGCACTCTAACCCGCAGCTGAAGGGGGCCGACAACCCCTTTGCCGATGTGAAGGTACGCCAGGCGGTGGCCTACGCGACCCCCTACGACGCGATTATGGAAACCGCGCTGTACGGTCAGGCGGTGCCCATGTATGGAGACGGCAAGTTTGAGCCCGATTCCGTCACCTGGCCCCAGCCCACCCCCTACAAAACCGACATGGAGATGGCCAAAAAGCTGATGGCCGAGTCGGGCTATCCCAACGGCTTTGAGACCACGATCGCCTTTGACATGGGTACTAAAGAGTGGGCTGAACCGGCGGTGGTGCTGCTACAAGAATCTCTGGCCGAAATTGGGATTAAGGCCAATATCGAAAAGGTGCCCAACGCCAACTTCCGCTCGGTGCTGGTAGAAAAGAGCCGGCCCATCATTATCAACAACTTTGGCGGCTGGCTGAACTACCCCGACTACTTCTTCTTCTACGCCTACCACGGGCAGGACGCCACCTTCAACGGCAGCTCCTACAAGAACCCCGAAATGGACAAGGCGATCGAAGCGGCGCTGGCCTCGGAACCGGGCCAGCCCGAGTACGACGAGAACGTGAAAGAGTTTATTGGTATGGCCTGGCAGGAGGTGCCTCGGGTGCCCCTGGTGCAGCCAAAGCTATCGGTCGCCATGCAGCCGAGCATCAGCGGTTACCAGTACTGGTTTCATCGGCAGCTCGATTTCCGGCAGTTGGAGAAAGCCTGATCCCTTCCTGGGAGGGGTAAGTAGAGCATCTAAATCCCCTCCTGGGAGGGGTAGGGGTGGGTCAACTCCGGCAGCCAAAATCTGCTTGACGGATCAAACTACGCTGCGTCTTAGCTGACCTACCTCGCCCTGAGGGCACCCCTCCCAGGGAGGGGGACTTCTTCCTACTTGTTTGCATTCCCTACAGGGGCGAACGACCGTTCGCCCCTACCGAGATTCCCTTACCGCCAGGTAACTCAATGGCCAAGCATTCCACCGGCAAAATTATCGGACAGCGCATTTTAGGTGCCATCCCTAGCGTTATTGGTGTGGTGATTGTCACCTTTTTGCTAACGCGGGCACTACCCGGCGACCCGGCGGCCTTTTTTGCTGGCCCCGCCGCTACCGCCGATGCGATCGCAGAAGTGCGCCGCAGCCTGGGGTTGGATAAGACCCTGCTGGAGCAGTTTTTCCTCTATATTGGCGACCTATTTCGGGGCGACTTGGGGGTATCGCTGACCACGGGGCAAACCGTGGCCTATGACCTGATGACCCGGCTACCGGCTTCCCTGGAGCTAACGCTGGCGGGGCTGGTGTTTGCGATCGCCCTGGCCCTGCCTCTGGGCATTCTCGCCGCCACCCGACCCAACTCCTGGATCGACCACGGCGTGCGTCTACTGGCCACGGCGGGGGTGTCTCTGCCCACCTTTTTTACCGGGTTGTTTCTGATCTACGTGCTCTACTACCGGCTGGGCGTCGTGCCCGCACCCCTGGGGCGGTTGGACCTGCTCTACAGCTCTCCCCCCCAAATCACCGGCTTCTATACGATCGACAGTCTGCTGACCGGCAATCTAGGACTGTTCTGGGCAGCGGCATCCCAGCTGTTCCTGCCCGCCGTTACCCTTGGCCTCTTTGCCCTGGCGCCCCTCGCTCGCGTCACCCGCGCCTCCATGCTGGGCATGCTCTCCAGCGACTTCATTCGCACCGCTCGGGCCAGCGGCCTGCCGCCCCGCCAGGTGCTGTTTGGCTACGCCTTTCGCAACGCCATGCTGCCGGTGATTACCACCCTGGGCGTGGTGTTTAGCTTTTTGCTGGGGGCCAACATTTTGGTGGAAAAGGTCTTCGCCTGGCCCGGTATTGGCTCCTATGCCGTGGAAGCCCTGGTGGCGTCGGATTATGCGCCGATTCAGGGGTTCATTCTCACTATGGCGCTGCTGTACGTGGTGCTGAATTTGTTGATTGACCTGCTCTACGTGGTGATCGACCCGAGGGCCGGGGTGGATGCTTAACACCGTAGATTGGGTGAAGCGCCAGCGGAACCCAACAAGCCCAGGCATAAGGATTTTGCTTCCATTCCGCGAAATGCTCTCTTGTGGGTTACGGCTAGTGCCTAATTTGTTTGGCTCCGACAAGATAATTCTCTCTGGATGCGAAATGCCCCCTTGTGGGTTACGGCCAGTGCCTGATTTGCTTGCCTCCCCGGCGGTTTGATTGCGGCCTAACCCACCCTACAGTTTCCCACCGTCTCCACCACCCTCCCACCCATCCCCTCATCCACCCTCCCCCATGACCACCACCACCTTCCAACACACCCGCTACGTCATCAGCGAGAACTGGATCACCTTCGGGGCTTTCGGGCTGTTCCTGGTGTTTGTGCTGTTCGCCATTTTTGGCAGTGCCATTGCCCCCTACGACCCGCTGGCGAGTAATTCTGCGATCGCACTCCAGCCCCCCTCCCTCTCCCACTGGTTTGGCACCGACCAGCTGGGGCGAGACGTGCTGAGCCGGGTGATTGTCGCCACCCGACTCGATCTGGGCATTGCGGTGATGGCGGTGACTCTGTCGTTTTTGGTGGGCAGCGTGCTGGGCACCTGTGCGGGATACTTTGGCGGCTGGTGCGATCGCATCATCTCCCGCTGCATCGACACGCTGATGGCCTTCCCGCTGTTTGTGCTGGCCATGGGCTTGGTGGCCGCCCTGGGCAACACGGTGGAAAACATCATTCTGGCGACGGCGATTATTAACCTGCCGCTGTACACCCGAGTGGTGCGATCTGAGGTACTGATACGGCGCGAAGCCGGTTTTGTAGAAGCCGCCCGCCTCACCGGCAACGGTGACTGGCGCATCATGGCCAAGCACCTGTTCCCCAATGTGTTGCCGGTGATGATGGTGCATATTTCCCTGAACATGGGCTGGGCTATTCTCAACGCCGCTGGCCTCTCCTTCATTGGTCTGGGCGTTCAGCCGCCGACGCCGGAGTGGGGCATCATGGTGGCCGAAGGCGCGACCTACATTGTGTCGGGGGAGTGGTGGATGGCCCTGTTTCCCGGTGCAGTGCTGATGCTGGCGGTGTTTTGCTTCAACCTGCTGGGGGATGGGTTGAGGGATTTGATCGATCCGAGAATGAGAACGTGAGGGGGCTGGGGGGCTTGGGGAGCGGGGGAGCGGGGGAGCGAGATCCTTGGAAATTGAGAGTTCTGATGCAATTAAGAACCCAGCCCCCCAGCCCGCCTGGCCCCCTTAGCTCCCTAGCCCCCCAGCCCGCTTGTCCCCCTAGCTCCCCAAGCCTCGCTCAATTCCTAAAAACTGAACTCAAATCAGCCAGGGAGCAGGATTATGAATGATCTTCACAAGTTTGCCCAGGATGCGGTCGTAGTTGTTTTCGAGTTCAATCCCTAGTTCCTGACTCAGGTAACCACAGGTCACTGCGAATTTAATCCAGGTTTGAGTTTCAGCTGCTTCAGCTTCTGAATCACTTAATTTAGCCACAAATGCTGCTTTATACCGACGCTTCCGCCATGCTTCCGCCAAATTCGCACACACTGACCGCGGCGATCGTCGAATTTGGTCCGTCAACGAGTAGCGCTCCTCCTTGGGAAAACCTTTGCTCACCTCAAAAATCTGCATCGCCATATCAAACGCCAGCTGATACACCTCCAACTCCTGATGCCCCCGAATCCCCATTGTCCAAAGTCCTAAAAACTCCCCCTATTCTTCCCCCGCTCTCCCGCCCCCAATCTCCCTAGCTCCCTAGCTCCCCTGCCCCCTCGCTCCCCCTCTATCCACCATGACTCTCCAGCAGCCCACCCTCCCCCTCGCACCCCCGCCCCCTAGCTCCCCGGCCCCCCTCCTCTCCGTCCAAAACCTTACCATCGAGTTCCGCACTCGCTCCGGTGTGGTCAAGGCGTTAGAGGCAGTCGATTTTGCCATTCAACCGGGCGAAACCCTGGGCATCGTGGGCGAAAGCGGCTCAGGCAAATCGGTGACGGCGTTCACCCTGATGGGGGTGCTCGATCGCGCGGGGAAAGTCACGGCGGGTCATGCCCTCTTGCAGACGGACACGGTAGCGGTGGATTTGCTCAAGGAACCCGAGTCGTCGCTGCGGCAGATTCGGGGCAAAGAGGTGTCGATGATTTTTCAGAATCCGCGCACGGCGCTGAACCCCATTCGCAAGGTGGGCAAGCAGATTACCGACGTGCTGCGCTGCCACACGGATATTCCCCAGGCCGAGCTGCGGCAGAAAGCTCTAGATCTGCTGGCCAGCGTTCGCATTCCCGACCCCGAGAAACGCTACGACGCCTACCCCTACGAACTCTCCGGCGGTCTCTGTCAGCGGATTATGATTGCCCTGGCCCTGGCCTGCTCCCCCAAGCTGCTGATCGCCGACGAACCCACCACCGGCCTCGATGTCACCACCCAGGCCACGGTGATGAACCTGATTAAAGACCTGGCTACCCAGCGCCAGATGGCCACGGTGCTGATCACCCACGACCTGGCCCTGGCGTCGGAATACTGCGATCGCATCGTCGTCATGCACGCCGGCCACGTCGTCGAAGCGGCCCCCACCCACACCCTGTTCACCTATCCCCGCCACCCCTACACCGCCAAACTGATCGCCGCCACCCCCGAACCCCACAAAGCCTTCTCCGACCTCACCCCCATCCCCGGCAATTTGCCCGACCTGAAGTCTGCGGATTTACCTCCCTGTCGGTTTAGCGGACGGTGCGATCGCTACGAAGCCGCCCTCTGCGACCAGGTGCCATTGGCGCGAGAATCCCTGACTGATGGGCATCAGGTGGCCTGCTGGAAGCCGCTTTAGGAAAGGTTTGAGTTGAGTGCTCAGTTTTCGGTTGCAGCAAAATTCTCGCTTGTGGGTTACGGCCAATGCCTGATCTGTTGGACTCCGGCCTGAATTTGACTCTGGCCTAACCCACGCTACGGTTTCTCTCCCATCCCCCATCCCCCCATCTCCCTATGCCCCAACTCACTCAAACCCCACCGCTCACTCAAACCCCTCTACTCCAGGTCCACGATCTCTGCAAAACCTTCCCCGTGGGCAAACAGTCGCACCTCCATGCGGTAGATCACATCTCCTTTGACATTCAGCCGGGGGAGAGCCTGGGCCTGGTGGGGGAATCGGGTTGCGGTAAGTCCACGCTGATTCGGCTGATTACGCGACTCTTGGATGTCACCTCGGGGGAAATTCGGTTTGAGGATACGATCCTGAGTACGGTGGCGGTGCGGCAGTTTCCCCAGAGCCCCCACCGGGCGGGAATTCAGCTGGTGTTTCAAGACCCCACCGATAGCCTCAACCCCCGGTTCACCGCCTACGACACGATTACGGAACCAATCCGGCGACTGGGCAACGTTAAAGACAAGACTCAGCTCCAGGAGCGGGCCGCAGAACTGGCGGACCTGGTGGGGCTGCCTCAAGAACTGCTAGGCCGCTTTCCCCACCAGCTGTCGGGCGGGCAAAAGGCACGGGTGGGCATTGCCCGGGCGATCGCCCTCAACCCCAAGCTGCTGGTGCTCGATGAGCCCACATCGGCGCTGGATGTGTCGGTGCAGGCAGTGATTCTTCATCTACTGGCCGACCTGAAGGCGCGGCTGGGCATGAGCTATCTGTTTGTGTCCCACGATTTGAACGTGGTGCGGCTACTGTGCGATCGCATTCTGGTCATGTACCTGGGCCAAATTGTTGAGTCTGGTTCGGTAGAGCAGGTCTTCAACAATCCCCAGCATCCTTACACTGAGGCGCTGATTTCGGCCATTCCCAGCTTTGAGGCCAAGCCCCACCCCATCCCACTAACCGGGGAACCCCGCAGCCCGATCAACCCCAACCCCCATGTTTGCCGTCTCTACGGGCGCTGCCCCAAGGGCACAGACCTTTGCCAGCAGGAAATGCCGACGCTGCAAGAGGTGGCCCCTAGCCACTGGGCCGCCTGCCACTTCCCCAACACAGCGCCCCATTAACATTAATCAGACGTTCAACGCTTTAGCGGTCAAGCTGTGAGGGTTCATAGCGCAGCGCCTTTGGTGGTTTCAACCCGGTTCTTGGTGCCGATGAGACACAATGCCCCATCCGGTCGGTCAATGGCGGCCTAGGCCTGTCCGTTGAACACCAGCCAGCCATAGGCAAGAAGGCCGATTACAGCGACCCCGGTCACCGCCTCCCGCTGCTGCTGCAAAAACACCTGGAGGGTGGCCCAGAAATCTCGCAGCGCTTTTCTGCGGGCCTGCCCCAGTTCTACCATCAAACTTTGAACTCTGGCGTCTACTTCCTCTAGGTTCAGCTCGTTACGCCTGTAGGCGGCGTCTACCTCATCTAGCTTTCGCCAGTAGTCTCGGGTGGCGTCAATTAGGTCAAAAAACATTCGTTAAGTTATGTAACCGTGTGATTGACATTCTAGCGCTGATTGTTTTTAGGTGTGGGGCGGGTTGCCGAGCTCCGACGGGCGATCATCGGCCTGCGGATAGGCCTGGAGCATCCGCTGGATTTCTTCCACGACTCTGTTTCGCACATCCTCTGGACCAATTACGATGCAGTCGGCCCCATAGCGACGCACCTCGCGAAGAAACCAGAAGGTGTTGCATATGCGGCGGATTACTCGGCGTTGCTGCGCTTCGGCCTGCCATTCATTGATTAGGTCGATTTTGGTTTTAGATCGATAGCCAAACGCTAAACCCTTGACCAGTAAGAACTCCACCTGGATGTGGCTGAGTTCTGGTTGCCAGTGGCCTAGGGCAGGCGAGATCATGGCCTCGTTGGGTATGCGATCTAGACGTAATGACCAGTTATGGCGTAGGGCGTCTACATCCTGATTGCCGTCGGTTTCGTCGCACCAGCAGTCGAGGTATTGGCGGTCTTCGTGGCGCTCGATCTTGGCGTGACGTACGGTGAAGTTCCACAGGCGATCGGCGGCGTCTTGATAGGTGAGACGAAAGGGCCGCTGCTGACGAATACAGCGGTCAATATCGAGCCGCCAGGGGGCCGTGGGTTGCGCTACCCAGGCTTGAATTTCTTGCCGTAGGGGATGGTTTAGCTCGCTGCGCTCGAGCAACAGATGGGCCAGGGCCAGGGCTTCGTTGAGATAGCCTTCGTCTTTCAGTAGGTTGAGAGCGCGGTTGAGGGTGTCGATGCGATCGCGGCTCCAGTCATGATTAGCTGCTAGGCGTAGTTGACCACGGGCGATCGCTTTAACGAGTTTTGACACGTTGGGGTTGTCGCCCCAGGTTTGACCAAACTCCAGCGCGAGTCGCTCGAGCTGGGCTTTTTCGGCCTCGTCGATGGAGAGGGTGATGGAGCGTTTTTGGCGGGTCATAGGTGGTTGCGTCCAATTTGTACGGACACTTTGTAAGTATTTCACTTGATACTCCCTAGTATCTCTGCCAGCATAGGGTCATGCAACAAGGCACGGATACTTTATGGATGCAGATGAAGAATATGACAATTTCTTGCTGAATCGACTTAGCCTTGGCGATGCGACTGGCAACGGCAAGCCAACGATTCGCGGGCAGTCAGTGATGGTTGAGCAGGTGCTGCGACGGTTGGCCGATGGCATGTCCTATCAAGATGTGTTGACGGAATGGCCCCAACTGCATCTGGACGATATTTTGGCCTGCCTGGAATATGCGGCGCGCCTAGTGGTCTACCGGCAGCTTAGGGAGTCTGATTTGCCGCCTGAATAGGGTTTGTTAGTTAAAGCAGGTAAACCCGTGTAGTAGAGGGTTCTGTTTTATGTCGCTTTATTTTGAATGCCAGGATCTACACCACGGAGTTGGCAGTAATGCATAAGGACGGTGAGACGAAGCTTCTAGATAGGTTGTGGCAGGTGTTGGGGGATGGCCAGTGGCACTCGACGGCGGAACTGGTGGAGCGGGTCGGGCTGGGGTTTTCGGCGGAGTTGTACCGAGCGGTGCAGGAATTAGACTGGCGGGTGGAGACTCGGAATACTGATAGAGGAAAGTTTGAGTATCGGTTAGAACAGGTTGGCCTGGGCAAGGCTTAAGCAGGAAAGGTATCTTAGAGGCGTTATGTATTCGATTAAGCTAAAACCGATTTATTCCTGCCCTGCTGACGAGGTGCCGAGGGACATTGAACTGCCCGATGGGTGGAAGCTATCGTGGCATCAGGTCGAAACGCTAAAGGCATTGCGCGACCCAGATATAGATGTCGTCTTTAACACTGCGATGACTGGGGATGGCAAAAGTCTAGCGGCCTATTTAGAAGTTTTACAGGGAAATTGTTTTGCCATCGCCCTCTACCCCACCAATGCCCTCGCCGCTGATCAAGAAAACCAGGTACAGGATTACATCGCTACGTTTCAACCCGAGAATAAACCCAGGGTTAATCGGCTCAGTGGGCCGGAGCTAGAGATTTATGCTGAGAATGAGGGATTGCGGAAGGGAAGCGCGATCGCATCCCGCGCCGGGCAATCCGAAGTTCTGATCACCAACCCTGACATTTTTCACTATCTGCATCGAGGGGCTTATCTCACTGGCAAAGATACGCCCGACAAACTCTGGAACCGCATCGACAAAGACTTTGACCTATTTATCTTTGATGAGTTTCACGTCTTTGCTGCGCCCCAGGTCGCCAGCGTTCTGAACACGATGCTGCTGATTAATGCGACAAATCGGCGCAAGAAGTTTCTGTTCTTATCAGCAACACCCAGTGATTCTCTACTGAATCGGTTAGATAAAGCAGGTTTTCGCTACCGAGAAATCAATCCTGTTGATGAAGGCAAATACCAATTTCCAGACTCTCAGGCAGAAGCAGAGGCTTTAGAGGCAAACCATTGGCGTCAGGTTGCCCGGTCTATTGACCTGACCTTTGTACCAATGGAGCCAACCTCTAAGGCTTCTGAAGACTGGCTGAAAGAAAACCAGAAGACTATTCTCAACCAGTTTCTTGAGCATCCCGGTAGTAAGGGAGCCATCATCCTCAATTCCATCGCGGCGGTGAAGCGGCTGATGCCTATTTTTCGAGAACGTTTTGCCCAGCATGGTCTCACGGTACGAGAAAATACTGGCCTGTCTGGTGGACAAGAAAAAGCAGAATCCCTATCGGCTGATTTGGTCATCGGCACCAGCACCATTGATGTGGGAGTCGATTTCAAAATCAATTTCCTGATTTTTGAGTCATCGGATGCCGGTAACTTCATCCAGCGATTGGGACGCTTAGGCCGCCATGACAAAAATATTCAAGGTGTCTTGTTCGATGGATTTAGAGCCTATGCCTTAGTGCCTAACTTCTTTGTGGAGCGGCTGTTTGCAGGAGAGGCGGCGGTTTTGGCCGATGGGGAGGTGTGCGATCGCATCCACTTTCAGGCCCTCATCCGCGAAAAATATCGCCAAATCAACAACTTCGAGGGCTACTACAAGCGCTGGGGCTCTGTTCAATCTGTCTATCTGGCCAAACAGCTTAGGAATCCAAACCTTCAACAGCAGTATTCTGGCTCTCTCCAAAAATTCTCTGATGCCTGTGAGCAGGTTTTCGAGACCAGCCTGAAGCAGGTAGGAGGACGAATTGGCGGTTGGGTCACAGACTGGCAAAAGCTCTCTGGCCAAAAAGGGAACCCGATTGCAGAGGATGCTATTAGCTTTCGTGGGTCGAGTCCGTTGCAATGTGGTCTATATGACCTGACCGAAGCCAATGAGCGCGATCGCTTCAAAACCTATGACCTACCGGGCATCCTCAGCAACCTAGAGATCGAGATGTGGAGCAAAGCAGGTTTCTTAGACCAGCTTCAGGCAGCAGCAGAACGCACCGGACAACCTATTGCCAAAGGGCGCTTCAAGCACTGCCTGGGCTTTATGAAGCTGCGAGGCTATCGAGAAGAGCGGTTGAACTGGAAATTTACCTACCCCGGAGATCTTCAGTCCATTGCTGACGCTTACAAGGTGCAGGTGTTGCTGGGCTTACAAATCTGGCAGCCAGATAATCCTTGGGCGGGGGCAATTAACCGACAGCTACAGAAGCAAGCCATAGTCTGCTACGTGCTGCGTAAGCCAGTGCGGGAGGTACGGCTGCGGTTTCAGCTACCGATGCACTTCCAGATTTACCCCATCAGCGACTTGAACAGCATCCACGACGCCAACGCGCCCTACTCAGTGGCGTTTGGGCAGTCAGCCTTGCTGCTCGATACCCTCGCCCACCGATTCAGGCGCGATGGAGGTGAGATATGGATTGTGTAGTTTCTATCCCTAAGAGGGATTGGATGTCATGTTTACGGGAAAGGGAAGAGGAACGATCGCCAATAGCAACACAGCGAATTATTTCAATCCCTGAGGAGGGGTTGTCTATCTCGTCCAAGAGGGTAGGACGGCCTCATCTCCCAAATCCTATGACATCTGACACGATAGCACTCCGCTGGCTCGGTAGCCCCAAAGTGTATAGACACTTTGGGGCGTTAATTACTGTGTATTCTAGTGGCGTAAGAATTATTGACACCTCCGACCGGGTAGAGTACCTTTGTATCGGAGAGGTTCTTACCCCACAATCTGAGCAACGAGCGCGAGTAGGAACGCAGAGATGCATTCCAAGCCCTCTAACCCTTCAGGATAGACTGGCCCGGTTTAATTCTCTTCCCGCTCTGGGACTCACCTTAACAGCCCGATTGCCTGCAAGAGCCTCTCCGCCTCACTAACTCAAAGGAGAGTTTCTATGTCCAAAAGTAGCCGCAAGGCTTTTGATACCCAGTTGACTCAACTGTCCATTTCCTTTGATCCTAAACCCTTTCTTGAAATCAGGAAGAAAGTCCGAGGTCGCAACCGAACGGCTTTCGACAAAATTAAGGAAGGTGCCTTAGATCTGCAATACGCATTGCAACGCAATGAAATTCAGTCTACTGAGGCAAGGTTAGGGATCAGGGAACTCCTTAAAGCCCTTGGTTTGGAGTAGCACTACCGAGGGGCTGAGTAAGAGTGAAACAAGGACGCCTCAGATTAAAGATCTCCTATCCCTTCTAGGCGTCCTTATGAATTTCAATTTTCCCTGTCTTAATGGCTGGTAGGAAACTCTTATGTTTGGTTGCATTCTGCCTGCATGAAGCACAGAGGTACTCAGATGACAGTTCAAATCCTACGAAAGAAATTCACAGTGGGGCAGTACCACCAGATGATCGAGTCCGGCATTTTGACCGATCGCGATCGCGTCGAGCTACTTCAGGGAGAAATTATCGAAATGTCGCCCATTGGCATGCAACATGCCGCCTGTGTGGATCGCCTAAATGAATTATTGATACGGGAATTAGGAGCCAGGGCGATCGTTCGGGTTCAAAACCCCATTCAATTGAGCACCCGAACAGAACCACAACCTGACTTTGCCATTCTTAAGCGGCGGTCTGACTTCTATGCCAATGGTCATCCCCAACCCCAAGATGTATTTGCTTTGATCGAAGTCTCTGACACCACGATTGAATTTGACCGCACAGTGAAAGCCCCCCTTTACGCCAAAGACAACATTGGCGAGGTGTGGATTGTGGATCTCAATGCTGAAACAGTGCAGGTCTATCGCGAACCAAGCGCCACTGGCTATCAACAGGTACAAACCTTTCGGCGAGGCCAGGCGCTTTCATTTCAGGCATTTACCGACCTTCAGTTCACCGTCGAGCAATTTCTGGGTTAGCCCCAGCATTTGCTACATGCAGTCCAAGATTTAACTACAGGAGATCCACTATGGAGCGTCCTAAGCAGTCTGGTGATCCAGAACAACTATCGTTGCTAGACACTCAAAATGAAGATTCTGGATTAGAAGACCTCGATGACTCCTGGCTTGAAGAAGACTTCGGGTTCGACGAAGAAAGTGACAGAACGGTAGAACCCGCTGCAAGGGAACTGCTAACTCTTAAGCTCTTGAGAGAAGCGATTCAGGGTCAAAATCCTGGTGATGTTGTCATGTTGGACTTTGCAGAGATGGTTTTACCCAATCTGCTGAAGTACACCGTTGGTGTCACCGCTAAAGGCGGCAAGTTTTTCGCAGAATATTTGGACCGGGTCGTTAACCCTAAGCGTATTGCGGCGGGCAAAGAACCCATTCGCCGCGATAATGCCGCTGATCAATCGCTTAACACCCACATCCTCAACGGGCTATTCCCCGCCAACCTGATTGAGCAACGACTACAACGGCTCGATACTACCGCTAAGCGTTTGGTTAACGAGCAAGAGCGTCGGTTGTTGGTATCAGGTTTTATCCTGCACGACTTTGAGAAGTTTGACTATGACCTAATTCCCAATATGCCGAAGCAGTTTAGAGCTATCCGGCGAGATCCAGAAGAAGATATCCGCAAGCGCTCTATAGTCGAGCATCGAGAGATTATCACGGTGTTGGTGCAGGCGTTGGGGCTCGATCGCTTCATCTGTCCAGACGCCCCAGATGATTGGAAGCAATACCGTGATGACCTGCTGTTTTTGGCCTACAACGCCCAGCGACGGAATGACACCAACCTTAATTTGTCTGAGGATGGGCTGAACCCGGTTTTGCGCGATCGCACTCTCCGCTGCCTGGCCGACCTTACCTGCTTAGCCGATCGCCTTGCCTCCATCATCAAACATCCCCAAGATGCCGAAAACTCTGGGATAAACGAAATCATTCATGGCCTCAGCGACGGGCAACTGCGGTTTACATATCACGCGATCGCCGAAAACCGAGGGGTGCTGACCAACGTAGTCAACAACGCCCTGATGGATGCCCACACTAGCCTCAATACCCCAGGCGAAGAGCACTATACAACGCTGCTTTACCTACCCACTGGCGTAATTTATCTGGCCCAGCGAGAAGCCCCCGCCGTTAGCCCCAGCACCTTGCCCAATCGCGTGGTCGCCAGTATTAAAGAACTGTGTGCTGGGCAACTTCGCCTCCGCCAAACTGGCTTTGGCCGCGACGGCAAAGGCATGAAATATGCCGAATACTACAACCTATTCTTTGACGATCCGGGGCTGATGCAGGTAGCCCTAGATGCTACTCTCCGCATTCTGAACCCAAATAAAGCATCAGTTGGCACTAAACGTAGCGAAAATCTGATTGCCTTCCAGCAGCGGGGTGTCCTCCCGGCTGATTACGATTTTGCTTTTACCGACGATATTCGTATTGACCAACTCGCTGAGTTTGGCGACCTGATCAGCCGCAAAATCTGGGGCGAACGAGTCAATCAGCTTGAAACAATCATCAAAGAACGGGCCAAAACGCGCAAGAAGCAAAAAGACTTGCCGGAACTGCCCGAAATTAAGCCAGGGGTCTTACCCGACAGCATCATTCACAAGGTAGCTGAGTTTTGGCAACTCTCAGACTATTCACCTCAGATTCGCGAAATTCAGCGCATTAACGAGAAGCTAAAGGAGCTGAAGCTGAAAGGCAATACCGGGGGTGTGCCCTACGAATGGTATTTCTTGGCAGCGAAGTTTCTACAAAAGAACCCCGGCATTGAAGACTTGCGCGACACCTGTAGCACTGTCATCGCCCATGTCACTCAACTCACACAACCTGTTGTGGCCCAGTATCAAGCATCAGACGGGTGGGGAGATGTCCGCGACTGGGTTGGCAAAGTGGTCATGCTGCCCAGTAAAAACCAATCTCCCTCAGTATCCGAGCAAGTAGACACCTTCTTAAAAGAGCTGGCTTACTACAATGCGGCCAAAAAGCCAGGGCGGGGACGGCAGATGATCTGCTCTATTTCCCACTCGCCTTACTCAGTCAGCGAACAGATGGAATCAGCGGTGCTGTTTACTCCCCAGGTCTATACCAATAAACAACACCTGGGCGGCTCAAACGCAAAACGCAACATTTCTAGCATCTCTGGCATTGAGATGATGCTGCGGCAAATTCTGATGAACCAGACCCAGGCGGTAGGCAAGCGGTTTGAAGATGGCAAATACCGCTACCTCTACTTTTACCCCACCTACTACTTCACCCCAGAGACCAACTCCTTTCTGCATCGGGCCTACAGCAACATCGCCCAAACTCGTTTCGATACCAGCATTCGCAACCACTTCATCAGCAAGCAGCTAGAGGCCGACTTTGGCCGTGAAAAGTATCAAACCGTGGATGCCTTCTTGATGGAAGAAGACCTGGCCCAGCGGAAGCAATTGCCCGATGACGACCCGAACTTTAAGCGCGATCGCACCTTCAAGCTGGCCTATCCCGAAGACAAGCCGCTCACCTTCTACTTCATGGCTCTACCCCCAGGGCGTGACAGCACCGACACTGAATCTTGGGTGATGCCAACTTGGTTAGCTTTTGCCTTCCCCATGATTCTGGATGTCAAAACTGTTGTCTCCGAGTCTCCGATTCCCCCCTTTACCGATGGGGCCGAATTTGAGGAAAGCGTCTTTCTCGATAGCGCCCCCCACGCCTTCCGTACCCTAGTAGGACAGGACAGATTCCGGCTCGACTTCATCATTGAGGGTTGGACTGACGAGACTGGCATCAAGCATCCCGCACCTCTGAATACCCTGACCGCCGCCTATGCCATTCATATGGATGTCAACGCTAAGCAGGGCAAGGGTGGCTATGACGCCAACTGGGGGCGCTTCACTGAGTTAGCAAAAGACATGGAAACCAGCCCGCTATATGTCTTCTCTTACCTGGCGAAGTGGAGCCGAGGCCAAAAAGCGGATGCCCCCAACCCCCAGAAAATCAGGCTCTACGCTCATCACTTTTACCCCTGCTTTGACCCCTACGCTACCTACAACTTTGACCAGGAGGACTGGATTTTGACCGCTGACTCATCGCTAAACCATCCTAAGAAATTGACCGATCTGTATCGGCAGTTTTATCGGGCCAACAAACGCTACAACGCTAAAGCTAACGCCGTTCTCAAACCTATTGATATTGCTTCTGACACCATCCTTAAAGCTGAGTCCAGCATGTTCCATGACGATGCCCTCGTTACTGTTGTGGCGGCGGAAGTCTTCAAGCTGATGGATCGAGTCCATAATTCCACTGCTGAAGGGCGTTGGGTGGTCAGCGATCGCGAGAAAGAGCGCCAACTTGTCCTCGACTTTGCCCGCTATTTCGTTGTTGATGTGTTTGAAAAAGCCTTTGCGGGCGATCGCGCCCGCCTAGCCGGTCGTCAACTCAACCTGATTCGTGACACCTGTGAATTTCTTTACCGCCTAGAGCAAGACAAAGAAAACCAAGAGCTAAAAGCCCAAAGCGAAGCGGCCAAGGATGAGGCCGAGTAGCACTCAGGCAATTTATCTCTAAGCTAATTGACCAAATTTACTTACCAAAGGATAACTAACATGGCTCTGCTAAAAACTCTCAATTCCAAGTTCTTCCACACCGAAATCCCTTACAAGCCCATGGGTAAATACGCCCACTTCCTAACCGTGCGCGTCACCGAGTCTTATCCGCTATTTCAAACTGATGGCGAACTCAATAAATCGCGGGTTCGGGCCGGGGTAGAAGACAAAAACACTATTAGCCGCCTCTCTATGTTCAAGCGCAAGCAGTCTACCCCAGAGCGGTTAGTTGGGCGCGAACTGCTTCGTACCTATGGCTTTGTCAAACCAGAGGAATGTGAGTACAACGTCGAATTCGGCATGGATAACCCTGACTGCATCATCTATGGCTTTGCCATTGGCGATTCTGGTTCAGAAAAGTCCAAAGTAGTGGTCGATACGGCCTTCTCCATAACCGCCTTCGATGAATCCCACGAAACTTTTACCCTCAACGCCCCCTATGAAAACGGCACCATGGCCTCGAAAGGAGAGAAGGGAGGTAAACCTGGCGAAGTCACCAGCCGAATTAACCAGCAAGATCACATTCGGCCCCAGGTCTTTTTTCCCAGTATCGTTACCCTCAAAGACCCCACCGAAGCCAGCTTCCTCTACGTCTTTAACAACATCTTGCGAACTCGTCACTATGGCGCACAAACCACCCGCACCGGAAGAGTCCGCAACGAGTTAATCGGGGTGGTATTTGCCGATGGCGAAATCGTCAGCAACCTGCGCTGGACCCAGGCTATCTACGACCAAATGAAAGCTGATAGCGCCCTCAAAGCCCCCGATCCCCTCGATGAGGATGATGTAACCCAAGCCGCAAAGGCTGCAATTCAGACACTCATGGCAGAGGAATTCATTGTGCATACCGACTTGATTGGTGAAGCCTTCCAACCTTTACTTGCAGAAGTCAAATCCTTAACCGCCAGTGAAGACGGCATTCGATCCATCCTTGACCAGGCCAATCAAGAAGCCAAAGCCTATGCCGAGAAGCACATTGGCAAGAAAAAAGCCGCTGGTGCGAGGTCATAGCCATGCCCCATGTCTATCGCGGCACCCTAGAATTACACGACAACCTCTACTACGCCACCCGCGAAATTGGGCGACTCTACGAAACAGAGCCCGTGCTGCATAACTATGCTCTCTGCTATGCCCTAGGGCTAGTAGACAGCGCCAAATATGCCACGACTGTTCCAGAAGGAAGCGGCTATCGCTACTTCTGTCCCGAGCAGGTACCCATGTATGAAGCGCATCTCACGCCGCTCAATCAGCAGGGCATCTACGTCACTCCCGCCAGGGCTGTTCGCCATACAGCAGTGCTCAACACCTGGAAATATGCCGACAACCGCTACCACGTTGAGATGCAGAAAACTCAGAAGAATATCCCCAGCTTTGGCCGAGCGAAGGAAATTGCCCCTGAAAGTCAGTTCGAGTTCTTTGTCATCTCCAACCAGTCCTTAACCCTTCCCCGCTGGATTCGACTGGGCAAGTGGATGAGTAAAGCTAAGGTTGATGTGAAAGAGTTACCAGCCCCCAAACGCAATTCTAAGAAGGAGTTCTCTTTCCCTTATCCACTCAACCCGCTGGATGTCATGTTCACCAACCAGGTGCTGAGCTACGACACCATCAATATGCCCCCCGTCAGCCTTATTCGCAACGTGCGAATGGTTGGTGAATACTACAGCTTTGAAGGACTCAAAGAGCCCCTTAAGATTCCCGCCAATATGGAATACCGATTTAACAATTAATCTTTTTAGCCATGCCACACAGCCTCGTCCTCAACCTCCTACCCGAAACCCCTATCCCCCCCGGCTTTACCACCGGCAAACACCTCCACGCCCTCTTCCTCAGCCTGGTCAGCTCCGTCGATGTGGCCATGGGCAACCAGCTCCACGCCAACGAAGGCAACAAATCCTTTACCCTCAGTCCCCTGCAAGTGATTAAAAATGGGGGAGTAAGGGAGTGGGGGAGTGGTGGTGAAAGGGCAGTAGGGATTTCTCCGCCACCCCATCACCCCATCATCCCATCACCCCGTTCCCCCCTCCGCTGGACCTACTGCAAACCGATAGCCCCCAATACCCCCTGCTGGTGGCGTATTTCACTGCTGGATGATTGCCTCTTTGGCAACCTCAGTCAGCTCTGGCTCAACCTAAACCCCAACCAACCCTGGCACCTCGGGCCTGCCGACCTCCATATCACCAGCATTCTCGGCACTCCCCAAAGCACTCAGCCGTGGGCTAACTTTTGCAACTACCAGCAACTCTATGACCAGGCTTCCGAGACAGACCGCAAACTCAGCCTTCAGTTCTACACCCCCACCGCCTTTCGCCAGGGCAAATACGACACCGCCTTGCCCACCCCTACCAGTGTCTTCGGCAGCCTACTCCGCCGCTGGAACCACCACAGTAGTCTTGAATTCTCCCCAGACATCATCGACGCCGTTCAGCCCAGCTATTTTGATATTCGTACCGAGGTAGCCCAAGACCCCCGCACCCAGTTCCAGCACACCGGGGCGAGGGTCAACCCCGCCAACCAGTTCATGGGCTGCGTCGGCAAAGTCACCTACCAAATTCTCGGCAGCGTCGATCGCGACACCATAAAGCAACTCAACACCCTAGCCGACTTTGCCCTCTATGCCGGAATGGGTCGCAAAACCCCCATGGGCATGGGTATGACCCGCCGAGTGGTCTAACTACCAGTAGCCCCTGTCTTCACCATTAGCCCTTATCAGCAAGGGCACAGAGTCGTTTTGCCTATTTTTAGGAGTTCCGCCATGGAAATTTTAATCATGCTCGGGGTCGTGCTCTACTGCTTTACCCGTGATGTCTTTAGCAAGCCACCCCCCAAATCGGTCGAAGAACAGCTCGGTGAATCCATCACCAAATACCTCGGCAAAGGCATCAAAGTGAGAATTGAGACTGATGATCGAAGCTGACTACATCCCCATCGCGGCTCTTAATCAATACGCCTACTGCGCTCACCGCTGCTGGCGCATGTTCTGTGCCGGGGAGTTCATCGACAACCAATACACCCTCGAAGGCACCGGCCTGCACGATCGCGTCCACACACTGGGTAGCAACCAACGAGAAGACACCTGGCAGGTGAGAGCCATCTGGCTCAAGAGCGATCGCTACGGCCTGATCGGCAAATCTGACCTGATCGAAGAAACCGATGGCCAACTCTACCCTGTCGAATACAAGCGTGGCCACCGGGGCGAATTTGATAACGATGAACTCCAGGTCTGTGCCCAGGCCCTCTGCCTGGAGGATATGACCGGAAAAACCGTTACCCAGGGCTTTGTCTACTACGCCCAATCGCACCAGCGCCAGCCCGTCGAGATTTCACCAAGGCTGAGGGAGTATGCGATCGCCACCCTCGCCGCCGTCCGCACCCTGCTTTCCACCGGCACCATGCCGCCCCCGGTTTACACCAAACGCTGTCGTGGGTGTAGCCTCTACTCCCAATGTGTGCCCCAGGCCGCCAAGAAAGTCAGCCGTTACCAGGAAACCCACTAAGGAGCCTCTAAATATCGCCATGGGAACCGTCTACATCTCTACTGACGATGCCTTTATTGGCAAAACCGACGAACGCCTGCGGGTGCGCGCCCAAAAAGAAACCCTGCTGGATGTGCCCCTGATCAAAGTTGATGGGGTGGTCATACTGGGCCGAGCCACCGTCTCCCCCGCTGCCCTGATTGAGCTACTAGAGCGCAAGATTCCCCTCAGCTTTATGAC